>JBDNDG010000357.1:0-4841 GCA_046719255.1 Chloroflexaceae bacterium
CGTCGCCCCGACGGGGTGAATGGCGGTACGGGCACCGGGGGGTGCCGCGACGCGGCGGGCGGTCGTCCCGACGGGGTAAATGGTGGGCAACGTACCGCGGGAGGGGTAGAGACGGCCCGGCGGGCCGTCTCTACGTCGTCCCGACGGGGCGAATGGCGTTATGGGTGCGCGGGGGCGGCCGCGCCCGGACGCCCGTCGTCCCGACGGGGCGAACGTCGTTACGGGTACCCGGGGGGCGCCACGGCGCGGCCGGCGGTCGTCCCGACGGGGCGAATGGCGGTACGGGCACCGGGGGGTGCCGCGGCGCGGCGGGCGGTCGTCCCGACGGGGTGAATGGCGGTACGGGCACCGGGGGGCGCCACGACGCGGCCGCCCGTCGCCCCGACGGGGTGAATGGCGTTATGGGTGCGCGGGGGCGTCCGGGCGCCGGCAGGGTCATGGTCGCACAGGTTTCGCGCAGAATATGACGTCATACCCCGCCGGAGGCGAACGGTTGCCATCGGCTGCCGGCTGTGGTACAATCCGCAATATTCCAAGCGTAACAAGTTCGCAAACTGTATCGAGATTCGGCCACGTGCGCCGTATCGCAGCTCAGTCGCTGAAGTGTATCTGTTTACACCTCCGTTTCTGAGCACCGAAGGTGACGGGGGCGGCGGCTCACCAGGGCGCCCCATACCTGCCTTACGTACAACCCGTGGTTCGCCGCGGCGCCTCGCCCCGAAACGGTCGGTGGCCCAGCGCCGCTCAGAGTATTGAGGAGACCCATGAAGCGACAGATGCTCGCAGTGCTGGCCGGCGCGCTCGCCATGCTCCTGGCGGCGTGTGGCGGCCAGCAACCCCAGGCAGTGGCTACGCCGCCCGCTGCCGCCACCGAGGCCCCGGCGGCCGCAGCCCCCACCGCTGCCCCCGCCGCCACTGCTGCTCCCGCGCCAGGGGGTGGCGCCGCTGCCCAGCCCACCACCGGTGGACGCCTGCAGACGATCATCAGCCGCGGCAAACTGGTCTGCGGCGTCAACCAGGTGTTGCCCGGCTTTGGTAACGTTGACAGCGCCGGGAACTTCAGTGGCTTCGATGTGGACTTCTGCAAGGCCGTTGCTGCCGCGATCTTCGACGACCCGACTAAGGTCGAGTACCGCCCGCTGACCGCCCAGGAGCGCTTCACGGCGCTGCAATCAGGCGAGATTGACGTGCTGATCCGCAACACCACCTGGACGCTTGGCCGCGATGGCTCGGTTGGTCTCGACTTTGCCCCGATCACCTTCTACGACGGCCAGGGCATGATGGTACGCAAAGATAGCGGCATCGAAACGCTGGAGGATATGGCCGGCGCGCGCATCTGTGTGCAGACCGGCACCACCACTGAGCTGAACCTGGCCGACAACTTCCGCCAGCGTAACCTTCAGTTCGAGGCAGTAGTCTTCCAGGAGGCCGATGCGACCTTCGCCGCCTACGATAGCGGCCAGTGTGACGGCTTCACCACCGACAAATCGGGACTGGTGAGCTACCAGACCAAGGCCGCCAACCCGGCCGACCACAAGATCCTCGACGTGACCATGTCGAAGGAGCCGCTGGCGCCCTCCGTGCTGCAGGGCGACCCGCAGTGGGCCGACGCGGTGCGCTGGGTGGTCTTCGCGACCATCCAGGCTGAAGAGCTTGGGATCACCTCGGCCAACGTTGGCACCTTCGCCAATAGCCAGGATCCTAACATCCGCCGCTTCCTTGGCATCGAGGGCGAGCTGGGCCAGGGCATCGGCCTGCCCAACGATTTCGCCGCGCGCGTGATCCGCCACGTGGGCAACTATGCGGAGATCTACGACCGCAATCTGGGCCCCAATACGCCCTTTAACCTGCCCCGCGGTCTGAACACGCTCTACACCGAGGGCGGGTTGCTCTACTCGCCGCCGTTCCGCTAGCACGTCAGCGGGACCAGTGCGGGCCGGCGTTGTGCCGGCCTGCGCTGGCCCCGGCCCGTATCGCACGCGAAGGGTACAGCATGGCCGTCATCACGCCACCCGGTCAGCCAACGAGAATCCCCTTTTACCGCGATACCCGCGCCATCGCGATTATCGTCCAGGTCGTCTTTGCCCTGGTGGTGATCGGGACGCTCTGGTTCCTCTACAGCACCATGATGGATGGGCTGCGGCGGGCCAACCTGCTGCCGAGCTTTACCTTTCTGCGTCAGCCCGCCAGCTTTCCGATCAGCGAGTCGCCGATCCCCTATGACCCTTCGCGCACCTACGCCTATGCCTTCCTGGTGGGGGTGCTCAATACGCTCCGGGTTGCCAGTATCGGGATCGTGCTCGCCACCATCCTGGGGATCATCCTGGGGATTGCCCGCCTCTCGAACAACTGGCTGCTGCGCAACATCGCCACTGTCTATGTCGAGATCGTGCGCAATATCCCGTTGCTGCTCCAACTGTTCTTCTGGTATGCGATGAGCCAGGCTTTCCCGCGGGTTCAGGAGGCGATCAGCTTTGGCGAGGTCCTCTTTCTGCACAATCGCGGCGTGACGATTGCCTGGCCACGGGCCAATGACGATTTTGGCGCCTGGGTGCCCTGGCTCTGGGCCGGGCTGATTGCCGGGGCGGGCTTCTACATCGTGCGACGCATCCAGTTCGCGCGGCGCGACCGGCCGGGCGTGGCTCTGCCCTGGGCGCTGCTGATCGCTGGCGCAATCGCCCTGCTTGGCTTCGTCGTGACCCGTCTGATTGCCGGCCAGTGGCCGGTGACGCTGGAGATCCCTGAGTTGCAGCGCTTCGGGTTCAGCGGCGGGATCACCATGACCACCAACTTCGCTGCATTGCTCTTCGGGCTGGTGATCTACACCGCCACCTTCATCGGCGAGATCGTGCGCAGCGGCATTCAGGCAGTCAACAAGGGCCAGCGCGAGGCGGCCCGCGCCCTCGGCCTGACCAATGCGCAGACCCTGCGCCTGGTGATCTTTCCCCAGGCGCTGCGGATCATCATCCCGCCCATGACCAGCCAGTACCTCAATCTGACCAAGAACAGCAGCCTCGCTGTCGCCATCGGCTTCCCCGACCTCTTCGCTGTGGCCGGTACCACGCTGAACCAGACCGGTCAGGCCGTGCCGGTGATTCTGATGGTCATGGCCTCGTACCTGAGCATCAGCCTGCTCACTTCGCTGCTGATGAACTGGTACAACAAGCGCATGCAGCTCGTCGAGAGGTAACGCAATGGCGACAGAAGCCTCCCAGTCCCGCACCCGCGCCCCGCGCCCGAGTATCGGCGTGCTCGAGTGGCTGCGCCAGAACCTGTTCAGCAACTGGTGGAACACCCTGCTCAGCATCATCCTGCTGTTTGTGGTCTTCCAGGCGATCAGCGGTTTGCTACGCTGGATCGTGACCACTGAGGGATGGATTGGCGTGACCAGCAACGTGCGCCTGTTGCTGGTTGGGCGCTATCCCCCGGACCAGATCTGGCGGCCCGAGCTAGTGGTGGGGCTGATTGCCATGCTGCTCGGGCTGAGCGGTGGGGCCTGGCGGGGGATCCCGCTGGTCCTGGCCGCAGGGTTCAGTGTGGCGATGGCTGTGCTGGGCCTGTTGTCGCTGGCTCTGCCGCCCGACCAGGTACAGCCGGTCTTCTCGACGCGCCTGTTCCTGTTTGGTGTTGCCGTGCTGACCGCGCTCGGTCTGGCGGTGGCCTGGCGCAGTGGGAGTCGGTTGCGCTGGCCGCTGGTGGCCGGCTGGATCCTGCTGTACCCCGTGGCGGTGCTGATCCTGCGCGGCGCGGGAGCGGCCACGATCGGCACCAACCTCTGGGGCGGACTGATGCTGACCATGATCCTGGCGATCAGCGGGATCGTGCTCTCGTTTCCCCTGGGAGTGCTCCTGGCCCTGGGCCGGCGCAGCAACCTGCCGGTGATCAAATGGTTCTGCGTGGCCTACATTGAACTGATCCGTGGCGTGCCGCTGGTGACGGTGCTCTTCATGGCTTCGCTCATGCTGCCGCTGTTTTTGCCCGCCGAGGTGCGAGTGGACGCGGTAGTGCGGGCGATTGTCGCCGTCACGCTGTTCAGCGCGGCCTATCTGGCCGAAAACGTGCGTGGCGGGCTACAGGCCATTCCCAGGGGCCAGGTCGAGGCCGCGCGCGCCCTGGGCCTCAACGTGGTGCAGACCACCCTGCTGATCACCCTGCCCCAGGCCCTGCGGGCGGTTATCCCTGTGCTGGTTGGTCAGTTCATCGCCCTGTTCAAGGATACCTCGCTGGTCGTGATCATCGGCCTGATGGATTTGCTCGGCGCCGCGCAGGCGATCTACACCCAGCCCCAGTGGCTCGGCATCCCCGGCGGCGTCTGGCGCGAAACGTTCTTCGTGGTGGCCGGAATCTACTGGATCTTCAGCTTTACCATGTCACGCGCGGCGCGCCAGATCGAAACCAATTTGAATGTGGGTAAACTCTAGCTCCCCGGGCAGGGGATCGGGGTATCCCGGTCGCAGCGAAATCTCTGTCGCCCCGGGCGGGGCAAGGGGGTCTTTCTGGAAGGGCGTAGCCCTTCACATCTCCCGCGCAGGGGGCGTGGGGAAAGCGGGTTTCTCCATACCTTAACCGGTGTTGGGGTCGCCTGGAGTCCCCGTGGGTGGGGGCATGGGGAACCCCCGGTTTCCCCGTGTGCATATCAGCCGTCCATGCGGCTGCGTCGCACAACCCCGGAATGAAAATAATAGTTATGTTCCTGGAAGGGCGCGGCCCTCGCACACCCTCCCTGCCGGGGAGAGGAAACCGGGCTCCTCCCCCCGGCGGGGGCGACGATGGAGCACAGGGCATCTTGTCCCAGCAGGGGAGCATCATCACTGGTGGCAAGCTCAAAACGTTTGGCATCC
>JBDNDG010000358.1:0-4839 GCA_046719255.1 Chloroflexaceae bacterium
GCAAGCGATCCAGGCCCGTACTGGCGAGGCGTAGCCAGATTGTGGCGGTTCCGTCGGCTCGCCCCGAAGCCGACCGCCCGTTCCCATCCCCAGGCCGGGCGCGAGGGCACACGACCGCTCGCGCTTTCAGCTTCTCCACTCTGCTTCCCCTGCGCCTTCGGGCACGGCCCACAGGTCATAATCGGTGGTCCGTGTCACCCGAACGGTGAGGAACGATCCCACCGGCGCTTCACCCCAGACAAACACCTGCCCATCGATCTCCGGCGCGTCGCGGAACGAGCGCCCGACGGCCAGAGGGCGCCCATCGCCGGCAGTGCCCTGACCCTCGATCAGCACCTCGAGGGTGCGCCCGATCCAGCGGGCGGTGCAGGCGCGCGAGATGCCCTGCTGCAGCTGCATCAAGGTGTGCCAGCGCTTTTCGATCACCTGGGGGCGCACCTGGTCGGGCAGGTTCGCGGCGGGCGTACCGGGTTCGCGGGAGTAACGAAACGCGCCGACGCGGTCGAGCCGGGCCTGTTCGAGGAAGGTGAGCAGCGCGCGGAACTCCTCCGGCGTCTCGCCGGGAAAGCCGACGATGAAAGTCGAGCGCAGGGCGATGTCGGGCATTGCCGTGCGCAGGGCGTCAATCAGGGCCAGGGTGCGCTCCGTATCGGGAGGGCGACGCATCCGTCGCAGCGTGGCCGGATGGGCGTGCTGGAGCGGCATATCCAGGTACTTCACGATCTGCGGGCGGGTTGCCATGACCTCGATCAGGCGCTCGGAAATACCGTGGGGGTAGGCGTACATCAGGCGCACCCAGACCTGCTCGGGCAGCACCTGACAGAGTTCGTCGAGCAAGGTAGCCAGGCCATCCCGCAGGCCCAGGTCACGTCCATAGTCGGTGAGGTGCTGGGCCACCAGCACGATCTCGCGCACGCCCCGCTCCACCAGCTCGCGAGCCTCGCCCAGAACGGCGCCGACGGGTTTGGAGGCCATGTCTCCCTTAAAGCTAGGGATGGTACAGAAGGCGCAGCGGAGGTTGCAGCCATCGGAGATCTTGAGGTAGGCCGAGGGGGCGCTGCGGCGGCGGCGGATGGGCATGGTGCGCCAGTCGGCATAGCTTGACGGCTGGTGCGGCGCCGGGGGCGTGGGCCGCGGTGCTGCGTCCGGGGTGCCGGCGGCCAGCAAGGGGATCACCGCGTGTTGTGAATCGGCGGGTGGGGTGCCAACCGGCGCGCCGGGAGCGACCACTTCGCCGATCTGCATCCAGCGCTGGGTGGAGAGCACGCTGTCAACACCCTCGATTGCCGCCAGCAGGTCGCCGTGGGACTGCGCCATACACCCGGCGGCGATCAGGCGCTGGCCTTCACGCTTACGGGCGCTCAGGTCGCGCAGCACGCCGACGGTCTCCTCACGCGCCGCGGCGATGAAGCTACAGGTATTGACAATGATCACATCGGCGTCTTCGGGTGCGGCGACCGGCGCGTGCCCGGCCGCAGCGAGCAGGCCATCCATCCCCTCGCTATCCACCGCATTCTTGGGGCAACCCAGTGTCAGGATATGGTACTTCATTCATCACCGGTAATTCGTAAACTGCAAGGGTACCTCAATCTCCTGCTCTTTACTCTTGAGGAAGCGAATCACGTTCTGCAACTCGTCACGGCTCTTCGAGGCGACCCGCAGACTCTCTCCCTGGATACGGGGCTGCACCTTGGGAAACTCATCGCGAATCAGCTTCACGAGCTTTTTCGCCAGGTCGGCGTTGATCCCTTTGCGCAGGGTCACCACCTGGCGCACGCGGCCGCCGCTGGTCGGTTCAACCTTGCCATAGTCGAAGATCTTGAGCGACAACTGGCGCCGGAGGGCGCGGGTCTCGAGCAGATCACGCACGCTCCGCAGCGACAGTTCACTATCGGTGGTTATGACCAGTTCGCTCTTTCCGAGTTCAAGGGTTGTCTTCGTGTCTTTCAAGTCATAGCGCGTCTGGATCTCGCGCTGGGCCTGATCGACTGCATTGACAAGTTCTTGATACTCGAAATCGGACACGACATCAAAGCTATGCTCACCTGCCATAGACGTTCCCAACAACGATGGTCCGACAGCACCTGGCCTCAATTGGGTGGCCAGTACCAGTTGACGGGCTGGCCAGATGCCTGGCCCAGCGGTCCCTGCTGTAGCCCATTGACGGTAACCTGCACATCAGGCGGGTTGCCGGCGCGGATAAACACGCGCCGCTGCGCCTCAAACACCAGTTTCTCGCCGGAGCGCATGATCCCCTCGAAGGCAGTGCTCCCGTCGGTCTGCACCCGGACCCACGAGTTCTCGGTGCCCCGACTGTTAGGGATGACGATCTCCAGCACGATGGGCGCGGAAGGTGCTGGCGTAACGTCAGGGGCCGGCCACTCTGGCGGCCCGGCGCTTCCGCCGGCAGCCAGCGCATCGGCGGTTGCCTGCGGCGGAGAAGGGGTCGGGAGGGTGGAACTCGCGGTGGGCGCCGGGGGGAGCGTTACCGTTGGCAGGGGCGAGGGTGGTGGTACCGCTGGCGTTGCCTCGGCAACGCTCCCCCCGACCCGGTCGCCGATGCGCCCGACGGCATTAAGGGTGACATAGGCCAGACCAACCAGCGCCATGGTCACAAAAAAGACACCGAGGAAACTCGGCAGGACGTAGGTGCGGGTACGGGGCGGCCGGGTAGCGGGAACGATGCGAATCGGATCGGTGCCGCCCCGTTCACGGCGGTAGAGTTCAATCATCTCATCGGGGGGCAGCCCGAGATACTGCGCGTAGTTACGTATGAAGCCACGTACAACGACATCGCCGGGGAGACGCTGATAGGCGCCCTCTTCGAGGGCGGCGAGCGATGCCTGAAGGATACGGGTATCAACCGAGGCCTGGGCCAGCGAGAGCCCCTGTCGCTCCCGCGCCTGCCGAAGCCGATCCCCTAGCTCGCTCATACACACGCACCTTCATAATGCACCGGCCACATGCCGGATCGTGATTGCCACACCGCCGCGGGTTAGTGGCCCGGCGGGGGCAAGAAGTTAAACTTCGGTTGTTGCAGTTTACCACCGCGTGGCCTATTATACCAAATGCTGTTGAAGGTACCACACTGCTAACGTGAACATATGGGGACACCAGGTTTCCCCACGCCCCTGCTGGCGGGGGAGGGTGAGGGAGGAACATGGGACACCAGGTTTCCCCGCGCCCCTGCTGGCGGGGGAGAGTGTGGGCGGGTGGCGCCCGCCGGAGATCCTCTGCTCTAGCTACGCGCGTAATGGAGAAGCACGAACCATGGTAGCACCCGAACCGATCATGGCCGGCGGCCAGGACTGGTTGGAGACGTGGCGGCAGATGTACGATCGGGAGCGCGCCCAGGGCGAGGCCGCGATGGACCCGGCCTTTGGCCGCAGCACCGATTACTGGGCCCATCGCGCCGGGCGCTTTGCGGCGGCGGTGCGGCGTCACCCGCAGCCCGATACTTCACTGGAGTGGCTACTGCCGCGGCTGCGCGCGGACGATACGGTTCTCGACATCGGGGCGGGAACCGGGCGTTACCTGCCGCACCTGGCCCGTCGCGTGGCCCGGGTGATCGCCGTGGAGCCGTCGCCAGCGATGCGCGCGGAACTGGACGTGACGGTGACCGAAGCGGGTCTGACCAATGTTACGGTTATTGCCAGTAGCTGGCCGATTGAGGCGCCACCGGTGGCCGACGTGGCTCTGTCGGCGCATGTGGTCTACGGGGTGCGAGAGATCGGCCCGTTTCTGAAGGGTATGGACGAAGCGGCGCGCCGCCTGTGCGTACTCTTCGTGGGGTTGCGCCATCCCACCGCGGCGCTGAAGCCGGTCTGGGAGCGGGTGCATGGGGAGCCGCGTCTGCCGTTGCCGGCGGCCCTGGAGACGCTGTGTGCCTGCCATCAACTCGGCCTGCCGGCGCGGCTCGACCTGGTGCCCATCGCCGGGATGATGCGCTACACCAGTGCCGAGGAGGCTCTGGTGGATCTCCGTGAGCGTTTGCGTCTGACGCCCGACCCCGAGCGCGACGCGCGTATCCGCGCTGCAATCGCTGAGGTGTTTGCGCCAACCGATGACGGTATGCTGGCGCCGATAGTGCAACAACCCTACGGAGGGATCATCTGGTGGGAGCCGGGAACTCGAACGGGAGCAACGTCTGCGTGAAGGCAAGTTACCCCGTAGCTGTGGTGATGGGCCTGATGATCGGCCTGTTAGCCATCCTGCTCGACATGTGGGTGAGCCAGGCCACCTGGGGCGTGCGGCTGGTTGCGCTCGTGCTGGTGGGAAGTGCCCTGTGCCTGGTGCAGTTCGGCCTGACGCGCCGGCGGCTCTAGACCGGATACCATTTACATCAGGCGCTGATCGCGGCACGGCTCCCTTCAAAGGGTTTCACCTGCGCCGGGATGGGCTTCCTGATGTGGCAGCACTCCTCCACTGCGCCAACGAATGGGAAACGAACAAACGAATGTGAGCGGTGTGCCTGACTCTTCCAGGGGTGCGCGCCACCCCGGCAGCCGCGCGAGCACGAGCGCCATGATGCATGCCGTGCACGCGATGGTCGTGTGAGCGATCAGGCAAAACCGGCGCTCTCTTGTGAGGGAGCGCCGGTTTCATACTGGAAAGCCGGGTTCTGGCGGGGAGGGAGGGATTCGAACCCTCGACAGGGTCACCCCTGTAGCGGTTTAGCAAACCGCCGCACTAGGCCACTATGCGACCTCCCCGTGCGGTGGAACGCCTGGAGGGGGCGGTGGGATTCGAACCCACGAGGCTCATCGCCTGGATGTTTTCAAGACATCTGCCATCAACCGCTCGGCCACGCCCCCATAGTGTGCCGGCGCGCAAAAAAGT
>JBDNDG010000359.1:0-4839 GCA_046719255.1 Chloroflexaceae bacterium
ACCGGTGATCTACGTGCGCAATGCGCTGTGGAGACTCCTTACCGGTACGGACATGGATGCGAGGGTGCAGGATATTCCTGGCCAGCTCGCCGCTCCACCCGAGGATGCCGCCACCAGGAGCCGGAAAGGTGCGCCATGATTCTCTCAACGTTGAGCCTGTTGCTCACCGGCCTGATCTTGCTGATCATCCTGGGGGCGCTGCTGGCGCCCTTCGAGAGCCTGGGATGGTGGGCGGGCTGGTTTGGCGAGAAACCGGGGTTGCCCTCCCAATCTGCGATGGCAGCGACCGGCCAGGCGCCAGAGGAGCATCCCGCAACATCGGCAGTGGTGTACCTGTCGGGTATTGGCGCAATTGACGCCGCCTCGATCCCGCAGGAGGAGATTGACTGGGGCCAGATGGCGATCAAGCGCCTGCCAGGGGTTCTGGTGGTGCCGGATGTGTACCCCTACTCGGTAACCAATGCCGGCTTGACCGCCGATCGTAGCTTTGCGCGGTTCTATCGCTGGATCGAACGGCGCCGCCTGGAGAACCCCTACGACCTGCTGCAATTTGTGGTCAATCTGCGCAACCTGTTCCAGGTGGCCGTCTCAGCCGACCGGCGCTACGGGCCGATCTACAACCTGGGGGTCGCCAGTGAGATTATGCGGGCCCTGGAGCAGCGGGGCTACCGCCTGGGCAGCGGCAAGCCGGTGACGCTGGTCGGCTTCAGCGGAGGGGCGCAGATCTCGCTGGGAGCAGCCACCTATCTGGCCCCGGCGTTGAAGGCACCGATCCGCGTCATTTCGATTGGCGGGGTTATGGCCGATGATCCAGGGCTGAACGTTACCACGAAGCTCTCCCATCTCTACGGCGAGGCCGACCCGGTGCAGAAGCTGGGCCACTGGCTCTACGCTGGCCGCTGGAAGTGGTTTCCCCAGAGTGACTGGAACCGGGCCATGGCCGCGGGTAAGATCGAGATGATTGATATGGGGGCCATGGCGCACAATGGCCCGAAGAACTACTTCGGCTGGACGGCGTTCACCCCCGAGGGGAAGTCGCACGCGATTGCTACCATTGATGCCATCGGCGATCTGCTGGCGAAAGACGGTCTGGTTGACCGGGCAGCTCTGCAGGCCGCCCGCGCAGCCAATGATCCCGAGGCCAGGGCCTATGAAGCTGCGCGCGTGGCCGAGGCTGCCCGCGCCAGGGAGAAGCAACGTGAGTCCAGGATGGCCTGATGGGAGGGCTGCTCCCTTCCTGGCCCTCCCCCGCCGGGGGAAGGGAACCGGGCGCCTCGCCCTGGCGGGCGAGGCTGGGAGGGGGCGAAGCGCTCCACACCCTCCCCACAGGCAGGGGTATGGGGAAACCCGGTTTCCCAATATTCATACTGCGCAAGGATTGAGCCATGCGGCGCAAACGTGAGCAGGTTCCTATCGAAAGCAACTACGCCCGCTACCGCGCGGCGGAGTTCAACCGCAGCGAAGATTATCCCATTGCCCAGAGCCTGGACCCGGTGTGCTTCCGCCCGCTGGGGACGTGGATGGGACGGCTGATCCTCCCCGCGATCCACGACCGGGCACTGGTGCGGGGTACCTGGCTGGAGGTGCGCCACGCGCCCGAGGCGCACCGCGCCCTGGTAGGAACCCGGGTGCGCCTGCGCTGGATGTCAACGATCGATCTGAATGCCCGGCTCTGGGGCGCTTCGCGCACCGTCGTGCTCGATGAGGGCGCCTGGGAAGCGGTGGAGAAGGGGATTGTGGTTGGCGAACGCTTGCACGGCCTGACCAGCGTCAACCCGCTCGAGTCGCTGGCCGGCGCCCATCCTTACGACGACGTCCTGGTGCGGCTCGAGGGCGCGGTCGAAGTGGACCTGACGCCCCGCGATGGGGGCGCGCCGATCGTGGCCGTCAGCCGCATGCCGGTGGAGATCAGCGCACCGTTCTATGCGCTGGCGCGCTTCCTCGGACCTGGCGACGCGCCCGATACCTACCGCGTGGCCCACTACCAGGCTGCCGCTGGCGAGTTCAGCAGCCCCGAGGATCTGGTGTACATCCCCGAGGTGATCCCGGATATGAACGATACCCGCAACTTTACTGTCGCGGGCATCGAACGCTCGCCCTGCAACGAGCAGGGCTGGTACCTCTACGGCGCCCAGGATCAGCAGGGGCGCTTTGTGGTGCGAGCGGTTGCCGCGCGGCAGGTGTTGCGCCTCGATCCGCGCAGCGTGGTGGTGGGAACGGGGGAGGTCATGGACTTTTTGCGCCCGCGGCAGTGGCGACGGGCCGCAGTGAAGGGGCAGGCCACCCAGACTTTGCTGGTGCCCGATGGGATGCACCCTGACGCGGCCCGCGCCGAGTGGCACGAGGGCGATCAGGCCCTGCTCATTCATATCTTCGGAGGGATCGGCGGCAAGAAGACCGAACCGGCGGCCCGCACGCCCCTGTACTGGGGCCACGTCGCCTTCGGCATCGCCACGGTGATGCGCGAGCCGCTGGCCGACGAACTGAGCTTCGATATTGTCTACCACCAGATCTACGCTCACAATGCCGATGGCCTGATCGCAGGCGCGTTGCACTACAGCCGCTACAGCGGCGACCGGCAGTTCGGCTGGGCAGGTATCCGGCCCATCCAGGATCTGCTGGTGAAGATCGACGCCCTCAGCGGCGCGTTTAGCATCTTTGGCGTCGAAGTCACCGCTCTGGAGCAGATCCGCAAGTTCCTGGAGGTGATGGAGGCGCGCTACCGGATCGCCGATGGGCGTGGGGCGACCTTCGTCGGCGCGCTCAACAACTGCGCCCAGGACTCGGCCCAGGCCCTCTTCGTGGCCGTGCGCGAAGTCGGACGGATACTCGGGGCGCGGGCCGATGTGCACACCGAAATGACCGATACGCCTGAGGAGGCCCGGCGCCTGGAGGCCCTCCAGACCCTGGGCGAAGAGATCCGGCGCGTGTTGCTGCCCTGGGGATCGGCGCGGAGCGATTGGGAGTATGAGGCCTCGGTGCTCGGCGGCGGAGGCAGTGGACTCCTCGGCGCGATCGGCGATGTTATGAAGAGCTGGCGCACCATGCTGCCCCCGGTGATGGCCCGCGCCCTGGCTGAAGTCTTCATTGAGCAGGGCGCCACGATCTACGCGCTGCGAACGTATCAGGTCGGCGGCGATGACCCGGACGTCGAGCCGATTGTGCCCAATGTGTAGGTTTTGTCGTCATAGATGAGTGACTGGATGGAACCACAGAAGAGGTTCGCCGCGCGGGGACGGTTGCGTCTGCTCCGACTCCGTTCCACCAGGATACTCATGAGGAGCGATCATGCAACTCTTGCTGCGCTGGTTGTTGACGGGGGTGGCTCTGGCGATTACCGCCTGGATCGTGCCGGGCATCACCGTGGAAGGTCAGACGGGGATTTTCGCCGTGCTGGTGATGGCAGCCGTCTTCGGTTTCGTGAATGCCTTCATTCGCCCGCTGCTCAAACTCCTGTCGTGCCCGCTGATCATTCTCACCCTGGGTTTGTTTATCCTGATTGTCAACGCGATCAGTTTTTCGCTGTCTTCATGGATTGCACAGAACGTCTTCGGGGCAAAGTTCATTGTTGATGGCTTCTGGCCGGCCTTCTGGGGAGCGATTGTCGTGTCGATCGTCTCGTTCGTGCTCTCACTCTTCCTGCCCGACAAGGACTAGTGGCTGGTCAACCTGGTTGTAATGACTAGTTTTTTGCGGGGAGGGCTTCGCCCTCCCACGCCCCCTCCCGCCACGTTCATCAGAATGGTGGATGAGCCACACCCGATCTTCAATCGCACATCTGCAATCTGTCATCGCGCCAGCGTGAGCTTCTTTTATGAAAGCCCTGCTCCAACTCGTCGAAGCCTACACCATCACCTCGCTTAACGACGCGGTACGAGAGCTGGAACGCCAGTTTCCCGAAGTGCTGGCGCGCGACAGTGGGCGCGATCCATTGACCATCACCAGCGCGCGCCCGCCCTTCGGCCACCTGACCCGCGCGCTGGCGCGTCGGCTGCTGGCCCGGGGCTACCAGCCAGTCATCTGCAGCATCATGCCGGTGCACTGGCTGCTGCCGGCAGCGTTGAGCGTGCGGCAGGTGGTGCGCCAGGCCGAGGGCGGGTCGCTCATCGTCCTGCATGAGACCCCTGGCGGGCCGCCGGTGGCCCACCTGACTGATCAGATCCTCACGCGGCTGGCCGGTCGCGGCTTCAGCTACGTTACCGTTGACACACTACGCGCGGGGCGCGCCGCGACGGGTAGCGCGCCGAACTACATCAGATAAGGAGAGCACACCTATGTCCACGATGTTCGATCCGCTCGAGGCGGTGATGACGCCAGAAATGTACGCGAGGGTTGGTGAGCGGTTTGGGATTCCGGGCGAGATGGTGCAGAAGGGGGTTACCATTGCCCTGCCGCTGCTGACGCGAGGCCTGTCAATGGCAGCCGACACCCCCGAGGGCCAGGTGAAGATTGCCGAGGCGGTGCAGCAGGCCGACGCGGGGGTGCTGGGCAATCTGACCGGTTTTCTGGGCGCGCTCAGCGGCGGCGATGCCGGAACGGACGTGTTGAACCGGCTCTTTGGTGACGAGAGCCGCGTGGTTGTCGCCGGAATCAAGAATGCCACCGGTTACGATATCACTCCAATTGTGGGCATGGTTGGCCCACTCATCCTCGGCTTCCTCAACAGCACCGCGCAGAAAGAGGGCATGGACACCAACGCACTGATCAAGAAACTCAAGACCGAGGCGCGCGGTGTGGAACGCCGTAAGGGTGATGAGGCAGCGCTGGTGAATGAGGTGCTCGGGCAGGTCACCTCGGTGCGCGAGATGAAGGGACGCTTTTCAGCCCGGGAGTGGGCGC
>JBDNDG010000036.1:0-19549 GCA_046719255.1 Chloroflexaceae bacterium
GAGGGTTTGGGAGGACTGCGCCCTCCCAGGAATATTTCATTCGCGCGGTGTGCGCCCCGCGAATGGCGTCCGCCGCAACATGGACGCACATGTTCAATGCCAACTGGTATAATACATATGTCCCTTCCAGGCAGTGGCGTTGCACCACCGCGGCTACCCACACGCAACGATTTCAGGGGGAGCGCCCCCACCGATGAAACGCTATGCGCCTCATCCTCGTCCGCCACGGCGAAACGCCGTGGAACGTTACGCTCCAGTACCAGGGTCACGCCAATGTTCCTTTGAACGAACGCGGCCGCGAACAGGCCCGCCGCGCCGCCGCGCGCTTGCGGGGGCTGGAGGTGCGCGCCCTGTACGCCAGTGACATCGCCCGCGCCTGGCAGACCGCCGAGATCATCGGGGCGGCACTTGGCCAGACGCCCGTGCCGATGCCCGAGTTGCGCGAGATTGACGTCGGGCAGTGGGAGGGGCTGACTCCCGAAGAGCTCTACCGGCGCTTCCCCGACCATATGGCCGAGTACAAGCGCGACCCGGCGCGTACGGTGCGCCTCGGCGGCGAGAGTTACGCCCAGTTGCAGACGCGGGCGCTGGTGGCGCTCCAGCGCATTCAGGAAACCCACGCCCAGGGCGATACAGTGGTCGCTGTGTCGCACGGTGGCACCATCCGCGCCTTGCTCTGTCACGTCATTGGCCTGGACCTGGCGAACTTCGGGCGCATGTGGCTCGACAATGGCTCGCTTACCGAGTTGCGCCTGGGCCGCAATGGCTGGCGGCTGATGCGTCTGAACGACGCCGCCCACGTGGAGGATATGGTAGCCGAGGGGGGCGAGTAGGGAAGGGTTTCCCTGTGCCACCCCGGAGAGAGCGTTGGGAAGGCTGCACCCTCCCAAACCCTCCCGCCAGCAGGTTGTTTGCCGGGAGGGCGGCCCTCTCCCCGGCTTCCTCCCCCCTCGGAAGGAGTCCGGGAGGGGCAAAACACTGCAAATCCTCCCCGCTGGAAACGCCGTTTCCCCTAATTTTTTACCTTAGCAACCAGATGCCTGAACGCGATCCGCTATCCTCGAATATCCGCGCGCTGGGCGATGCGCTCGGGCGCGTGCTGACCGACCAGAGTGGAGCAGCGGCTTTCACGCTGGAGGAGCGGGTCCGACGCATGGCCAGGGAGCTACGAACCGGCGGCGACGCGGCGATGGCCCGGCGCTTGCAGGAGTTGATCGGCGCGCTCTCGATCCCGGAGATCCACGGCCTGACCAAGGCCTTCACCCTGTACTTCGGGCTGGTGAACCTGGCCGAGGCGGTCGAACGGTTGCGCGTGCTGCGCGAACGCGATCTGCGCCGCGCCCCCGAGCCACGCGCCGAGAGTATCGACGCCGCCATTCGCCTGCTGCGGGAGCACAATGTGCCGGCGGCAACGCTGCGGTCCTGGCTCGAAGGGGCGCTGATCATGCCCGTGCTCACCGCCCATCCCACCGAGTCGCGCCGGCGCACCACGCTGCTCAAACAACGCTCCATCTTCGAGGCCCTGCTCGACCTGAGCCTCGGCGAACGCCTGATGCTGCCGCAGGATCGCATCGCCGCGCTGCAGCGCATCGAGCGCGAGATTGTGGGCCTGTGGCAGAGTGACGATGTGCGCACCTACCGCCCCACCGTGCTCGACGAGGTCGAGAACGGTCTGTTCTACTTCCAGACGGTGCTCTACAAGCTGCTGCCGCGGATCTACCGCGCCCTGGAACAGGCCCTGTCGGAGCACTACCCTGAGGAGGTCTGGCAGGCCCCACCCCTGCTGCGCTTCGGTAGTTGGATGGGCGGCGATCGCGATGGCAACCCGTTCGTGACCCCGGCGGTCACGGTGGCAACCGTACGCCTGATGCGCGTCTCGATGCTGCGCCACCTGCTCGTGCAGATGGACGCCCTCTTCACCGATCTGAGCCAGTCGCTGCACCAGGTGGCAGTCAGCCCGGCGGTGCTGGAGCGCACGGCAGAGTATGCGGCCCTCTTCCCCGAAGTAGCTGCGACCATCAGCCCGCACCATGCCCGGGAACCCTATCGCCGCCTGATCATGCTCATTCGGGCGCGGCTGGAGCGCACGCTGGAGCACACCCTGCGCCACGAGCCGGAATGGGGGAGCGATCCGCCGCCTGTGCCGCCACCGACGATCTATTACCAGAGCGACGCGCTGCTCGCCGACCTGCGCCTGATCCACGCCAGTCTGTGCGCGAATGGGGGCGCGCTGCCCGCCGATGGGTTGCTACGCGACCTGATCGCCAGCGTGGCGATCTTCCGGCTCCACACCGCCACCCTCGACATCCGCCAGCACAGCAGCCGGCACAGCGCCGCCCTGGGCGAAATCTTCCGCGCCGTCGGGGTCTGCACCGATTTCGCGGGCCTGGACGAAGGGCGCAAAATCGCCCTGCTGACCGCCGAAATCGCCAGCACCCGGCCCCTCACCACCACGCGCCTGGCGGAATATGGGCCGGAAACCGCCGAAACCATTCAGACCTTTCGCAGCGTGGCCGCGGTGCTCGAACAGATTGACCCCGAGGTCATCGAGACCTACGTGATCTCCGCCACCGCGCAGGTGAGCGACATCCTGGCCGTGCTGCTCCTCTGCCGCGAGTCCGGTCTGTATCGCCCGGGACTGTACAGCCGGCTCAACATCGCGCCGCTGTTCGAAACCAGCGATGACCTGGCCAACGCCCCGCGCCTGATGGAACAGCTTCTGAACCTGGAGGTCTACCGTGACCATCTCCGGCTGCGCGGCGGGATGCAGGAGGTCATGCTGGGCTACTCGGACAGTAACAAGGAGGGAGGCTACGTGGCCGCGAACTGGGCGCTGTACCGCGCCCAGGTTGAACTCACGGCGCTGGCCGACCGGCAGGGGATCCGGCTGCGCCTCTTCCACGGACGCGGGGGGGCCATCGGGCGGGGTGGCGGCCCGGCGGGTCAGGCGATCCTGGCCCAGCCAGCGGGCACCCTGCGCGGCCAGATCAAGGTGACCGACCAGGGCGAAATGATCGCCGATCGGTACCTCGACCCGCTCACGGCGACACGGCACCTGGAGCAGGTGCTGAACGCCGTGCTGCGGGCGGGCTTCCCCGAGGTGATCCGCCCGGCGCAGCCGGCGTGGATCGCGGCGATGGAGGAACTGAGCGAGGTGGCGCGCAGGGTCTATCGGGAGTTGATCTATGAGGATCCACGTTTTCTGATCTACTTTCGTGAAGCCACGCCAATCGCCGAGATCAGCCGTCTGCGCATCGGCTCGCGCCCGGCCTCGCGGCGCAAGAGCGACCGGATCGAAGATCTGCGCGCCATTCCCTGGGTCTTTAGCTGGATGCAGAGCCGGCACACGTTGCCGGGCTGGTTCGGCCTCGGCAGCGCCCTGGAGAGCTTCGTGGGTCAGCCCCCGCGCCCGGAGCACCTGGCGCTGCTCCAGCAGATGTACCGGGAGTGGCCCTTCTTCACCCTGTTGCTGGACAACGCGCAGTTGATGATCGCCAGGGCGGATATGAACATCGCCCGGCATTACGCCGCGCTGGTCAGGGACCAGGAGGTGGCCGAGGCGATGCTCAGCCGCATCGAGGGTGAGTACGCGCGCACTGTGCAGATGATCTGCCAGGTGGCGCAGATCAACGAGATGCTCGACCGGCAACCAGCGTTGCAGTGGGCGATCAAGCAGCGCAATCCCTATATTGACCCCCTGAGTCACATCCAGATCGAACTCCTGCGGCGACTACGGGCCGCGCCGGCTGAAGCCGAGGAGGAAGAACTGGAGACTGCTGTGCTTATGTCAATCAATGGGATTGCGGCGGGGTTAAAGAATACGGGGTGACGGCCGCCCCGGCAGGCCAGCGCGGCTGCCACTCCCGGTTGCCCCACTGCTTCTTCAGAGGGGTTCGGAGCGTGCAGGGAAGGGCATGGGGCAAACCCGGGTTCGTCTCTTTTCACATTAGCCATCCAGCGACTGCGCCGCACCCTGACAAATGGATGTATTCCCGGAAGGACTGCGCCCTCCCACAGCCTCCCCGCCGGTGGGTTGTTTCCCGGGAGGTCTGCGCCCTCCCACACCCTCCCGCGCACGCCCTATGTTCACATCAGTTCCGATCAATCCCGACATCCTCCCAGGCAAGAGGGTCACCCTGCGGCTCGACGTGGGTGAACACCGAGGTGTTGGGCAACGTCTCGCGTATCTCGCGCTCGATCTCTTCGGCCAGGTCATGCCCCTGCTGGACGGTCCAGGTATCGGGCACGAGGAGGTGGAGAGAGACAAAGCGGCGGGCAGCGGCCTGGCGGGTGCGCAGGGCGTGGTAATCCACCCCGCGCGCGGCGTACTCATCGAGGACGGCGCGTACACGGGCCAGTTCCTCGGGCGGGAGGGACGTATCCATCAGCCCCAGGGCCGAGCGGCGCACCAGATCAACGCCGGAGCGGATGATGTTCGCGGCGACCAGCAGAGCAATCAGCGGATCGAGACGCATCCAGCCGGTGAGCCAGACCAGAGCGACCCCGACGGTGACACCAACCGAGGTCCAGACATCGGTCATCAGATGATGGGCATCGGCCTCGAGGGCGATCGAGTCGTGCTTGCGACCGGCGCGAAGGAGGATGCGCGCAACCACCAGGTTGATCAGCGAGGCAACCAGGGAAACGGCCAGGCCCAGGCCAAGCTGCTCGAGGGGCTCGGGCGCAAGCAGACGCGGCACAGCCGCCCAGATAATGCTGCCCGCGGCGACGAGGATCAACAGGCCCTCGGTGGCGCTGGAGAAGTACTCGGCCTTGGTATGACCGTAGGCGTGATCCTCATCAGCGGGGCGCGCGGCAATCGTGAGCATCGCCAGAGCCATCACCGCAGCGACGAGATTGACGAGCGACTCGAGGGCGTCGGAGAGCAAACCAACCGAACCGGTCAACCAGAAGGCGGTCAGTTTCAAGCCGATGGTGGCGATCGCCGCGGCGATCGACAGCCACATGTAACGGGCAAGGGATGGGCGTTGTGTCATGTGTCGTTTCTGGCGCCCCGGCTTCTCGGGGCAATGCCCATAGTGTATCAACCGCAGGCACGTTTTGGCAAGAACGTGGCGCAGGATTACGGGCACCAGCAAGGGGGTTTAGGGGCGCCAAAACAGGGAGCGCAGCGGCGCCGCGCCACAGGGAGGGACACGGTTCCACAGGCTCACCGCAGGTGGGGAAACCGGGTTTCCCCAATTCTCTTGTCAGATGAACATGTTCTTTCCTGAGAGGGCTGCCCCCTCCCTGGCCCTCCCCCGCCGGGGGAGGCTGGAAGGGGAGCCGAACGCCGCAAACTCGCCCCGTGGGCAGGGGCCATAAGGAAACTGCCCGGCCAGGCCACTAACCTGAGCGGCAGGGCAACCAGACAGTGAAGGTGCTCCCCTTGCCCAGCGCGCTCTCGACCTCCACCGTGCCGCCGTGCATGGCGACGATCTCGCGCACGACGTAGAGACCGATACCCATTCCGGGAACGGCGCGGGTGGAGGGATCAGGAGCGCGGTAGGAACGCTCGAAGAGGTGGGGCAGCACCGCCGGCTCGATACCCACTCCCTCGTCGCGCACTGCGATCCAGGCCCGTTCGTCCTGCCGGCCCACCTGCACGGCAATGGTGCTTCCCTGAGGGCTGTACTTTGCGGCGTTCTGCAGCAAATTGTCGAGCACCTGTTCGAGACGCACGGCATCCCCTTCGATGGGTAGCGGATCGACAGGGCCATCATAGCGCAGGACGTGTGTCACAAGCGAGCCTTCGGCCCGCTCAACTACCCGGCGCACCAGGGCTGCCAGATCCACCCGGGCACGCTGAATGCTCAACTGACCTGTCTCCAGACGCGAGACATCGAGCAGCATATCCACCAGGTTAGCCAGGCGGCGCAGTTGCCCCTCAACCATGCGCAGCGTGCGTCCAGAGCGTTCGTCGGCCAGATTGGCGCGCTCAACGCGCCGGATGAGGAGCTGCACGTTGCCGAGGGCGGCGGCAAGTGGTGTACGCAATTCGTGGACGGCAAGCGAAAGAAAGCTGTCGCGCACGGCAACGGCCCGTTGCGCCGCCTCGTACAGCCGGGCATTATCCAGAGCAACGGCAGCACGTCCGGCCAGTTCCTGCACGAAGCCGATGTCGGCTTCGGTAAAGACCCGCCCGGAGGTGCTCATTCCCAGCAAAACCGCGCCGGTCACCACGCCGCGGGCAACCAGCGGCACCATGATATGCGAGCGCGGTACCGTCGCGCGGAGGAGCTCCAGGTGCTCGGCATCGGTAGCAGCGGCGGTTACGAACACGTCGGGGATGGGCGGGTTGAGCAGCGACCGACCGGTGCGGACAGCGATAGCGGCGGGATGGTCGCTCTGCGGATCGATGGTCAGCGCCTGGAGGCTGCGGAGCTGCTGCTCCAGGTTGGGATCGACATGGACGGTAACCACGCGCCGCAGTGTGCCGTCGGCTTGCTGGGCGAACACCACGCACATATCGGCAACCTCGGCGACGGCGAGGCGCGCGATGGCCTGCAAGGTCTCCTCGGAGGCCAGGGAGGAGGCCAGGATGGCGCTGGCCTGAGCCAGGAACGCCGCGCGCTGTTCGGCGCGCTGGGCCTGGTCGCGAGCCGCGCGCTCGCGCCGCAGAGCTTCCTCGCGCGCGCGCTCCTCGGCACGCCGGGCGCCAACATCGCGGAATACGAGCACCGCGCCGATCAGCGCGCCGCTCCGGGCGCGCACCGGCGCGGCGCTGTCTTCGATAGATCGTTCGGCGCCGTCGCGGGCCAGCAGCAGCGTCCCCGGCTCCAGCGTCGCCTCCCGTCCCTCACGCAGGGCCTGCTCGACCGAACTCTCCTGCGCCAGGCGCGTCGTCTCCTGAACGAGGCGTAGCACCTCGCCGATGGGGCGCGTGCGCGCCTCTTCGAACGGCCAGCCGGTGAGGCGCTCGGCAACCGGGTTCATGGCTGTAACCCGTCCGACGGCATCGGTCACAATCACCGCATCACCGATACTGTTGAGAATCACCGCATAGCGTTCGTGCTCGGCCTGCGCGAAACTCTCCGAGCGCCTGCGCGCCTCGCTGAGCGTACTGATGACCACAGCCACAAACAGGAAGACCGCCAGACGCAGGGCGGAGGACAGCGTCAGTGCCGACGTTGGCGAGAACGGCTGCGGTGCATAGACACTTGCCAGCGCCGAGAGCAGCGTGGCCAGCAACCCCGGTCCAAGCCCACCGTACCAGGCGCTGATCATCACTGCGAGCAGAAACAGGGAGAAGCCTCGGTGCTCGACGAAGCGTGCAAGCAAAAGCGTGGCAGCCAGTGCCACTACGCTGGCGAGCACGGCCACCAGGTAACCCACAAGGACCGGTGGGCGCGCCGTAGCGAAGGCTGGGCGAGTGGGAGCGTCCATACAACGATTATAGTCCGAACCCCAACGCCCCGTACACCACTGCGCCGCGACTACGGCGACCCGTGGCGGCGCGCCTGCCACTGCTCCCAGAACAGCAGGGCCAGAAACAGCGCGCAGATCAGAGCCATGGTGGCATTGGCAAAGACCGCAGCGTTAAGCTGGAAGGTGCCAGCGGCGAGGCGCATCAGGATGTTCCCCACGGAGGCAAGCAACCCGAGGGCGCCGACCGCAGCCGCGATCCAGAGCGCCACCCCGGCGCGCGCTGGATTGCGCATCTGTGTGCCCAGGACCATCAGCACCAGTCCAAAAAGTATCGGGATCGCTGACGTTGGCGCCGCGGTTGCCACGACACCGGCAGCTCCGAGCACTACCAGCAAGATCCCGGCCCACATTGTGATGTTCATCGCCAGACCTCTCTAGGGCAGAACTCCAACGCGGCTTCTCCTTCCGGGGAGGCGTCGAGGGGTTTCGCCTTTCCGCCAACCCCGCCCGGACGAAGCCTTCGTTATCATACCAGACTCCCATGCGGGTGCGGCGCGCGTTGCCGGGATGAAAAAAGGGTTGGTGAGGGCTGTGCCCTCCCCAACCCTCTCCTCGGGGAGGGGCGTGGGGAAACCCGGTTTCCCCGTATGTTCACATCAGCCGTCCATGCGGCTGCACCGCACAACGCCAGAATGAGCATATTCATTATTTTTGGGAGGGCGCAGCCCTCCCAAACCCTCCCCGCTCGCGGGTTGTTCCTGGCAGGGCGCCGCCCTCCCAGACCCTCTCGCGCGCAGGCTGTTTTCACATCAAGCTAATCTCCCAAACTTCGAGATAGCCGGCCTCAGAACCGCTAACCGCGCGCGAACCATTCGGCCAGATGCTCACCCGCCTGCCCAGGCTCTCGGCCCGCGCCACGTCGCCGGGCCCATCATCGCCGATCCGCCAGAGACGCAGCCCCCCTTCGGCGCCAACGGTGAGCGCATAGCGATCATTGACAGGCGCCAGCCCTGTCGCTGCGGCCGTCGCGCCCGCACCGCGAAGTTGCCCCGCCGCGTTCCACTGCCAGAGCGTCCCGGAAGAGTCCAGCGCGAGAATCGTATCGCGTGGCGTGGTTGTCAGGCCGATGATCCTGTCACTCGCGCCCGTCTGGAGCGACTCCAGCGCAGCGCCGTCGCTCACGGCGAAGCGTTGAATAGAGCCAGACAGCGCGCCCGCCAGGAGCGTTTGCCCTTGCGCGTCGAAGGCCAGCGCCGTGACAGCCGTCGCGCTCAGACCATCGGTTTCAAGCACCGTGATGCTGCGCTGCTCGACCCCCTCGGGCACGCGCCACAAACGGGCGATGCCGTCGTAATCCGCCGAGGCCAGCAGATCGCCCTCCGGGTTGAAGGCCAGAGCCAGCACCGGACCCTCGTGGCCGACCAATTCGCCGCGGGGCGTTCCATCCGGCAGGCTCCAGAGCCGGATCAGCGTATCGCTGCCCGCCGAGGCCAGCAGGTCGCCGCCAGGCGCAATGGCGAGGGCATGGATGGCGCCATCGTGAGCCGGTAATTCGCGCAGCAGCGCGCCGCCGGCATCAAAGAAGATCAGTCGCCCGTCCTCGCCTCCCGCGACCAGGGTTGCCGGCGAGGCCGCCACGGCGCTGATCGCCGGCAGGCTGCGCACTTCGTTCACCGGCTCCAGGCGTGCGTTCCAGCGGCGCAGCGCGCCGTCGTAGCCGCCAGTGATTACCCCGCCGTCGGGAGTGGGCACAAAGGCACTGATAGCCGCCCTGTGCGCAACAAGCTGATCGCGCTGGAGGCCCTCCGGCCACGACCAGCGCACCAGTTCGCCGGTTTGGGCACCGGCCAGGATCTGCGTTCCGCCGGCGGCAAAGGCTACGCGCGCCACCGGGCCGAGGAAGGTGTCCGTACTGGAAAGCCGGGCCCGCTCATCGCCGCTGGCTGCGTCGAAGAGCCAGACCGACCCCGGCTCGGTGCGCCAGCCTGCCGAAGCGGCGGCGATTGTTGCGCCATCGGGCGCATAGGCCACATCGAGCACATCGCGGACGCCGATGTTCATGGTGCGCATCGGCTCACCTCGCGATACGTCCCAGACCACCACATCACCAGAGCTGTCTCCGGTGACCAGTTCACGGCCATTGGGAGCGAAAGCGAGACTGAGCAGCGGAAGGGAGGTACTCTGGTCGGTTTCGCGCAGTTCGCGCTGCGGCGCCTTACCGGTGCCATCCAGCAGCGCCACGGTGCGATTAGCCAGAGCCAGGGCCAGGGTTGCCCCATCGGGGGCAAGGTCCATATCCATGACCGTAGCGCCGAGTTCCACCCGGCGTATCACTACGCCGGTGGCGGCAGCGCGCAGCTCCAGCGTCGCGCCGAGGGCCACGGCCAGCGTCGCGCCATCGGAGCTTACAACCAGCGCAACAGGCAGCGCCTCTAGTGGCGCCTCCCAGATCACCTGCGTAAGGTCGTCGACTTCGACGGCGCGCAGGCGCTGAGCCGAGGCAACGAACAGGCGCGTCCCGGCGGGGTCACGGGCCAGCGCCAGTGGCACACCCTCACCTGACTGCGCCAGGCGGCGCAGCGGCACGGCAGGCGTGGCGGGAGCGCCAGGCTGGACTACGGGCGTTACGGGTGGCACGGGCGTGTGGGTCGCAGGACGTCCCGGCGTCACCGGGGACGTGTCAGGCACGTCAATTTGAGGCAAGCAGGCTGCGAGACCGAACAGGCAGACGAGAACGAGCAGGAAGTGTTTCATACGGCATGCACCTTGAACATAATCCCGGGCGATGCTTGATGAAGGTGGCTGCTCTCTGACCCTCCCCTCCACCAGTACCCACACGGCAGGCGAGAGGCGATCAGGCAGCCAGAATGACAGGCTCCCCTCACTCGGGAGTGACCCGCGCCACCCCACAGCCCTTGCAGCAAGTAATGCTCACCTGTCACAGCACGTATCTGGTACCGGATGCGAACCACGTCTTACCGCCTAAGCCTGCTCAAATCCGGCGTCACCATCTCCCCCCGTTCCCAGGCCTTCAGGTAAGGGTAGGGTGCCAGTTCACCGCGCCGGGTTCGCCAGTCATCAGGGGTGGTAGGGTGCGAGATGCCGAAATGCAGCCTATCAGCGCTCCGTAGCGCACCCGCAACCAGATCCACTCATCAAAGGAGGATCCCCGGAAGACGGTAGAGTGGGCGGCACCACGACTCCAGTGAGAGACAGCGAAGCCGCCTCTCGCGATGGTGCATTGGGTTCAAAGCGTGCGTCTTGCAGCAAATAGGTGCCGATGATCGCCACCAGCAATGGCGTCACAAACAGGCTCATCAGGGGCGAGTCCAGACATCCACAGGGCGAGTCGGAGTTAGAAGGGGAGAGGTGACGCATTGAGACGCTCCGAACACCTGGCTTCAGTGCGAGATTTGGGAAACGGTTGGAGAGAGAACTTCACTCTTCCAGCGCACTCCGAGATGAATACAGCCTGTGCATGGTTTGAGCGAGCAAAGCCTACCGGGGCCTCCTACGAAGAGAGCAGAAGGAAACCTGATTTTTCTAGATGAGTATAGCATGACAACCGGTATACCAGGCAAAAATCATCCTCATATTTGGTATATTTGGTGTAGACCACTCCGCAGTACAGGCAGATCAGAGAGGATCGCTCACTGCAGCCGTGCGCTCGGCGCCCTCGCGCAATGTCAGCAGTCTAGCGCGGCGCAGGTAGCCCCGGTCATCGGTGGCAGGGCACGCACCACGAACAGGACCACGCAGCACGAACAGGATGCGGATAGCGGAGCCGGCCTACTGAAATCTTACAGGCGTTTTCCGGGGATCTGGATAGCCCGTTGCACTCCTACCCGATGCCCCGGTCGACGCAACGGCAGCAGTGCCTCGCTGACAAGAGATAGTACTTTTTTCCTAACCCATACTTCCTCTTCCGGGGCCAAAGAGGAAGGACTTTGGTTTTGTTTCACTCACCGGATTCTTTTTATATAATCCCTCTCAGGTTAATATCAATGCCCTGGGATCTATTCTCATATACAATCTCATTGGACATAATAAGCCAATAATACCGATAATGTTTATTCTTTCCAAAACAACAAAAATTATCTTCTGTATCGGAATACTGTTTCTATTTTCAGGCATACTTACGCAGGCACAACAGTCATATTACGCTTACATACCACTAGTGAGAATAATGCCTGCACATGCTCTTCCTCCTCTTCCTCCAGAGCGATTGCCAATCCGAGAGGATCCTGCATTTCAGCCCTCACCTTTTGCTGTTCAAGTCCCACAGGTTCGCGAACCTGAGCGAATCCTCCTTGCTGAGTTAGGAGTAAGCTGGATACGTTTAGATGGTGTTCTCTGGCATGAGATACAACCTGAGCCAGAAGGGCCTTACCGTTGGTCCGCGCTTGCTAGTCTGGATCAGAAAATTGATTCTACTCTGGAATTGGGATTGACTCCTGTAGTAATCATCCGTGGCACGCCGCTGTGGGCTAGCGTCGTGCCAGCATTTTGCGCTGCGGTTCGTGATGAACGGCTCGGTGAATTTGCAGCATTTCTCGAAGCACTGGCGCAGCGATACCGTGGCAGGGTCAACTATTGGGAGCTGGGAAACGAACCAGATGTTGACCCCCGCCTGGTCGATATCCACTCGCCCTTTGGATGTATGGGTGACATTGACGACCCCTACTATGGCGGGGAGCGTTACGGGCGTATGTTACAGGCAGCCGCTCCCGCGTTGCGCCGTGGAAATCCCGAGACTAGAGTTGTCTTTGGCGGGTTATTGCTGGCGACCTCTATGACAACCGATCCCTCTCAGGGGAGGCCTGAGCGCTTCCTGGAGGGTGCGCTGCGCGCTGGTGCAGCCCCGTATTTTGATATCCTGGCTTACCATTCCCACGTGCCCTATATGCAGCGACCAGATGACGATCACGATACGTCAGTTTTTTCCTGGTGGAGCGATCTAGGTGGCTGGACTCTGGGCAAGGCGAGATTTCTGCGTGACGTAATGGCGCGCTACGAGGTACACAAACCGCTCTGGCTGAACGAGACTTCAATGACCTGTGATCGCCGCGTCCTGGAATGTCACGAGCCGCCTGCTAGATTTCTTGAGGTCCAGGCCCAGCACCTCACCCGAATTTACACTCGCGCCATCGCCTTTGATATCGAGCAGATCGCCTGGTACTCGCTGGCTGGAGAAGGTTGGGAACAGACCGGGTTGCTCCATGCCAACCTCACCCCTCGACCAGCATATCGCGCGCTTCAGCATATGGCACGCGCCGTACAACCATTTAAGCGTGTGCATCAGATGTATAACGACAGTGATCTTGAAGCGTATCGCTTTGTGAAGGAAACAACGGTGATTGATATCCTCTGGACGCGGCAGGGAGGACTTACACGAGAGGTGTATATCCCCGCCGAGAAGCTTATCTCCGTACATCGGTATGACGGAACACCCTTATCGAAACGCATTGACAATGGCCTGGCGTATATGACCGTCGGATTTGATCCAGTGCTGGTTGAGTGGGTGCCTGACAACTCCTGATATAGCTTTCCAGACAGTAGGGTGCCAGACAACTGGCTTTCTCGACCGGCCTGGCAGTTAAATCGTAGTCTGGCATCTCAGGATCCGACATTCACATAGTGTAAGCGCCATCATAGATCGTCAGGAGGTGCTATTATGAATCGTCGTACCAAGGCATGGTCCGTGCTGGTCGTCGTCGTGGTCATCCTGGGTCTAGGTTTCGCCGTCTCGACTATGTACAACTATACTGCTCGGGCCCAAAGTGGTGGTGGTGTCGAGTTTACCATCCTCCAATCCACGCCTCTTCCGCCTACATCTCCTCCGCCCACATCTCCTCCGCCCACATCTCTTCCGCCTACTGCTACGCCTACTGCTCCGTCTACCACTACGCCTACCGCTCCGCCTACCACTACGCCTACTGCTCCGCCTACCACTACGCCTACTGCTACGCCTACCACTCCGCCGAAACTGTACTTACCATTGATTCGTCCAGTAGAGCTATAGGGCAGATAGAAATAGAAGATGTATCCAGTCTAGCCTGATTGTAGCAGATGCGCGGAGAGGCTTTACCTCTCCGCGCACCCTTATATTCGGTGCGGCGAGGTTATACCTCGCCAGACGTGTTTTTTCGGGAGCCTGTGGCTCCTAGAACCCCTGCCAGTGACGCCCCCTTGTTGAGCGGCATTCCGGAACGGCGCATCTGACAGAATCTGCGGGGTCATCTCCATGAGGGGAGAAACCATTCCGGCGTGTTCGAAGCGACTACGCACCCAGGGCCCGCAGCAGGGCGCGCCCCACGAAGAGCAGGGGCGTGACGCCGGCGAAGGCCCCGGCCACGGCGTAGAGGGTTGCCAGCGAGGTGCGCGGCTCGTAGCTGAGGAGGTACACCGGCTCCCAGGACTGGGGATGCAGACGGGCGCGAAAGGCCTCCAGCCCGGTGAAGTTGTAGAAGCGCCCGCCCCAGGCGCGCAGCAACCTGAGCGCGAGGCGCACGGCAGGGGGCGGTTCGGGCGCGTGCGCGCCGCTCACCCGCGCCAGGGGGGTAAGGCCCAGGGTCATCCACCGGGCGCCCTCGGCGGCGAGGGCGCGCATGGCCTCATCAATCAGCAGTTCGCTCACCCCATTGGGGGCATGCCGTCCGCGGACGATCTGCTCAACCAGCCATCCGCGCCGCGCGGGAACGGGGGTAGCCACAAGATAGGCTACAACCACGCCCTCGCGGCGGGCGACGAACGTGCGCCGTCCGGCGGGCACAGCCAGCACGTCGGGCGTAACCAGGAAGCTCATCGGGGGCAGGCCACGGGTGGCCAGCCACTCTGTCAGGCAGCGGCGCACCTCGGGGTGCTGAGCGGCGCATTCGGCGGGCAGCGGGGCAACCACCACCCCCTTGCTGCGCGCCCGCCCGATCTGGGCACGTAACGAAGCTGTGCGGGCGATAAGGGCCGGCCACTCCCGCGGGTCCCAGACAGGTTGGGCGCCAATCGCCAGGCGCGCCAGGGGCGACGACGCCTCCAGGCGTTCGGCCAGCGATGCCTGGGCACCAAAGTAGATGACGCGACGTCGCCGGCACGCCGCCGCCGCCGCAAAGGCTTCCGCTGCCGCCACCATCTGCGTGGGGGGACTTACCGGCTCCCCGGCGGCAACCCAGGCCGGCCCAACCTCGACAAAGCCGACCACTGCCGACCGGTCGGGGGTGAACCAGTAGCGCAGGCCGGGGGTAACGATCTGGCAGGCGAGGGTGTTCCAGCCGTAGCGCGCCACCAGCGCGCCGGCCAGTTCACGCTCGTCTGTCACGTCACTGAAATAAGCAGATGCTACCATGATCCGTGTTTCTCCATCCCCCTGGCCGGCCGCAGACCGGGGCGGGCGTCACCCCCCGCGTCTCCCACGAGGGTCGTGTGGGGAAACCACGTGACCCCAACCCCTGCCTGCCGGGCTGTCACGTCCGCAGCACCGGGAGGGTGTGGGAGGGATATGCCTTCTCAGGCGCATCGTTGATCATTTCTGTGGTGTGCGGCGCAGCCGCAGTAAGTGGAGGCCTATTTATTATTATTATCATTTATTTTTCCACGAAAGGAGAAACAACCCTATGCATCGCCGCTTCATGCCAGTGCTCCTCATCGTCGCGCTAACGATGCTCAGCGCAGCCAGTTGCACCGCAGCCCTCTCAGCCCAGAGTAACCAGCGCTGCTTTGCCGAGACCGGCTTTTGCATCAGCGGTCCCATTCGCGCCTACTGGGAGCGCAACGGCGGATTGGCGGTCTTCGGCTTTCCCATCACTGCGCAATCGCAGGAGAGCGTCGAGGGTCGGTCCCTGCAAGTCCAGTGGTTCGAGCGCGACCGGCTGGAGATCCAGCCCGACGGACGGGTAACCGCCGGTCGGCTGGGGGCTGAGCGTCTGGAACAACTCGGTACACCCTGGCAACCGGGCGCCGGAGGCCCGGCAGGCCCCGGCTGCGCCAGCTTCGCCGAGACCGGCCACCAGGTCTGCGGGGCCTTTCTGCGCTACTGGCGGGCCAACGGTGGTCTCGAGCGCTTCGGCTTACCGCTGACCGGCGAGTTCATCGCCGAGCTTGAGGGCCGACCTTTTACTGTCCAGTACTTCGAGCGACGGCGCTTCGAGCTGCACCCCGACATCGGCCCCGACACCGTGCTGCTGGGCCTGCTGGGGCGTGAGGTCTTGCAGATGCGCGGCATGGCCTCCGGCCTGACCCGTCCCGAAGGACTGCCCAGTGGCCAGGTGGTCAACGTTGTGGACGGCGACACGGTGGACGTGCGGATCAACGGCCAGGTGGAACGGGTGCGGTTGATCGGCATTGACACACCGGAGAGCGTGGACCCACGCCAGCTGGTGGAGTGCTTCGGGCGCGAAGCGGCGGCGAAGGCCACCGAGTTGCTCAACGGGCGCACCGTGTTCCTTGAAGCCGATGGCAGCCAGGCCGACCGCGATCGCTTCGACCGGCTGCTGCGCTACCTGTGGCTGGAGGACGGGCGCATGGTCAACTACGAACTGATTGACCAGGGCTACGCCTTTGAATACACCTTCGCCGTGCCCTACCGCTACCAGGCCCAGTTCAAGGCCGCCGAGGCCCGCGCCCGCGTCGAGGGGCGCGGTCTGTGGTCGCCAGCGACGTGCAACGGGCAGCGCAGCCCCGGGGTGCCCCCGGCGCCGAACCCGCCCCCTGGCGGAAACCCGGCGCCCGTCTCGTGCGCCAGCGATCCGGGGCCGGGTGTGGCCCCTGAGACCCCGGTGCGGATCGTTGCCATTAATAAGCGCGCCGAAACGGTGACCCTGCGCAATGTCAGCAATGCTCCGGTGGACCTGAACGGCTGGCGCATGTGCAGCATCAGGGGCGGACAGGAGCACCCCATCGGCGGCGTGATCGCCCCCGGCGAGACGCGCACCTTCCCGGGGCCGGAAGGAAACATCTGGAGCAACAGCGAACGCGACCCGGGGGCGCTCTACGACGCCCAGGGGCGCCTGGTGAGCTACTGGGAGGATCGGTAATCGGTAACACCATTTTATTTATTTCGGATGCAGATGGTCGCGCAAGGCATGCAGGTGCACCTGGACACATCGCTCGTTGCGATGTGTCCAGGTCGAGTTGGTAGAACACCGGGCGGAGTGACCACTGCAGCGAGCCACAGGCAGCCTTGCACGATCGCATTGTGTGTACCCTGATGTTCCTGATCCTTTCGGCTGGAGGAGGGGGGGGCGAATGCCCCCCCTCCGACGTTAGGAGGGGATGAACGGCCGTCCGTGCGGCAGCATCGTTTGTCACCTCAGGTGGTGGCGGTGGAATCAGCACTGGCGGTAATAGTGGCACTGATTCTTCTAACTGACCTTTCGATAGTGCCGGCGTAGGTTTGGCATTTTCCGCTTTCACCCTCCCGCCGTGGTGGTCGTGGTGCTCAATCGAGCTTGAAAGCTATAGAGCGTGACTGGTAAGCGCAGGAGATGAAGGATGCGTTGTTGGAGTGGCGTTACGGCTTCGAGTACCTGGCCGAGCCGTTGGTCGCCCACCTGATGGATGAGCAGATGCACGTGGGTGAACATCCGCAACAAGCGCTCGGCCGTGGGTTGGGCGGTGGCCATCTTCGGGTTGCCCGGCACCAACCCTGGCAGGGTGGCCTGTTCGGCGGCCAGGCTGCGCCGCGCCTGCCACGCGATCAGGCTCAGCACCTGCAAGGCGATCAGCAACAGCAGCATCAGGCCACGGATGCGCTGCTCGATGTGCCGGAACAGCGGCAGGGCCGGGAGCCAGCCGCCGTTCCAGCGGTGATAGCCGTGCTCCACCGTCCACTCCTCCCGGTACAGCGCCATCGCGTTCACCAGCGACACGTCCTCGACGGCACGATTGGTCACGGAGATGCGCCAGCCAGCCAGACGCTGGGCCTCGGCAATGGCCTCCTCGTTGCGCTGGACGCTCACCTGCACCTGATACGTGGTCACCTCCTCGACGGAAGGGGTGGCACGCGGGCGGCCCCGGCGCGCAGAGCGCCGCGTCACGATGGCCGTTTCCGCAACCCCCACGGTCAGCATATCTGCTGCATCATAGCGCTTGAGGATAGCGTCCACCCGTTCCTGAACGGCGTCCGCCCGCTCGCCTTGTTTGACGCGGAAGCGGGCCAGGTCGGCCTCTGCCCGCTGCACCCGTGCGGTGAGCGCCTGCTGCTGACGCTGCGCATAGGCGGTGCGCTGCACCACCAACCAGCGCTCGTCCCACTGCACGGCCTGCCCCGTCGTGGCCTGCCCGTCGCTGCGCCGAACGACCTCAAATCCGAGGCCGACCGCGCGGGGCTTCGGAGGCGCATCCTGCGTCGGGGGCAGCACGACCGGAAGCGGCGTGACCGGCGGGGTCAGCACCCACGAGCGCAGCAGCGCCGGGACGTCACCCGTCAAGGGCATAGGCACCAGGGAGCGGCCACCACCGCCCGCGATCGTGGCGCGGGTACGCAGCGCGGCCGCTTTGCTGTCGGCCACCACCAGGAAGTCGGCGTGGCCCAGCAACGCAACCAGATCCTGCCAGGTTGGGACGGAGAGCGGGGCATCAGCGGCGGTGCCGGCGACCGTCGCGCGCAGCAGCGGTACCCCGCCGGGGTCTCGGGTCGCCAGGGTTTGCTTGAACTGGAGCACATCGGGGCGCTGGTCTTTGCTGGAGCCAACCTGGAGCACCGCGCGCTCGGGTTGGCCACCCGCGCTGGGTGCATGCGTGACCGTAACGGAGGTGGTGTCGATGCGGGCGACCGTGGTCGGCAGCGCATAGACCCGGATGACGTGGCGTCCGAGGGCCTGCTGCACCGCAGTGATCTGGCTGGCATCTTGGCCCAGCACCTCCACCAGCCGCCCGAGCCGGTCATCGGTGACATCGGCAGGCGTGATGGTCCAGCCGGTCAGCACCGTCAGGGTGGCATGGTGCGCGGCGACCCAATCGGCCAGGACCGAGAGGCGATGGTCGCGCTCGTGGAGCACAAAGGTGAGGAAGCGCACGGCGAGCTGGCCGTACCGCAGCCCCTCCCATTCCCGGTGCGGGGTCCAGTAGCTATCGATGTGCTCGGCAACCGCCATATGTGTCAACCAGGTCACCAGAATCGGGATAGCATCGACCCGTTCGATCTGTGGGCTGTTCATCGGGCTCCTCCTGGGTAGGGCGACTCGGGGTCGGTTATACCACAGGAGGCTGGCGCCGTCGGGGCGCCCTGCCCGGAAAATCCTAAACTGCCCTCAACACTCCCGAAAGGTCAGCTATATTGCGCCTGAGCCAGAAGCTCTGCTACGAATTGCCGGAGTGCTGAATCACGATCAGCAGCCTGAACCGCGACTCTGGGAGCGCCGACCTTGGGACAACGATTTTCTCGAGCTGCGCCTGGGTATTGGCAGTACTGTGCCGGGCTTTACCGTGCGGGCGCCAACGCCACCCCGCGACGCTGCTCCAGACCGGCGGATCTACGCACTGCAGCAGCAGTACGCCACCCTCACTGGCGTCCCGGTTAGCGTGCCAGTAGCCCGCCTCGGTTCACTGGGGCTGGCAGGCCCCCAGGAAGCTCGCGATGCTCTTCTCCGCGCTCTGATCTGGCAGGTTGTCACGTTGCATGCCCCAAACGAAGTACGCCTGGCCTTTGTTGGCCCTCCCGAGCATATTGAGGAGTGGGCGTGGCTGCGCTGGCTTGACCATACGATACCTTTGAGCAACGAGCCGGGTCAGCGCTTGCGCATGGTTGCCAGCGAGCCTCGTTCAATCACAACGATGCTCAGTACCTTGCTTGATGAGTTCAGCCGACGCCGTGACCGGACTACCCAGGCCAGGGCGAAGAGAGAGCCTCTCCCCATCTTTCCTACCATCCTGCTGATCGTGATTGGCAGTAAACAATTACAAAGCCAGCCCCTGCTTGTCGAGGTGATGCGGGCCGGAGCAGCATACCAGATGCTCCTGGTCTGCGTTGAGGATCGCTGGGAGGAACTGCCGGGCGATTGCGCAGCCATGGTTGATGTGAATGCTGCGGGGGAAGTGCGGATTGCCCTGGCTGGAGCCGCGTGGAGCACTGAACGTTGTATCGCCGATGTTGCGACACTGGAGCTAAGCGACAAGCTTGCCCGTTGCCTTGCCGGGATTCGGTTGATACAGGACGGCGCACGCCAGGAATTACCGCGCAACAGATCGG
>JBDNDG010000360.1:0-4837 GCA_046719255.1 Chloroflexaceae bacterium
CGCGGTCACCGGCGCGGCACTCGCCTTATTTACCGATATGCCGGTCTGGCTCCTGATCGCGACGCGGACGCTCGCGCTGGTGGCGGTGGGCACGCTGGTGGCGGTGCGCGGCACGGGTGTCAGTGTGGACGTTGGTGAAACCTCCGTAGGTGTCGGCGCCAGGATCGCCGTCGCCGAAGGCGTGGGCGTGGTTGGGCGAGGGGTGCTGGTACGGGTAGGAGGCGTCGCAGCCGTTGGCGTGGCGGCAGGGGCGCTCGTCGCCGTAGGAACCAGCGGTGTGGTCACCGGCGGCAGGGTGGCCGTCGGCGTGGGCGCAACCGGAACAGGCGTCGCGCTGGCAGTTGGCGGACCAGTAACAACCTGAAGCGTCGGGCTGGGGCTTGCGATTCGGTCAGAGCCTGGCGTGCTCGTGGGAGTGATCACCGGCAGCGTGCCCGCATCAGGCGTGGCTGTAACCCCGGGGATGATCACAATAATGGAAGGAGTAGGCGAGGGTTGGGTCCCTCCTGCGATCGCGGTAGCAGGTTGCGACGTCACCGTCGGACGTGGCGTTGGCAGAACGGTAGGGGTGGGAGTTGGCGGAACGATGGAAGCGAGCGGAGGGGCCACCTCAACCAGAGGGGCAACGGTCACAGCCGCAGAGACGCCAACGGGCGTCTGTGCGCGGCGGGCCACTTCGGTGGCTTGCAGGTCGCCCAGTGCGGGATCAACAGCGGCGAAACTGATCCCGGGCGGAAAGGGGCGGTAGAACCCGAACCCCGAGGTGGCCCCGACATCCTTGAACGGATCATGGTCGGGCAAAATCAAGCGCAGAGCCACTTCGGCAATGCAGCCGATGGGGAGCAAGGCCAGCAACAGCGCAAGCAGCACGAGTCCGGTCAGCCCGTCACGGCGACGTCGTTGACTCGTTGGATTGGGCGACGGCGAGGGTTCGTTCATTGGCCTGCTGCAAAGTGATGCTGAAGGTGCTTCCACGGCCGGGCGTGCTCTCCACACGCACCGTACCGCCCTGGCGCTCGATTAACTGACGGGTAATGGCCAGACCGAGGCCGCCGCCTCGCTGGCTTGAGCTATTGCCATCGATGCGCTGAAAGCGCGAGAACAAGTGTGGCAGCATCTCGGGAGGGATACCCTGGCCGGTATCGGTCACATCGATCTGCACCTGTCCGTGCAGTGGAAAGGCCCTGATGGTGACTCCGCCGGTATTCGTATACCGTCGAGCGTTATCGAGGATCTGGCCAAGCGCGCGCTGGAGTTGTTCACGATCGGCGAGCACAGGGGGCAGATCGGGCGGGATTTCAACCGTCACGCTGAGATGCTTGGCCTCGAAGGCGGGAAGCAGTGGCGCCAGGGAGCGGCTCACCACCAGATCGAGATCCAGGGGTTGCAGATCGGCGCGCAGCCGCCCGGACTCGATATCGGCGATGAGAATGGCGTTATTGACCATATCGGTCATCTCTATGGCGCGCTGGCGCACCTGTTCGAGCAGTTCGGCCTGCTCCGTCGTGGGAGGAGCGCCGCCGGTGCCGCGCAGGAGCAACTCGGTAAAGCCACGGATCACGGTAAGCGGCGTGCGCAGTTCGTGTGAGATGGTAGCGATAAAGTCGGTCTTTGCCTTATCAATCGCCACGGCCTCAGTAGCATCGTGCAGCACGATAACCTCACCGGCGGCCGCTCCCTCCTCGGCCAGCAGCGGCGAGCGAGTCAGGGTAACAAAGCGTCGCCCCAGCCGAAACTGGGGGTCGCTGCGGCCAAAAACCTCGCGCGCCTGCGGCACCGGCTCGAGGGGCAGCCCATCGAAGCGCGGGCGCGTTTCGCGCCAGTTCTTCAGTCCCAGCATCTCTTCAGCGGCGCGGTTCAGTTGAACGATCCGCCCTGTTTCATCACAGACCACCACCCCATCGCCGATGGAGGTGAGAATGGCCTGGCGTTGTTTGGCATCCTGCTGGACCTGGCTATACAGCAGGGCGTTAGCCAGCACAGCGCTGGCCATGTTTGCCACCACCGCCAGGCTCTGCTGGCTCGACTCATCGAAGGCCGCGGATCCCGGATGCACCATCAACAGTGCCCCGGCGACCTGGCGTTGCCGGAAGATCGGCATCCAGTAAACCGTCTGTAGCCCGGCGGACGCCAGGCTGACCGCCTGAGCGGTTTTCAGATCGAGGGGGAGCAGGCGCGGTTCCTGAACATCGGGGGCGCTTAAGGAGGCTAGGCTGGAAGGATCCAGTGCCTGCTGGGGGAGTGAGCGCAGATTATCGGGCGCTTCGGGGCGGATGCGATAGCCGAAGCCATCGCGCGTTTCGAGAAGCGCGATGGCTTCCGTGCCCGGCACGAATGCGGCGGCCGCATCCGAGGCAACTGCAAGCACCTGGTCAATATCAATCGTACGGTTCAGTTCACGGCTGGCCACGTACAGGCGCAGCAGGTGCTCGGTCATCTGGTTAAAGGCATGAGCCAGCTGGCCGAGCTCATTCGGCTCCGTGACCGTACTGCGCCGCTCCAGGTCGCCAGCGGTAACCGCCTCTGCCGTCTCAACCAGGTTCTCCAGCGGGCGCGTAATGCGTCGCGCCACCACGATGCCGACAATCACCGTCGCCAGGGCGAGCGCGGCAGTAACCCCGAGCACGGCTGAGCGGCTTGACGACCAGGCGCTCACCACGAAATCGGTTGAGAGACCGACGGAGAAGTAGCCCGACTGCACGCCACGGATCACCAGGGGCGCGTAGAGTTGTTGAAACTCGCGCCCGCCCACCATGGCAACCGTATTAACTGAACACGCGGGTGGGCGGGTCGTCGCCACGGGTGAGACGAGGCGCCCGGAGAGGGTGCCAATATCGAGACATGGATCTTCCGTCTCGGCGCCACCCCTGGAGCGTCCGCTTTCCGGGCGGGCGCCGGGCGCATTCAGGGCGCTCAACTGGGCCAGTAACCGGTCGCTCATATCGAGCGAGGCGAGATCAACGCCGGCGATCGTGGTGGCATAGGCGATGCCACGTACGTCATAGATCGTACTGATCGCGGACTGGCTACGCTGCTGCAAATCGGCAAGCAGGGTGTCGAGGCGTTGAGCGACGAGCAGCCCGCCAACGAGCAGTTCATTGTCGCCGGTCCGGTTGATCACGTACACCGGAGCAACAGTAAAAAAGTGCAGATGGTCGTTTCCCGCGCTATCGCGGAAGGAGATCAGGCCGCTAAACTTATCGCCCTGTTCGCTGGTGCCAGGAATGGGTGTGCTCTCGCCGCGGAGGACATTCTCGACCAGGGGGATGCCGGCCAGATTGGTGCCCACGTAGCGGATGGGCGCGCTACCCGCGTCAGGGCCGCGCTCCCAATCCACCAGGGCCAGGCCCTGGGGATCGAAGACGATCAGTCGGTCCGGCTTGACATTCTCATTCACCTGGGCAAGCTGCCACAGGCCCTCGAGGGCCTGCTCGAGCCCCTGGATGTTCCGGTCACGCATCGCCTGCGGCACCGAGGGGGCGCCGGTTTCGGCGTTAGGCGCAGTGAAAACGATCTGGCCGAGGAAGGTCAGATTGCCAATTTCGCGCTGGGCGAAGGACTCGGAGAAGTTGCGCGCCACCTGGCCGAGCTGGTTGCTGAAGCGTTCGTGCCAGCTATCGGCCACCAGGGTGATGGCGATAAACGAGCCAACCAGCATCACCAGGATCATCAGGGCCAGGTATGGACCGATGACGGTGTATTTGAGCTGCGAGCGGTAGGTGTGGAGAAACTGCCGCATCGTGATGACCCGCGTTCGTGCCTGGCGCCGCTAATCGTACGCTCTGGTATGAGGATGCGCCACGAAGGCGCGAAGATCACGAAAATCTGATGTGACGATCGGGGAAACCGGGTTTCCCCGTACCCCTCCCCGGGGGAGAGTCTGGGAGAGCGCAGCTCCCCGGAAAAAACCTCTTTATCTCATTATGCGGCGCAGGCGTACGGGTGTCTAGTACTATAACAAGGCGTAACACGACTTTGCCGCAGCGGAGGTTGCGAGAATGATAACTATTATAATACATCGCCGATGACATAAATAAACGTCGTGTGTGACGATTTTTTAAATATCAACGTGCAAACCCTTGTTGATGCTCAACAGTGTAGATGAGCGCCCTCGGGGTCGGGTTTTGCACCTGCAATACTGCGGTTGCGAGGAGGGTTTGGAGGGGCTTTGTCCCTCCAGAGACCTCCCGTTCTGGTACGGCGCGGTGTTGCTGTGCCATAGCGGGAACGGGATCTGCGCCAGTCGCAGGCTCTCGAACCCCCGGGTTCTTGATTCGGAAGGGCGCTGCCTTTCCAGAAACCCTCGTGTGTGATGATGCGGCGTGGGGAGGTGTGCCGGATGCGCCACTGCGTGGGTTATCTTTCAGGCGTCAGGCGCCTGTGCGGCTGCGTTGCACACCACAGGAATGAAACGAGATTCTCCCGGGAGGGCTGCGCCCTCCCACACCCTCCCCCGGGGAGGGGCGTGGGGAAACCTGGTTTCCCCATATTTTCACGTTAGGCCCCATTCGCGCGGCGCACAACGCCAGAATGAACATAACTATATCCTGGGAGGGCGAAGCCCTTCCAGCCCCCCCCGCTGGCGGGTTGTTTTCTGGGAGGGCTGCGCCCTCCCGGGCCCTCCCGCGCACGAGCTATTTTCATGGTAGGGGCAGTGCCAGGGCAAACGTACTGCCGCGGCCTTCAATACTCTCCAGCCAGATCCGACCGCCGTGCGACTCCACCGCCAGCTTGCAAAAGGTTAGCCCCAGGCCGGTGCCCTGGGTCTTCCGTCCGCCGTGGGCCTGACCAAACTTCTCAAAAATGCGTTCGTGGTACTGGACGGGGATGCCCGGGC
>JBDNDG010000361.1:0-4829 GCA_046719255.1 Chloroflexaceae bacterium
AGGGGCAGGGAGGCGCCACCGGCCCGGGAGCGGCCATGCCGGTGTCGGCGGTTACTCTGTAGCGGAGGCCTCGCCGCCAGACGCATAGCCCATCTTGATCCAGCCCTTCTTGATGGCGTAGATCACCGCCATGGTACGGTCGTTCACCTGAAGCTTGGAGAGGATCGAAGTAATATGATTCTTGACCGTCTGGCCGCTGATGGACAGTTCGCTGGCGATCTCCTTGTTGGAGAGGCCGCGGGCGATGCAGTCAAGGATCTCGATCTCCCGGCTGGTGAGCGGGGCAAAGAGGTTTGAGGCCTGCTCATCATCGGTAGCGGCCAGTTCGCGGAACTGGTGGAGCACGCGGGTGGCGACGGCCGGGCGGGCCAGCACGGCATCGTTAATCAGGTAGCGGCCCCTGGCAACCTCGCGGATGAACAGCAGCAGTTCCTCGGGATGCACATCCTTGGAAGAGTAGGCAGCCGCGCCGACCTTAATCGCCTGGAACAGTTGATCATCGTCCTCGTACACACTGAGCACAATGATCCCGATGCGCGGGTCACGGCGCTTGATCACCCGGGCGACCTCCAGGCCATTGAGACCGGGCAGATTAATATCCACCAGCACCACATCGGGGTTGAGGCGTTCGGTAAGCTTGAGGGCCTCCTGGCCATTTTCCGCTTCGCCGATCACGGTAATATCATCAGCGTCTTCGAGGCTCCAGCGGATCCCCTGACGGAAGAGGGGGTGATCGTCAATTATCAATACGCGGATGGGATTCGGATTCGTCATAGGGGCCTCGATGGGGTTGTTTCGCCGCGCAGCGGTAGACTCACCGCCACCTCGGTGCCATAGCCGGGGCGGGTGGTAACCACGAAACTGGCGCCAATCAACTCGGCTCGTTCGCGCATACTGGTCAGCCCCCAACTCTCGCGGCCGGCGCGGCGGGCCACTTCACGCAGATCGAAGCCCGGCCCCTCGTCGCGTATCAGGAGCACCACGCGCTCGTCGCGCCGCGTGAGCACGATGTGCACGGGCGCACCGGGGGCGTGCTTGCGGGCATTCTGAAGCGACTCCTGAACAATGCGGTAGAGGACGATCTCGGCCTCGGCCGGCAGGCGTGGTAGCGGATCGAGATCGAGGCTAACCGGAACGTTCACCGTATCGTGGTAGCGCTGCACATACTCGCGGATAGCGTTGCCGAGCCCATGCTCTTCAAGCTTACCCGGTCGGAGATCGGCAATGAAGCCGCGCACCTCGCGCAGGCCCTCGCGGGCATTCTCGCTCAGTTGCCCGAGCATCTCCTCCAGGCGGTCCAGTCTGCGTTCGGCCAGCAAGGTGTGGCAGCGTTCGAGGCCCATGAGGGCATTCGCCAGCACCTGGGCCGGGCCGTCGTGCACCTCGCGAGCCAGGCGCGCCCGCTCTTCCTCGCGGCCCATGATCACCTGGGAGCGAAGGGCCTGCACCCAGGGGTCGGACGTCTCGCCTTCACCGCCACCTTCCAGGGTGGCGCTGCTCATATCAATCTGGCGCACCAGCTGGTCGAGCTGGCGCAGGGCGCGGCGCATCTGTTCGTACTCCCGCGTCAGCGCCTCGTGGGCGACGCGCAGGCGTCGCTGGCGCTCGGCCAGGGTTGTGGCACTGACCTGACCGCGCTCCGACGCAAAGCGCGCCTGGATAATCACCTCGTCGAGCTGGCGCTCCGAGCGGCGCACCTCGGCTTCGAGCCGCACGAGGTGCTGCTGCGCGGAGGTATGCAACGCTCGTAGACGGGCAATCTGCTCGACAACGATGGTATGCGCCGCCTCCAGCAGCGCGGAAGGCTCCGGATGCACGACCTGCTCCCTACTTACGGATGACGTATGCTCAGTATAGCATGCGCGCGAACGAGCGGGCAACCGCGCAGGCCAGGGGGGTGTGGACGCATCTTCTTGCACGGGCCGCCCCGCCCCGCCCGCCGTGGTCGCCCTGCCCGGGGGCGGGGTAGAGACGGCCCGCCGGGCCGTCTCTACGGCACCCCACGGCGTGAACGTCGTTACGGGCGCCCGGGTGGCGTCCGTTCCACCCGCCGTGGCCGCCCCACGGCATGAATGTCGTTACGGGCGCCCGGATGGCGCACGACGGTTGCCGGCAGGGTCACGGTCGCGCGGGCGGCCCTCAAACCTGCTTGACAGGGGGCAGGTACTCTGCTACAACGTTTCCAGACACCATGGTGGCAGCGCTGCGCGGCGACAGGCCGAGTAGAGGTATTCCTGGGAGCGCCCTCACTGCTCCTCCCCACACGGCCCGGGTTCACCTCAGGTTCTTCTATGGCACCCCCCCGACCCGATGAAATCGTGGAACTGGCCCGCGCGCGGATCGCGGCGCAACGCGCGCATGAGCGAGCCTCCTCTGCCGGGAGGCGCGAGCGGTTCTGGGAAGTGGCCTTTCTGGCGCTGGTGGGCGCCATTGTGCTGATCTTCGTCCTCTGGCCGGGCGCCACGCTCGAATGGAAGCTCTACGCCTCCGTCCACGGGCTGGTGGCCCAGAAGCACCTGGTCTTCGTTGGCGAGCGCCCCCTGCCACTCTGCGCGCGCAATCTGGGGATCTACAGCAGCTACCTGCTTACCCTGATCTACCTGTTTGCCCGCGGGTATGGCCGGGCTGCGGCCCTGCCAACTCGCCCGCTCCTGGCGGCGCTGGCTGTGGGTGCGCTGGCAATGGTCGGCGATGGGATCAATTCAGTTCTGGAGGACACGGGGCGGGCCTACGTCTACCTGCCGCGTAACGACCTGCGAACCATTACTGGCGTCCTGTTCGGCATTGCGCTGACCCCGATCATTCTGTTCGTGTTCAACCGCGCCCTGCGCGCCGACGCCGAGATGGAACGCCCGGTGCTGGACTGGCGCGCCTACGGTGGGTTGCTGCTGCTCAACGGGCTGCTGGTGATCGCGGTCTACAGCGGCCTTGAGGCGCTCTACTGGCCGCTGGCGCTGCTCGGCGTGGTGGGGATCATCGCTGAACTGTTCACGATGTTTCTGCTGCTGGCCGCGGTGGGATCAGGCTATACCCGTCGGGTTGCCGCGCTGCGGCAGCTTGCCCGCCCCGCGTGCATCGCCCTGGTTCCCACCCTGCTCGTTGTTGCCGGTCTGGCTCTGCTACGCTTCGGCCAGGGCGGATAATACCGGCGGTGCAGGTTGCCACGGCGGCTACAATGCACGTCCGTGCAATGAACATCCACCACGAAGGCGCGAGGAGCGCGAAGAAGGGAGGGAAGGGGAGGGCGTGGTCCTCCCCAAACGGTCTATGCCATCCCGGTGGTGTGCGGCGCAGCCCTACGCCTCCGCCGAGAGACGCAGACCATGACCGGGCCATTCACGTGCAGCGCATAAGCGACGACCGAAAGCCGCGTCCGAGCACAATAGTGACCGGGGCGCAATGGAGCGCACAAACCAGGGTGGGAGGTCAGCTATGGGTGCGTGGATTTACTGGCACGCTGTTGATGATGCGTGGCGGGAACATGTCCTGTCTGAGCTCCGCATGCACGTCGCGATTCAGCCCGTGGAAGAGCCGCCAGTCCCGGAGGTAGGGATCGTCTGTTTCGGCCGCCTCTCGTCCACCCTGTGCGAGCTGGTACACAGGTGGAGCGGCGGCGGCAGGCATCAGGTGTTACTGGTTGCGGCCAATCCTGCGGCCCTGGAAGAGCAAGGGCCGTGGCCACTTCTCGGCGCTGGCGCTGCCGATGTGCTGGTGTGGGACGAGCAGCCAGATCCAGGAGCGGCGATTGCAGCGCGCCTGCGCCGCTGGACCGAGGTTGACGACCTTCTGGGTACGCCGTTCGTGCGTGAGCATCTGGTTGGTAGCAGCGCGGCCTGGATGCAGGTGTTACGCCAGGTGATCGAGGTAGCGCGCTTCACCGATGCTCCGGTGCTGCTGTTGGGTGAGACGGGCACAGGCAAGGAGCAACTGGCCCGGCTGATCCATTTGCTCGATCCGCGTCCCGCCAGGGGCGAACTGGTCATCGTTGACTGCACAACGATTGTGCCAGAACTGGCCGGTAGTGAGCTGTTTGGGCACGAGCGGGGCGCATTTACTGGAGCGGTCGGCCCGCGCGATGGCGCCTTCGCCCTTGCTGACGGTGGAACGTTGTTTCTCGATGAGATCGGCGAACTGCCACTGGCCCTGCAGGCACAGTTGTTGCGCGCAACGCAGGAGCACACCTACAAGCGCGTCGGCGGTAATACCTGGCGTCGTAGCGAGTTCCGGCTGGTGTGCGCGACCAATCGTGATCTGGGCGCCGAGGTCGAAGCCGGGCGGTTTCGCCGCGACCTCTACTACCGTATTGCCGGCTGGGTGTGCCGGCTGCCTTCCCTTGAAGAACGCCGTGAGGATATTCTGCCACTGACCCGCCATTTTATGCGCCAGTTGCGTCCCGAGCAGCCCGTTCCGGAGTTGAGTGCGAGCGTTCAATCCTACCTGCTCAACCGCAGCTTTCCCGGGAACGTGCGCGATCTGCGCCAGTTGGCGGCGCGGCTCCTCTTCCGCTACCCTGGCGAGGGGCTGATCAGCGCTGGCACAGTGCCCGACGACGAGCGACCGGCAAGCGGCTCGTTTTCCAACTCCTGGCGGAACGACCTGGAATGCGCCGTTCGTGCCGCCCTGGCCCGGGGCGACGGGCTGCGCACGATCCGACGCATTGTCGAGAATGTGGCAATTCAGATCGCGCTGACAGCGACGGGTGGCAATCTCCAACAGGCAGCCCGAATGCTCGGTGTGACCGACCGGGCGCTGCAACTCCGTCGCGCGGCGCAACGCCAGCCAGCAACAGAGGCCGGCGAGGCAGCATAGCCCCCCCGTCCCGACTTCAA
>JBDNDG010000362.1:0-4793 GCA_046719255.1 Chloroflexaceae bacterium
AGGAGCCGCCGGGCCTCATCCGCGCGGGGGCCGTCGGGCGCCAGGGCCAGGTAGATTGCCAGTTCGGCCCGCGCCCGCTCGCGGTCGCCCTGCCGCGCAAAGAGTTTCCCGAGGCTGAAGTACGGGTCGGGTGCGGACGGATCGGCGACCACCGCCTGGCTCAGGGCAATCTCGGCTTTGTCGAGGCGGCCCCAATCCAGCAGGGCACTGCCGAGCTTGTGCCAGTTTGCAGCGCCTGGATCGGCGCGGGCGGCCATCAGGTAAGCCTCCTCCGCCTCGTCGTAACGCCCCGCCTCGGCCAGGATGTCGCCCCACAGGTGCATCACGCCGATGTCGCGCGGGTTGGCCCGCGCAGCCCGCTCCAGCACTCGCGCCGCTTCGTCCAGCCGGCCCTGGTCGCGGTAGCGCTCGGCCAGACCAAAGGCCAGCGGCCCGTCGGTAGGGTTGGCCGCCAGGGCGGCCTCCAGCTCCTCCAGCTCGGCGGGGGCGGGACCGCCGGGGTGCGTCGGGGCCCCGTGCTCTGTCGAGGGCCGCCAGGCGTAGCCCGGTGGCACGCCCGTCACCCGGTAGATGCGCGTCTGTCGGGCATCGTAAACCGTCTCCAGGTACGTGCCGCGCATCTGCTCGAACTTGGCCAGGCCCGCCGCAGGGTAGAAGGCCCGCTCGACCCCGCCAACGTAGATGTAGTCAACCCGGTAGCGGGCCAGAAAGCGCAGCGCTGTCTCGATATCGGGAGTGCGGAAAAAGGTGTCAAGCTCGCGGTCCCGCCGCGCCGCGAGAGCCGGGTCGCGCTGCTCGTTCACGTGCAGCGCGCTGATCACGGTGGGCAGGCCGGTGCTGGCAGCCACGCGGATACCGTAGGCCCGGTAAAAGAACAGGCTCGACTGCACGATCACCGGTGTCCCTTCGATCTCCCGGTTCAACCAGGCGATGGCCGGGCCATCGCCGGAGAGATCCACCTCGACCCGGGTCACACCCGGCTCGCATCCACCATAGGCCAGACAGTCGTAGGTAAAACGCGCCTGGTCGAGAAAGGCCAGGCCATCGAGCGTCGGCCCTGTCTGCACCGGCATGCGCGTATCCAGGCGGCTCGGTACCGCCGCAACGGGGTAGACCGCCGCGAGCGTCCCCAGCAAACCCAGACCCGCCAGGGTCGCTCGCGCCGCCGGCGCTCCCCACATGCGCCGCACACCCCGCAGCAGCACCGGCAGGTTTGCCGCCGCCGCAATCGCCAGCAGGACCCAGACCTGCAACCCGAACTTGAAGACGGTGTTCATCCGGTACCAGTCGCCACCGTCCAGATGATCGCGAATATAGACCAGTTCGATCCCCAGCGAGACCGCCAGAGCTACCCAGACCAGGAGCAACCCGTACCAGACTGGCGCGCTGATGGCCCGACGCAACAGCAGCGTTGTCACCAGGGCCACCAGGGCCACCAGGGCCAGCCGCAGCCCGAGCGTGGGCAGCATGGCCCCCAGGAGCAGTAATCCGGCTCCCGCGCCTATCGGCAGCCAGGTCCCCACGCCTGGCGCCACGCTGCGGGTCAATCCCATGGCGACCGGGGAATGCCCGCGGGCGCTCCGGGGCAGGGTATACAAGCGCCAGGCCGCGCCGAGCAGTGCCGGTAGCAGTATCGCCACGAACAAGCCGTAGATCACCAGGTAATCGCGCGGCGTTGTCCCATCCGTCAATGGCACCGGGCCGATCCCGCCCACCGGCGCCCAGTAATGGTCGAAGAACGGCGCGAAGAGCGCCATCCCGCCCAGGACCACTGCCACCACCACCAGCATCGCCTGCGCCAGATTGCGCCAGGGAACGCCCGCGGCGCGCGGGCCGGGCGCGCGCCAGGCCGTTCCCAGCACTGCCAGGCCCGTCACCAGGGCGCAGGTCGGCACGTCCCACGAGTTGGTCACCGCCAGGGTGCCCAGGGCCAGCCCCAGCAGGAGCAGGGGCGCAAAACGTCCCGGGAGCGGCTCCACTCCGGGCGCCGGTGGTTCCCCTGAGCCAGGTTGCGGAGCCGGGCGTTCGGGCGCGCCCGTCGCTCCAGCCTCCCCCCGTTCCACACCGCCACCTGAACCGTCGTCAGAGCTGTGGCGGCCCGACGGCGAGGAGCGAACCGACGAGCGGGCCTGAACCGTGGCGGACAGACGATAGCCGAGCGCCAGCACCAGTATCGTGATGGGCAGCGCAATCGTGTGCGGGTGCAGATCGGCATAGAGGAAGGCGAAGGAGGGAAACTCATTGATGGTGTAGGGGATCACCCGGCTCGGCCCGACGAACCAATCGCCGAGCCTGGCCCCGAAGCCGGCCAACCCGCCCTGCCGCAGCGCCTCGGCTACGGCAGGAAACCCTCGCGACCAGCCCACGGCAAAGAAGCCGGCCAGGTTGCCCGCCACACCCACCAGCGCCGCCGCAAGCACGCCGTATCGCGCCCGCCCGGTCAACTGGCTGACCAGAGCGAATGCCGCGGCCAGGGTCAGGCCGGCGATCGTCGCCAGGGCCAGGTTAAAGCCCATCGCCGCAGGAATACCCGCCATCCGTATCGGCAGGGCGACCAGGAAATAGCCATAGTAGTAGTAGTTGATATAGCCGCCGCTGAAGAAGGGGTCGTAGGGCGGCAGCACCGGGCTACGCAGCACTGCGTTGAGAAAGCCCAGCTCCATCGGCTTCTCGCCACCCCAGATCGGGTGCCAGAGGTCGGGGTTCAAGGCGCGAATGAGGGCCATGCCCGTGAAACCGGCCAGGAACACGCCCTCGCTCCACAGCACGGCCCGCCGGCGCGCCCACAGCGCCTGCGCCACGCCAGCTAACCCACGCCCGATACGCGCCAGCACGCCTCTCTCGGCCCGGCCCATCCACCAGAGTAGCGCCAGGTTCAACAGCAACACCAGGGCCAGACCCAGGGGCAAGCCGGCGCCATTGTAACGCCAGAGGCCCAGGCTGGCCGGTAACCAGACCGCATAGCCCGCCAGCAGCAACCCGACCAGCCTGGCCCAGGTCCACCCCGCGTCGCGCCAGGCCCCGAAAACGGCGCAGGCTGCCGGCAGTCCCAGCAGGGTCAGGGTGTACAGAGCTGCCAGCCAGGCCAGGGTCCCCAGCCACGAGTTATCTGCTGCCAGGCGGTTCCAGGCGGCCGGTGCCACCGCCGGCAATGCGTTGACCGGTGTTCTGAGCATCAGGGGCGGGGGCGTGGCGGTGCCGGGCGGGGTCACGTCAAGGTCGCTGGTGAGCATGCGCGGTGTCGCGGGTGGAGTGACGCGGTAGATCGCGGTGCTTCCCCGGGTAAAGACGCGCTCCAGTTGACCCCGCGCGGCCAGGTGCTCAAACTTCGCCAGGCCGGCCGGGTCGTAACTGGCCCGTTCAACACCGCCGACGTAGACATACGTGACGCCGTACCTGTGCAGCAGGGCCAGCGCCTCGTCCGGATCGGTGCCGGCGTAGATCCGCTGCACGGCTTGCTGCCGCGCGGCGATCACCGGCCCGGCGCCGACAGCGTTGCGCTGCTGTATCTGATGCCACTCCCATCCCAGGAGCGTGGGCAGACCGGTATGCGCTGCCACACGCCCGGCCCACTGGTACGAGGGCAGGTGCGCTTCAAGGAGTACCGGTGTGCCGGTCACATTGTCCCGCAACCAGGCGATCGCCGCCGCATCCTCATCGAGCGAAAACGCTTCCCCGTAACCCTCAGCGGATACAGCAGCCATAAACGCCGTTCCATCGAGGGTGCGCGGAGCGTCCGGCGCCCAGCGGTCGGCGGCGCGGGCCGGGGTCGCCGTGAGCGGGTAGACCAGCGCCGCAAGGCCCAGCAGCGCCAGCCCGCCGCGCGCAACCAGGCCCCGCGCGGCGCCGGGCGTTGCCCACAGGCGCGGCAGCAGCGCCGCGGTCCCCAGGGCAAAGAGCATCCAGGCGTGCAGGCCAAACTTGAACACCGTGTTCATACGCCCGATGTCGCCCTTGACCGTCACCACCTCCAGCAGCGTCAGCAGGCCAAGCCCCCCGGCCAGCCAGAGACCCGGCGCCAGCAATTCCAGCGGGGCACGTCGCAGCCGCCACAGCAGCCAGAGTGCGCCACCGAGCAGCGGTATCAGCAGCGTCAGGGCTGGCCAGTTCAGCGCCAGCCCGGCCACTACGATGGCCGCGCCAATTCCCAGCGCCCCGGCTGCGACCGGCGTTCCGCCGAAGCGCCCGAGCAGCAGCGCCCCGGCAGTGGCCGCGGCGAAGAGCCAGTGGCCGTAGAGCAGCAGCGCCTCGCCCATAGTCGTCCGCGGCGCGCCGAGCACCTGCTCCAGTAGCGTTGGCGCCAGGCCCTCGCGCCACAGCTCCGCCCCTGAAGACTCGGTGGCGAAGCTGGCAACGAAGGGGACAAAGAACAGATTACCGCCGGCGAGCATCAGCAGGGGCGGCCCGGCTATCCACACCAGGCTGCGGGCCACCCCGTGCCCGCGGCTGGCCCGCCAGCCTGCTCCCCCCAGCAGCAGCGCACCCAGGCCCACAAAGGTAGGGTAATCCCACGTGTTCGTCGCTCGGATGGCCCCCGCCAGGAGGCCCAGCAGCAGCGCGTAGGCCCCGGCGCGCGCCGCAGCCGCCCGACCACTCCGGCGCGGCACGTCCCGCGCATAGGCCACGGCCAGCCCCAGCAGGGCCAGGCTGAGCGGCATCACCAGCATATGGGCGTGCAGATCGCCAAAGAGGAAGGTAAAAAAGGGAAACTCGTTCACCGTTCCCGGCACGATCCGCGTCGCGTCCCAGTAGGCCCACTCGGAGCGACCCTTCGCGACCTGCTCGGCGGCGTA
>JBDNDG010000363.1:0-4775 GCA_046719255.1 Chloroflexaceae bacterium
GGCTCGCTGCCAGCGCGCGCGGCGAACTGTCTCCATCTGGTCGAAGCCTTGAAGAGTCCAATGCCTCGACCAGACGGGTGCAATGCGGCAACCAGGTGGTGCGTCCGGCACGTCATGGGTCATGCTGAGCGAAGCCGCCACCCTGAGCGCAGTCGAAGGGGAAGCATCTCAGCCGGAACCCTTCGCGAAGCGAAGGGTGACATGGAATGTGTCGGATGTGTCGCCAGGCTCGGCCAGGGTGCTGGTGCGATTGCAGATTGCAGAGTTGCGATTACAGATCGGGCGTGGCGTATCCAGACGCGGTCGGCGTTGCGCTGACGCCCGAACAGATCGCCTGGAGCACACTAGAGCCGTTCAAAGAGCGCGGCGATACCCTGGCCACCGCCGATGCACATCGTCACCAGGGCGTAGCGCGCTCCGGTGCGCTGCAATTCGTGGACGGCCTTGACCGTCAGGATGCAGCCGGTCGCCCCGATCGGGTGCCCGAGCGAGATGCCGCTACCGTTGGGGTTGGTCTTGTCGGGGGGCAGGTCGAGGTCGCGCATCACGGCCAGGGCCTGCGCAGCGAAGGCTTCATTGACCTCGAGAATATCAATCTCGTCCAGGCGGACGCCGGTGCGTTCCAGCAGGCGGCGCACCGCTGGCACGGGGCCGATGCCCATGTATTTCGGTTCAACGGCCGCGTGTGAGTAGCCAACCAGACGCGCCAGGGGCTTGTACCCGCGCCGCTCGGCGACGCTGCGCTCCATCAGCACCACCGCTGCGGCGGCATCGTTGATGCTCGAGGCGTTGCCGGCGGTCACCGTGCCGTCCTTGACGAACACCGGCTTCAGCTTGGCCAGCTTCTCCATGGTGGTATCGCGGCGAACGCCCTCGTCGGTGTCGAACAGTTGTGTGCCGCCCTTCACCTTGAGTTCCACCGGCACGATCTGGCTCTTGAAGTACCCCGCCTCGATTGCCGCCGCCGCGCGACGATGGCTCTCGACGGCCAGCGCGTCCTGATCTTCCCGCGAAATGCCCCACTTGGTGGCAATGTTCTCGGCGGTGACACCCATGTGACAGTCGTCGAAGGGGTCGTTGAGGGCGCCGACCATCATGTCCACCATCTTGGTATCGTTCATACGCGCGCCCCAGCGCATCGCCATGCTGCTGTAGGGCGAGCGGCTCATCACTTCGGCCCCGCCGCCAATCGCCGCATCAATGTCGCCCAGAAGGATGGACTGGGCCGCGGAGACAACCGCCTGAAGCCCGCTGCCGCAGAGCCGGTTGAGGGTCAGCGCCGGCGTCTCCACTGGCAGGCCGCCTTTCACCGCAGCGACACGGGCGACGTACATATCGTGGGGGTCCGTATGAATGATGTTGCCGAAAACGACGTGCTCGATCTCCTGAGGTTCGACTCCGGCGCGGGCCACTGCCTCGCGTACCACCAGCGCACCCAGTTCCGTGGGCGGCTGATCCTTCAGCGAACCTCCATACGTGCCGATCGCCGTGCGAACACCGCTGAGGATGACGACCTCCCGCTGGCTGCTCATTTCGACCTCCTTGTCGTCCCGGGGCCCACCGCTCCGGGCACGTCTAGGCTTTCAGTTCAGGCCGCTGGATATGCGCCATTATAGCAGCAAAATTGGTTGCGCGTAGTCCTTTCTTGCCCGATTCGGGCCGGGAATTGCCGAAATTGCCCCGACGCTGTTGCCTGGCGCGACGCGCCCGCTTGCCGGCTGCCGCGCATTGTTATGACGCGATGCAGAAATTACAGTGCATCCGACCCGCAAAGTAACTCCGATGTAACTTTCGGTGCTATAGTGCTCACAATCCTTCCCGATCCCGGCTGTCACAGACCTTCCAGCGTGACCAGGAGGCAGATAATGGTCCAGCGCAGCCATGCGGTAGGCAGTGTAGCGTTTTTGAAAGATGGCCGGCAGGTGCATATCCGGCCATTGCTGGAGGACGACCGCGACGCGCTGGCGGCGTTCGGTATGAGCCTGTCAAAAAACGACCTGTTGTACCTTGAAGACGATTTTACGAACCCGGAGATTATTGAGCGTCTCTCCAATGCCGTGCGGGCCGAGAACTGGCGCCAACTGGTGGCTGTCACCGATGAGGGCCACATTGTGGCCTATGCCGCGGCCCTGCGTATGCCGGGCTGGTCGAATCACGTGGCCGATATTCGCCTGATTGTCACCCCCACCTGGCGCCGCAGCGGTCTGGGTATGCACCTGGCCCAGGCCATTGTCGAGAGCGCCCGTGAACTCGGCGCAACCAAGGTTTCGGTGGATATGCTCGCCGCCCAGACCGCTGGCCAGGCGATCTTCAGCCGCCTCGGGTTTGCCGTCGAAGGCCAGCTCGTCCGGCACGCGATTGACCGCGACGGCAATGTGCAGGACATAGTGATTATGTCGGCCTTTGTGCGCGTGTAGGGATAGGGATCGCGGCGGGTTCTGCGCCGCGAGGCACGTTAGATGACGCGGCTGCGCCGTACACTGATATGAACCTGTGGGGAAACCTGGTTTCCCCATACCCCTGCCGGTGGGGGCGGCAACCCCTCCCGAGATATAGTTATGTTCATTCTAGTGAGGGGGTGGAACGCCCCAGCCCTTACCTGACAAGCCGTTTCATGTCCCCCCGGCGAGACGCGCTTCCGCGAACGGCCCGCGCAGCGCGCGGAGCATCAACCACACTCCGGCCACCACGCAGCCGGCCCCCAGGCCGCTCACCGGCCCGCCCATCAACCAGGCGCGCCCTCCAGTGAGTTCAGAACGGGGCAGATACCAGGCCCAGTGATCCACCAGGTGCTGGTTTGGCGGGTCGTAGTACCATGCCCAGCGGGGGCGCGCCCGGAGTGGCAACGGCGCCACGGCGGTATCTACCACTGCTACCGGCGTGGCGCCGTCCGTCGTGCCGCTCAGGCTGACCACCTGCGGCCCCAGCCCATCGTCGCGTTCGCTGAAGCCCACGGCCAGGGGGTTCCACGGCTGCGCCACGATCTCCAGGCGTCCCACCCCGGGCGCCAGCAGCAGGGCATAGACACGTTGCTGCCCCTCCGGCAGACTGCCCAGGGATTGCCCGTTCAACAGCAGGGCGAGCGCGCTTGCCGGGGCCGCCGGTGGGCGCCGGTCGTCGAGCGTCAGGTCCAGCCGCGCGCCCCGGGGAATGACGCAGTGGAGCATACCTGTCGGCCCGGTGCGCCGGGGCAGCGGCGCGCCCGCGGGGTCCTCGCTGGCGTACAGGCCGTCGCGGAGCCAGCACGCTGGCGCCGCTGCGCCATACCGCGACCAGCGCTCACCCAGCAGACGCCAGTGTGCAATCAGGGGCGAGCCGTTCAGCGTGTGCACCCGCTCGGTCAGTGGGGCGAGCACCACATAGGTGCTGAAGTTGAACAGCACCCCTCCCAGATTGCCAGCTAACCCCGCTAACCCGAGGAGCGTGACCGCCGCCAGGCGCCAGCGCGCCGCGCCTCCTCTGCCCAGCCCCGCCGCCAGCACCAGCAGGGGCGCCACCACCGGCAACAGAAAGCGTGGCCCCCACACCCCGCCGCCGTGCCACTCCCCCCAGCGGGCGTACAGCACGAGATGGGAAAGAAACAGTCCGCTCACCAGCACGACGGTGGCCCGCGTGCCGCGTCGCCAGAGCGCCAGCCCTCCCGGCAGCGCCAGCAGCAGCGCCGGGGCATAGAGAAACACGCTTTTGCCAGGGCTGAGCAGCAACCCGTACAGACCCTCCAGCAGCGGCGTGGTGAACAGGCTGCCCTCGCTCGCGTACCCCGAGGCGATGGGCGTGCCGAAACGGGCAAGGTTGTACCATACGAGCAGCGCCAGGCCCGGGAGCAGCCCGCTTACCCAGATGACCATCGCCCGGAGGGCGTATCCGGCCCTCCGTCGCCCGCTCGCCTCGATCGCCGGGGCCGTCACGGGCGCCGGCCCCGCCTCCGCGTTCCAGGCCAGCCAGAGCACATAGAGGGCGATCACCGGTAGGGCCACACCCGCTGCGATGCGTGTGGGCAACACCAGGCCGATGGCCAGTCCCGAGAGAAACAGGGCCCACAGTCGGGCCGGCGCCCCGGCGGGGAAGCGCCGCGCCGCGTCGGCTCGCTCTGCGGCCGCCAGGATCAGCAGCGCCGCCAGGGGCTCCGAGAAGAACGTGCGGGCATAGGGCCAGGCCAGCGTCGCCAGACCGTAGAGCAGGGCCAGCGCCGTCGCCCAGGCCCGGGTCGCCCCCAGACGCAAGGCCCACCAGGCGAGCAGCGCCGCCGTAGCCGCGGTGAGCGGCGCATTGAGCGCGGTGACGGCGAAGCGGGTCGCGTAGTCTGTGGGTGGACCTGCGGGCGCGACCAGGCTGCCCAGAAGGTGCAAGGGCACGGCCAGGAGCGAGGGTAGCACGCCGTAGGGCGAGTAGCGGCCTCCATCGCGCCCCGGTCGGAGCGCCGCCACCGGCGCGCCATCTTCCACAACCACGGCCACGTCGCCCCGCTCGATCAGCCCGCGGGTCACCGCGAGCATGGTCTCTTCGTCCGGCGAGTAGGTGTGGCCGCTCATCGTGAGCAGATAGAAGCCGCAGAGGAACAGGAGGATTGCGCCGGGCAGTCGCATGAGCAGTGGTCCGTGGTAGAGTCCGGGGCGGGCTTTGCCCTCCCCGGACTCTCTCCACGGGAGGGGTTTTGGGGAAAGCCGGTTTCCCCTATGTTCCGTAGTCTAGCACAGGATTCCGAGGGCGCTGGTTCGGTGTACAATGAGGCCCGGCGCGCGGCGTGTGTCGCACCACCCTGACTGTCTTCGGCA
>JBDNDG010000364.1:0-4743 GCA_046719255.1 Chloroflexaceae bacterium
TGAACCCGCTCGGCCAGCCCCTCGATGGGAAGGGCCCCATTACGGTGACCAACTACCGCGAGGTTGAACGCATCGCTCCCGGTGTGATTACCCGTAAGTCGGTGGATACGCCCGTCCAGACCGGGATCGTTGCCATTGATGCCCTGATCCCCATCGGTCGCGGTCAGCGCGAGTTGATCATCGGCGACCGCCAGACCGGCAAGACCGCCGTCGCCGTGGATACCATCCTCAACCAGAAGGGCCAGGGGATGGTCTGTATCTATGTGGCCATTGGCCAGCGCCGCGCCCAGGTGGCTCAGGTGGTGGGTACCCTGGAAAAGTACGGCGCCCTTGACTACACGATTATCGTCTCGGCCACCGCCTCCGAGAGCGCCGCCCTTCAGTACATCGCCCCCTACGCCGGCTGCGCCATGGGCGAAGAGGTGATGGAAAATGGCGTGATGGTTGATGGGAAACTGGTCAAGGACGCCCTGATCGTCTACGACGACCTCTCAAAGCACGCCGTGGCCTATCGCCAGGTGTCGCTGCTCCTCCGCCGCCCCCCCGGTCGCGAGGCCTACCCCGGCGATGTGTTCTACCTGCACTCGCGCCTGCTCGAACGCGCCGCTCGTCTGAACGAAGATTATGGCGGCGGCTCGCTCACCGCCCTCCCGGTGATCGAGACCCAGGCCAACGACGTCTCGGCGTATATTCCCACCAACGTGATTTCGATCACCGATGGCCAGATCTATCTCGAGTCGGACCTGTTCAACGCCGGGCAGCGCCCTGCGCTCAATGTGGGTATCTCGGTCAGCCGCGTCGGCTCCTCGGCGCAGACCCGCGCTATGCGCTCGGTGGCCGGCAAGCTCAAGGGCGAGCTGGCCCAGTTCCGCGACCTGGCCGCTTTCGCCCAGTTCGCCTCCGACCTCGATGCGACGACCAAGGCCCAGATTGACCGCGGCCAGCGCCTCCAGGAACTGCTCAAGCAGCCGCAGTACCACCCCCTGGCCGTCGAGGATCAGGTGGCGATTCTCTATGCCGCCAATAATAATTACCTCGACGATGTGCCCGTCGCCGCCATCACGGCCTGGCGCGATGATTTCCTGGCCTTCCTGCGCTCGGCCCACCCCGAGGTTCGTAAGCTGATCTACGATAACCGCCTCGACCGCAAGTTCCCCTCCGACGAGGTGAAGAATGCCCTGGAGGCGGCGATCAAGGAGTTCAAGGCGACCAGTTCCTATCAGTAGGGTAGCGGCTCCGGGAGGGCGGCGCCCTCCCGGAACCTTCTCATCTCTGTGCCTTCAGCGGAGCGATTATGGCGTCCAGCCGCGAAATTAAACGACGTATCCGCTCGGTCAAGAATGTGGCCCAGATCACCCGCGCTATGGAGATGGTCGCGGCCTCGAAGATGCGCCGGGCCCAACGCAACGTGCTGGCGACACGGCCCTATGCCGACCGTATGCGCGACCTGATCGGCGACCTGAATGCCCGCGTGGTCGGCCAGGCCCGCCGCGGCACCTTTCTTGAGGTGCGCCCGGATACGGGGCGGGTCGCGCTGATTGTCGTCACGCCCGACCGGGGCCTGGCCGGCAGTCTGACTTCCAACGTTCTGCGGCGGGTGGGCCGCTTCATCCTCGAGCAACAACAGCAGGGTCGCACGGTTGATACCTACGCCTATGGCAAAAAGGGGCGCGACTTTCTGGCTCGCAGCGGCCAGAATCTCCAGGCCGAAGCGATTAAACTCGGCGATGCACCGAAACTGGAGCAGATCCTCGGCGTGGCTACGGCCGCCCTCAGTCGGGCCCAGGCGGGCGAGTACAGCGAAGTGTATCTGATTTACAGCGAGTTTATCAATACGCTGGTGCAACGCCCGACGCTTAAAAAACTGGTGCCCGTCGAGGCCCCCGAAGATAGCGGGGGTCGCCAGGTTGATTTTACCTACGAGCCGGACCAGGCCGAAGTGCTCGATGAACTGTTGCCCCGCTACGTCGAAACGCAGATCTACCAGGCCATCCTCGAGTCGATCGCCAGTTTCTACTCGGCGCAAATGGTGGCCATGCGCAACGCCACCCGCAATGCCAAGGATCTGGTGCGCGACCTGACCCTGAGCTACAATAAGGCTCGCCAGGCAGCCATCACCAAGGAGGTCTCCGAGATCTCCAGCGGCGCCGCCGCACTCGCCGAGATGTGATACCGGTTGCGCGTGAACGCTCCGCGCGCAGTGTTACGTCAAAGCGCGTCTGCGCGCCTTGCGTGCCGGTCCGTCAGTCGCAGTCTACAATCTCATGTGAACCTATGGGGCAACCGGGTTTCCCCATACCCCTGCCTGTGGGGGCGGCAAGCCCTCCGCACCGGAAGGGCGCGGCCCTTCCGAGAACAACGCTTTTCATTCTCCGATCGGTGATGGAGCTGAAACAATGACCAACGGGAGCAAAGCGCAGGGTGTCGTTCGCGAAATCATCGGCGTGGTGATCACCGCTGAGTTCAAGGATCATATCCCTGAGATTTACAACGCGCTTGAGATTCCACTCGAAGACGGCAGCACCCTCGTGTGTGAGGTGCAGCAACAACTCGGCGCGGGGCAGGTCAAGGCCGTGGCTATGGGGAGCACCGATGGCCTGCAACGCGGCGTGCCGATCTACGATACCGGCAAGCCGATCGCCGTGCCCGTCGGCCCTGCCACCCTCGGTCGCGTCTTCAATGTGCTCGGGCGACCGATTGATGGCGGCGAGACGATCCCCGCCACGGTCGAACGCCGGCCCATCCATCGCCCGCCGCCGTCCTTCGAGGAGCAGAGCACCGAGGCGCAGATCTTCGAGACGGGAATCAAGGTCATTGACCTGATCGCCCCCTTTACCCGCGGTGGCAAAACGGCGATCTTCGGTGGCGCTGGCGTGGGTAAAACGGTGGTGATCCAGGAACTGATCGCCAATATCGCCAAGGAGCAGTCGGGCTATTCGGTGTTTGCCGGGGTAGGCGAACGCTCCCGCGAGGGCAACGACCTGATCCACGAGATGCGCGAGGCCCGCATTGACGAAACGACGACGGTCTTCGATAAAACCGTGATGGTCTTCGGGCAGATGAACGAGCCGCCCGGCGCGCGCCTCCGCGTGGGCCTGACCGCGCTGACCATGGCCGAGTACTTCCGCGATGAGGGCCGCGATATCCTGCTGTTTATCGACAATATTTTCCGCTTCGTTCAGGCCGGGTCCGAGGTCTCCTCACTCCTCGGGCGTATGCCCTCGCAGGTGGGGTACCAGCCCACTCTCGGCACCGAGATGGGTGAACTCCAGGAGCGTATTACTTCCACCAAGCGTGGCTCGATCACCTCGATGCAGGCCGTATATGTGCCCGCCGACGATTATACCGACCCGGCGCCGGCAACGGTGTTCGCCCACCTCGACGCGACGATTTCACTCGAACGCAGTATTGCCGAGCGCGCGATCTTCCCGGCCGTGGATCCGCTGGCCTCCACCAGCCGCATCCTCGACCCGAATGTGGTCGGCGAGGAGCATTACCGGGTGGCCCAGGAGGTTAAGCGCGTGCTCCAGCGCTACAAGGATCTGAAGGATATTATCGCGATCCTCGGTATGGAGGAGTTGAGCGACGACGATAAGCTTACCGTCGCCCGGGCGCGCAAGATCGAGCTGTTCTTCTCCCAGCCGTTCACGGTGGCCCAGCAGTTCACCGGCCGCCCGGGTAAGTATGTGCCGGTGGCCAAGACGGTTGAGAGCTTCCGCCGCGTGCTCAATGGCGAGGGGGACCACATTCCCGAGTCGTTCTTCTACATGCAGGGCGACTTCGACGATGTGCTCGCGGCCTACGAGTCCAGCCAGAAGGCATAGGCAGAGCTGCGCCCCCTCCCCGGCCCGCTCCCGCGGGGAAGCGCACCGCGCGCCGCTTCCGCCCGGGGGAGGCGGGGAGGGGGGAACGACCAGAACTTTGGCCACAAACTGCCTGGCCCGATCGCCTCAGGAGAAACGCATGCCCATTCACCTGGAAATTGTCACCGCCGAGCGGGTGGTCCTCTCCGATGATGTGGATCTGATCAGCGCGCCCACCCGCGCCGGTCGCGTGGGTATCCTGCCGCGCCACGCCCCGTTGCTGACGATCCTGGAACCGGGTGAGCTGGGGATCGTCAAGGATGGTGTGCGCACACCCTTTGCCGTTTCAGGTGGCTTTATGGAAGTGTTGCCCACCCGGGTGACCATTCTCGCCGATACGGTCGAGCGGGCCGACGAGATTGACGAGGCCCGCGCTGAAGCGGCGCGCAAGCTGGCCGAAGAGCGCAAGCAGATGGCCCAGAGTGAGCGCGATGCCGCCAGTGCCGAAGCCAAGCTCCGCAAGGAACTGGTGCGGCTCCAGGTGGCGCGACTCAAGAACGTCGGACGGCGCCAGTAGGCCCGCGACGCCCTACTACAACATACAGAGGATCTATGGCCCGCAGGATTGGTATTGATCTGGGTACTGCAAACGTCCTGGTGTATTTGAAAGGAAAGGGGATCGTGCTCTCGGAGCCGTCGGTGGTGGCTCTGAGCACCAGAGATGGGCGCGTGCGCGCGGTGGGGGCCGAGGCCCTGGCGATGCTCGGACGCGAGCCGGAGAGTATCGAAGTGGTTCGCCCCATGCGCAATGGCGTGATCGCCGACTATCAGGTGACCGAGGCCATGCTCAAGTAAAAATTATAAGAGAAAAGTGCAAATACAAAAGATATTTATGATTTATACATTATACATTTTTTATTATTTATTCGTAACAATTCGT
>JBDNDG010000365.1:0-4724 GCA_046719255.1 Chloroflexaceae bacterium
CGGGCGCAGCGTGCGCTATGAAGGTCCCTTCAAAGCGAACTGGACCCAGCCTGGTCTGCCGGTCTGGCAGTTCGACCCCAGCCTGCCCCGGGGCGCCGTGCGCCAGCTTGTCCACGGGCGCCCGGGGGTGGATGTGACTCTTCGGCGGATCGTGACCTTTGCCAATGGACGGACGCGGGTGGATCCGTATATCACCCGCTACACGCCGTGGGAAGATTTCTACATCTATGGCCCCGGGGTGACACCGCCGGCAGGCGTCAGGGTGATTGCTCCCCGCCGGTAATGCCGGAAGGAGCGGAGAGGCCGCGCCGGGTGGCAAGCCCTCCCCATTTCAGATTGCAGATTTCGGAGTGCAGATTGCCGCCGTGGCGTTGCAATGCGCGCTGGTGGGCGTGCAGATGCGGCCTGTTCACTTCCAATTGGCATAAAATGCTCTAATCACATCAATCCAGTGAGGCGCCATGACCACCAGCCTTCCTCCCTTGATTACCCGGCGCAGACTCGTTGAACCCCTGTGGGGCGGCACGCGCCTTGCCGCGTGGCTGGAGTTGCCCGAACCGCGTCCGGCCTGCCTCGGCGAAAGCTGGCAGGTCTTCGACAGCAATCCTGTGGTGGACGGGCCGTTCGCCGGGCGCACCCTGGCCGACCTGGCGCGGGCCTACGGGCCGGCCCTGGTGGGCACGCGCACCGTTGCCCGCTACGGCGCCGATGTCCCGCTGCTGGCCAAGTTCATAGATGCTGCCGAGCGCCTCTCCATTCAGGTCCATCCCGACGATGCCTACGCCCATCGCGTCGAGGCCCACACCGGCTTTCACGGCAAAACCGAGGCCTGGTACATCCTGGAGGCCGCGCCGGGCGCCACGATTACCTATGGTCTGAAGCGCCCGTGCAGCCGCGCAGAGTTCGCCGCCGCGGTTGAGACGGGCGCCGTCGAAGCGTTGATGGCGCAGCTCCCCGTTGCCCCTGGCGACGTGATCTTCGTGCCCGCCGGAACCCTCCATGCCATTAACGCCGGGATCATGCTCTTCGAGATCCAGCAGAAATCGGATCTGACCTATCGCGTGTACGACTATGGCCGCCGCGACCCGCGGACCGGCCAGCCGCGCGAGTTGCACCTGGACAAGGCCCTGGCCGTAGGCGTCTTCGCCCCGGCGCCCCACGGGGTCATTCGCCCCCTGGCGCTGACGCCGGAGCGCGATCTGCTGGTCGCCTGCCCCTCGTTCGCTCTGGAGCGCTGGCGCGTGGTCGAGCGGGCCACCCTGGAGGTGGACCCGGGCAGTTTCGAGATCCTGACCGTCGTTGACGGTGCGGGCCTGCTCGAACCAGAGGACCGCCGACACGCGCCTCTGGCCCTGCGTCGCGGTGACTCTGCCGTGCTGCCTGCCAGCCTCGGCGCCTGTAGCCTGCGCGGCGCGATGACTCTGCTGCGCGCCACCGTTCCTGATCTGGAGGCGCTGACCGCCGCGGCGCGCGCCGCCGGAAGCCCCGAGGAGCGGATTGCAGAGGTGATTCACCCGGCGTAGATAAACCGGCGCGCGCCGGGGTTACCTGGCGCCCCGGCCATGCCCGGGTAGGCCGGGCAGACATGGCTCGGCGCGGCCGCGCACCCATCCTTGATCGGCGCATCTGGCGCGTTCCGTCTCACCCTGAGCGAAGCGTGACCAACGACGTGGCGCATACGCCACCAATCCACAATCCAACATCTCATGAACCTTCCCAACACCCGTCGCTTCTTCGTCGCCCCTGAGGCCCTGCGCGCCGATCAGGTGTGCCTGCTCGACCCGGAGCTGGCCCACCAGCTCGGGCGCGTGCTGCGCCTGACCCCCGGCGACCGGGTGTTGCTGCTCGATGGGCAGGGCATGGCCGCGGAGGTGGAAGTGACGGCCATCGGGCGCGACCTGGTGACCGGCGCGGTTCTCCGCCGCGAACTGGCCGGTGGCGAACCCCCGGTCAACCTGACCCTCTATCTGCCCCTCATCCGCTCGGAACGCTTCGAGTGGGCCGTACAAAAGAGTGTCGAGTTAGGCGCGCGGCGGCTCACGCCAACCCGCTGCGCCCGGTCACTGGCCGCCGACCGAACCGACGCGCGCAGGCTGGAGCGCTGGCGCCGCATCGTGCGAGAAGCCGCCGAGCAATCCTGTCGCGGGGTGCTGCCCGAGTTGAGCGCCCCCCTCTCCTTCGACGCCGCCGTGGCGGCCGCCGCGGGCGCCGATCTGCCCCTGCTGCTCTGGGAGGGCCAGGCGCCCCACCTGCGCTCCGTCATGCGTGCCTACGGCAAGGAGTGGGCCGGGAGCGCCATCCACATCCTCAGCGGCCCCGAAGGCGGTCTCACCCCCGACGAACTGACACGTGCCCGCGAGCGTGGTATCATACCCGTATCACTTGGCGCGCGCATCCTGCGCGCCGAAACCGCACCCATCGCCGCCGCCGCGATGGTGCTGTATGAAACCGGGGAAGCCGGGTTACCGCACGCCCCTGACCGGGGAGCGGGCGCGGGCGAGTCTGGCCCTGCCGGGAAGATCGGCCATTGACCCGGCCCGGTTCACGCGGCCTGCTGGAACAACAGCCCGAAGTCTCTCGCCTGAGTGCAGAGGTTCGTCTATGATTCGCACCTCTCGCGCGATCACCCTCGGAACGCTCGTTGCCCTCCTGGTCGGCATTGCAGCCTTCGCTGCCGGGTGGGCCGCTGCGCGCATTGTCGGAACGACCCCCGTTGACACCTTCCTGGCCCGCGTCGCCAACCGCGACCTGCGCCGCGAGACGCCGGCAAACGCCCGGGCGGATTTTGCCGTCTTCTGGCAGGTATGGGACCTGGTGCAGGCCGAGTTCTACCGCCAGGAGCCGCTCAATCAGCGCGAGATGGTCTACGGTGCGATCCAGGGAATGCTCACCTCCCTCGGCGATGAGTATACCACCTTTCAAGAGCCGGACCTGGCGGCCCAGAACCGCGAGTCGATGCAGGGTCGCTTCGAAGGTATCGGCGCCTACCTGCGGTTCGAGCAGGGGACGATTGTCATTGACCGGCCCTTCCCCGGCTCGCCGGCCGAGCGCGCCGGGGTGCGCTCAGGCGACGTGGTGGTGGCCGTTGATGGCGAGCCCCTCGCCGAGGTGATCGCTGGCCTGTCCGACGGCGAGGCCACTGCCAGGGCCGCGGCGCGCATTCGCGGCCCCAAAGGCACCGTCGTAACCCTCACCCTGCGCCGCCCTCCCGACACGCACACCTTTGACGTGGCGATCACCCGCGATGAGGTGCCGATCATCACCGTGAATGCGCAAATGCTCGACAATGGGGTGGCCTACATCCAGATCACCGAGTTCAAGGCCACCACCACCCAGTTGCTCGACGAGGCTCTACGGCAACTGATCCCCCAGCGTCCCCGTAGCGTTGTGCTCGACCTGCGCAACAATCCCGGCGGGTTCCTCACCACGGCCCAGGAGGTGCTCGGGCGCTTTTACGATGGCGTGGCCCTCTACGAGCGCGAAAATGGCGGCGTCGAGAAAGAGTTGCGCACCATCGCTGGTCCCGCCGACACGCGCCTGTTCGAGGCGCCGATGGTGGTGCTGATCAACAATGGCTCGGCCAGCGCCGCCGAAATCGTGGCCGGCGCCTTGCGTGACCGCCGCCCGAACACGATCCTGCTCGGAGAGCGGAGCTTTGGCAAAGGGTCGGTGCAGAACATCCACCACCTCAGCGACGGCAGTAGCGCCCGCATCACCATCGCCCACTGGCTCACGCCCAACCGGACGGCCATCCACCGCATCGGGATCACTCCCCAGTACGAGGTTGCCGCTTCGGAGGACGCCCGGTACGCCGTGCCGTGCGTGGCCAACCGGCAACCCGCCGCGGGCCAGACGCGGTGCGCTGACGCGCAACTGGCCTGGGGGTTGAACGTGCTTGCCGGCCTGGCCCCGCCGCCACCGCCTCGCACCGGCACGCCGGTTCTGGTGGCACTGCGCCTCAGGGCAGCCTGAACGACCCCAAAGTAAATCGGCCGCCCTTGCGGGGCGGCCGACCTGCGAAGCCCTGGTCGTTGGCTGAGAGAGGGGTAAATTGGGGACGGCGGCCCGGCGAACCGGTAACCTTGCGGGACGCCCCGCCTCCAGGTGCCGCCGTAGCAGAACAGAGGAGTTGTGTGTGCGAACCTGTTGTTCAGTTTGGTGCGGCTCGAGCGACCCCCCAGGCGAGAACCCTGAGAACTCGCTCCTGGTCAGGACAGCCACGACCGCGCTTCACAGGGCTCAGTATAATTCTTTTGACGCTGTGCGTAAGAAAAGAAACACGTACCGATTGTTGCGAATGCGCCACTGTCTTGCTCACCAATTGAACGCCCCTTGAACATAGAGAACAAGTGTGTTACAATACAAGACTATCGCATTGATATGCGACAAACGTGGTATACTTGCCCCACGCGGCGCTCCGCCACAACATCTCGCCGCTGGTGGCGCGTTAACCGCCTTATCGGTTTTATCGTCTGATGTGAACATCGGGGAAAGCCGGTTTCCCCGTGCCCCTTCCTGCGGGGAAGGTTGAGAAGGTTGAGAGTGTTCCGCCCCCCCTCCCAGCCTCCCCCCGCCGGGGGGAGGAGCACGGGTTCCTCCCCTGGCGGGGTTTGGGAGGGCGCAGCCCTCCCTGGAACACGTACGTTCATTGCGGCGTTGTGTGCCCCGCGAATGGCGCCTGATGTGAACGTCGGGGAAGCCCACTTTCCCTATGCCCCTCCCCC
>JBDNDG010000366.1:0-4715 GCA_046719255.1 Chloroflexaceae bacterium
CGGCCCGAACTCCACCCCCGGCAGCAGGTTGATGACCCCGAGCACCTGGTTGATGCCGTAGTTGAGAAAGCCGATATTCGAGTTGTAGAGCCACTTCCAGATCACCGCCACACCCACCACGCCGGCAATACTGGGAATGAAGTAGATCGCCCGAAAGAACGTCATACCCGGGATCTTGCTGTTGAGGATGGTTGCGATCAGCAACGCCGGAACCACCGACAGGATGGTTACCCAGAAGCAATATACCACCGTGTTCCAGAGCGCGATCCAGAACAGACGGTCGCGGGCGCCGATGACCAGGTTACCGATCCGGTTCAGTTCCACAAAGCCGGGGCTGAGGACCTCACTGGCGCGCTGGCTGCCGCTCTCCAGCGTGACTACCTCCAGACTGAAGATGGTCGCATAATTCCGTGCACCTACGAACTCGGCCCGGAAGCCGTCCGAGTTGGTGAAACTCAGGTAGAGCGAGAAGAGCAGCGGTCCGGCGAAGAAGAGCAGGAAGCCCAGCAGGTTCGGAGCGATGAACAGGTAGCCGCTGATCGCCACCGCGTCGCGCTCACCGGCGCCGAAGGCCCGGGCCGTCTGGGGCCGCCAGAGCAGCCAGAAGGCCGCGCCGAAGAGCGAGGCGCCGGCCAGCAGCGCCAGGGCCACCGGCTGGCGCAGCCCCAGGAGCAGCGTGACCAGGCCCTGCAACGCGCCCATTGACAGCGCCAGCGCCACCACACTGCCGATCATCACCCAGCGCCCGGCGCGGTGGTAAGCGGCCTGCACGCGCGGCGCGTCCGCGAAGCGGTCACCAGAGCTGGCGATCAGAAAGCCGGCCAGTACGCCGATCAACAGCCAGGCCCGCTGATAAAAGCGGTTCGCGACCTCGTCGAGTCCAACGTACACGCCCAGCGTGCCCAGCAGGCTCAGCAGGCACCCTACGGCCAGCACGTAGTTCAACCCCAGGCCGATCAGCCGTCCACGCCGGTCGCGGCGCAACATCAGCCCGGCGGCCAGCACGCTGCTCAGCGCGCCCAGCCCGATCAGGGTCACCGCCACCAGCCGCAGACCATCGCGTTGCGCCCAGGTGGCCTGGCTCATCCCCCAGGCGGCCAGCGCCAGTCCGGCGGCCAGCAGACCCTGCCAGGCCGCCCCCAGCCGGGTGATCAGCGTGGCACGTTCCGCCGGTACGGGCGGTTGCGCCGTAGTTGTTGCCATCGCTGCCTCCTGAGCGGCGGGGAGACAGGCGCCTCCCCGCCCTGATCGCCGCGCCGGTTACTTGAAGGCCAGGTTCGCTTCGTCACAGACGGTCGCGCGATAGTCTGTGATCGACAGGTCCCCGTTCAACACGGCAGTGATCTTGTCGCCCATGGCCTTGTCGAATTGGGGCCACGAGCCGGCCCACAGTGGCCCCTCCACCGCTGGATCGTTCTTCAACAGGTTGATAAAGGCCTGGTTGTTTTCCGGCGGGGTAAAGGTCAGGAACGCATCAATTGCCTCGTCAGAGACCCGCGAGGGGATATTCGCGCCCAGTTCGGAGATCTTGCCCTGCACGTCCGCGCGGGTCAGGGCGCGGATCAGTTCCCAGGACTCCTGGGGATGCTTCGTGTTGGCGTTGACGACGTAGGCGCCCCAGAACAACCAGCTCCGCGCGCCGGCAGGGCCGGCGGGCACTTCGACCACGTCCCAGTTGAATCGCGCGCCCGACCGCATACCCGGCGTGGCCCAGCGACCGTTCAGGAACATACCGACGTTGCCAGCCAGGAACGGCGGCTCCGAGTCTTCGCCGTAGGGCACGGCGACTTTAAGCTCGTTGTACAGCCGTGAGGTGAAGGCCACGCCTTCGACCGCCTCGTCGGTGTCGAGGGCGCAGGCAGTGCGCTCTTCATTGAAGAAACTGCCGCCCGCCGAGTTGATAAACAGGCCGGGGTTGGCCCACCAGGCGTTCATGCCGAAACCCTTGACATCGCCACCCAGATTGTTCACCGCTACTGCCGTCTCAACAAAGGCGTCCCAGTCCCATTTGCCTTCGCGGGCCAGTTCGCGGGGATCGGGCGCGCCAGCCTGCTCCAGCAGGTCCAGGTTGAGGTAGAGCACAAAGGTCGAAACGTCGCGGGGCAGACCCCAGAGCGTTTCTCCGGTCTTGCCAGTTTCGGGGTTGAAGGTCAGGTGGAACATGGGGCCGGGGTAGAAATCTGCGTCGCGGTAGTCGCTGTCGGCATCGGCCAGGTCGCGCAGGTTGAGGATGAGGCCACGGGTGGCAAAGTCAGCGATGTCGGTTCCGGGGATCCAGAAGACATCGGGGGCAGTGCCGGCCGAGAGTTCGGTTTTGAGCACGTCCTGGTACGAAGCTGTCTCCGAGCCGCCCGGCTCGTACACTAGCGTGACGTTGTCGAACTCGGCATCAAGGTCGTTGGAGATGGTCTGGTAGACGTCGATTTCGGCCTGGTTGTCGGGTCGGGTGCGCCAGCGCAGGGTGATCTGCTCACCGGCAGGTGCGGCCGCCGTGGGCGCGGCGGTGGGCGCGGGCGCCATCGTGGGCGCCGGCGCAGCCGTAGCCGGCTCAGCGGGCGCCGTGGTCGGTTGCGCGGCAGGTGCTCCTCCACAGGCGGCCAGTACCAGACTCATCGCCGCCAGCAGACTGATCATCCAGGGGAGTCTGCGGTTCATAGGTCGTGTCCTTTCATTATCCGGCATCGCTGCACACCACTCGCCATCGAGTGGCGCTCGTACACGAAGATGTTCCCGGAACAATTCCCTCCTGCCTGGCCCCTTTCGGCCCGCTGTTCCGCTGAAACGGGCCCGGGAGGGCGTCGCCCGCTCAAATCCTTCCTGTGTTGACGCATGTGCCAGAGAGCCTCCCCGGTTTCCCCTCGTTCCAACCCCTGCCGGGGTCACGTCCCACCCCCGCGCGCAGAGGAACCGGGCAACCCCGGGTCCCCGCTGCTCATGTCAGAAGACGAGGCCGCCTCGTCGCGTCTCCTGCCCTGTGGCGCCGGGCCGCTGCTGTCGCGCACCACCAGTTCTGTCGGAATGATCGCCGGCGCCTCGGGCGCCTGGCCGTCGAGATACTGGAAAAAGAGCGCCGCCGCAGCCCGGCCCAGGCCGTACCCGGACTGGCGCACCGTGGTCAGGGGCGGGGTAAGCAGGCTGGCGAGGGCAATATCATCGAACCCGACCACCGAGAGGTCCTCCGGGACCCGCAGACCGCGACTGGTAGCCGCGCGCAGGACGCCAGCGGCCATGCGGTCGTTCAAAGCGAAGATCGCGGTCGGCGGATCGGGCCAGTCAAGTAAACGATGGGTAGCCCATTCGCCACTGGCCGGCGAGAAATCGCCCGTGACGATCAGGTGTTCGTCCAGGCGCTGCCCTGCCTCGCCCAGGGCGGTGCGGATACCCCGCAAGCGCTCATCAAGCGCGAACGGGCGCGGCAGGCTACTGATTACTCCCAGACGCCGGTGGCCCAGCCCCAGGAGGTGGCGTGTGGCCGCCAGCGCGCCGCCGAAGTCGTCGGCATGCACCGCCGGAACCACGCCGGGCGAGGCATAGCCGATCACCACCCAGGGGGCCGGGTGCTGCTGGAGGGTTTCAGCGAAGGGCTGCACATCGTGGGTCTCGACGACAATCGCGCCGTCAATCACGTCGCTCCGCAGCAGCCGCACCAGGGCACTCGCGGCGTCGAGGGTCGTGCGCGCCGTGGTGAGCAGGAGATTGTACTCGCGCTCATTGGCTTCGGCCTCGATGCCGCGCATAATCTCGATCAGATGCGGATCGGCGAAGAGTTGATCGGAAGTGTAGGGGATGAGCAGGCCGAGGATGCAGGAGCGGCCCGTGACGAGGCGGCGGGCGCGCTGGCTTGGCACAAAACCGGTTGCCGCGATCACCTGCTCCACCCGCGCCCGCGTGGCACGACTCACGTGGGGACGGTTGTTGAGCACCTTGGAGACCGTGCTCGGCGCGACCTGCGCCAGACGCGCTATGTCGTTAATCGTCGGCATTGTGGATACCCATCGTTGGGATGGCCCTGCATCGGGCGCTTCTCGCTGCCAATGCCGTCACACACCGCTCCTGCGCGAAGGGAGGGCACAGGCCAGCGGCAACCTGCTCCGCGGAGTGGTGGCGCAACCATGGTGCGCCGCCCGGGAATCGGAAAGCGGTTTCCGCGAGTATACACCCGCGAGCCTGGTCTGTCAATGTAAGCTGTGCAGACAGTGTTCACCTGAACCGAACACGTGGGCACCGCAGGGGCCGTCGTGCCGCCCCGAGGGCGCGTCCATACGTCGTAGTCGCGTGCATCCTCCCGCGCCATGGTTCGCCTGGTGTGCTACGATACCTGGTAACTCCAGCATTGCCTCGCAGGCCCCTGCTGCAACCGGACCCCATCGTATCACCCGCGCAGCCGCGAAGGAGCCAGGTATGAGCCGCACCACGAATGTGATCGAGACCGTTGGCCTTCCCGATCTTACGGGCATGGCACACCCGGGTCGGCGCATTACGCTGATCGCCGTTATTGCGAGTCGCCGGATCTTTGCTGCGCCCCGCGCTACGCGTACCGCGCTGCCCAACTACGCCCTCGACCGCTCCGGGCGGGTGTTCCCCCTCGGCGCCGACATGCGCGCCGGGTCGGTCCTGGGTATGGGCATCCACGCCGGTCGCCGCCGCCGCCTTGACCGCATCGCGCTCAGCGTCTGCCTCGAGCCGCACCCCCATGGCCCCGGCGATGCGCAGAT
>JBDNDG010000367.1:0-4701 GCA_046719255.1 Chloroflexaceae bacterium
CATGCTCTCTTCTCGTGGTCGCGGCGCAGGCGCGCGCGGATCGAACGCCCGGCTCACCCATGGATCCCGCATTCGGTCTTGGCAAAGCCACTCCAGCGCCCGGCACGGGGATCGTCGGCGCTGGCCGGGCGCGTGCAGGGTGCGCAGCCAAGACTGGGGAAGCCCCGGTCGAGCAGCGGGTTGTAGGGCACATTGTGAGAGTGGAGATAGGCCCACACCTCTTGCTCGCTCCAGGCCGCCAGCGGGCTGAGCTTGAGCAGACCGTGTCGGGCGTTCCAGGCTACCAGATCGGTAGTCGCGCGCTGGGCGGTCTGCTCGCGGCGGATGCCGCTGATCCAGGCCCGGTAGGGCCGCAGAGCCTCGGCGAGCGGAGCAACCTTGCGGATGGCACAGCAGCGATCCGGGTCGCGGGCGTACAACTCCGGGCCGTGCTGGCGCGCCTGCTCCTCCAGGCTCAGGGCGGGGCGCTGACGCCTGACCGTCAGCCCGTAACGCCGCTCGACTTCCGCAGCCAGAGCGTAGGTCTCGGGAAAGAGCAGGTCGGTATCGAGAAAAAGGATCGCGATCGGCAGGCGCAGGCGGGCCACCAGGTCAAGCAGCACCATTCCCGATGCGCCACCAAAACTACAGGTCAGAACCGTCAGCTCACCGAAGTGCGCAGCGGCCCAGGTGAGCAGCTCCTCGGGCGGGCGATCGCGAAAGCGCGCGTTCAATTCGGCCAACTCCGCAGCGGACCAGGGCGTCGAACGGTCGGGGTTCACTCTCATCGCTGCACCACACCTGGCAGTACTCCCGGGTACGGGACTGTATGCTACCCGTTCCGGGCGGGTTCGTCAAGGAGAGGCACTCTTGGAACTGTTCACACTCGGGGCAACGCGCGCCCCCGGGCGCGAGGGCGTCTCGCCCTCGTCGTGCATGTGCGGGCAACCTGCCCGTACTCCCAGGAGACGTTGCAACAGCCCTGAATTGCTGGGAAGCGACGCCCTCCCAAACCCTTCCACAGGGAGGGGGATGGGGAAACGGGGTTTCCCCTATTTTTTCAGATCAGAGGGCGTAGCCCTCCCGGGCGAATTTCTTCTCATTCCCGTGGTGCCCGAGTCATAGCCTGGCGTAGGATAATCAGACTATTGCGTTCGACCCCGATGTGGTCAATCATAAGGCAGGATCCGCGTACCAGCGTTCGCCAGAAAGAGAGCGCTATGCCACCGACAGGGGTAAATCTTCAGCAGCATGCATCCCTCCTCGAAGCGCCCGTGACCGTCGAGGCCCGCGCCATTCCCGACCCATTCATCCCCACCGACGATCCCGAGGCGGCGCTGCGTTTCTGTCGCGCCCTGGCCGCCCTGACCGACGTCGGGCACAGTTGGCGCCCCACCATCGCCGCGGCGCCTCCAGGGGCCGACCAATCCCCCGATAGAGCCGTGGAAATGTCGGTCGTCATCCCGGCCTACAATGAAGAAGACAACCTGCCGACCCTCTACGCGCGCCTGACCGCGACCCTCGCACCGCTGGGCCTGGACTATGAGATCGTCTTTGTCAACGACGGCAGCCAGGACCGTACCCTGGCCCTGCTGCGCGACCTGGTCGCCCGCGACCCGCGGGTGGTCGTCGTTGACCTGGCGCGCAATTTCGGCCACCAGGTGGCGATCAGCGCAGGGATGGATCAGAGCCGCGGCGCGGCAGTGATCATCATGGACGCTGATCTGCAGGACCCGCCGGAGGTGCTGCCGCAGTTTATCGCCAAATGGCGCGAAGGCTACGACGTGGTCTACGCCATCCGCGAACAGCGTAAAGAAGGTCTCCTCAAACGCGCCGCCTACGCTCTCTTCTACCGGCTGCTCAAGCGCATCGCGCACATTGACATTCCCCTCGATGCCGGCGACTTCTGCATCATGGACCGGCGCGTGGTGGACCTGCTCAACAGCATGCCTGAACGCAACCGCTTCGTGCGCGGCATTCGCACCTGGATCGGCCTTAACCAGACCGGGCTGGCCTATGAGCGCCACGCCCGCCACGCCGGCAAACCCAAGTACACCTTCAAGAAACTGATCTACCTGGCCCTCGATGGGCTGATCTCTTTCAGCTTCGTGCCCCTGCGCATGATCTCACTGGCCGGCCTGGCTGTCTCGTTGCTCTCCATCCTCATCGCCCTCGCCTACACCATCCAGAAGCTCACCATCGGCCTCTCGCCGCCCGGCTTCGCCACCCTGGTAGTGGCGATCTTCTTCCTGGCCGGCATCCAGTTGATCACCATCGGCGTGATCGGCGAATACGTCGGACGGATCTTCGAGGAGGTTAAAGCCCGCCCATTGTACGTAACGCGCCAGGTGTATCGGTATCGAGGGTAGGCGAGACCCTGGCGCCAGCTCATCGAACGCGCGCTGACTCAGGTCAAGGACTGCCGGGTGTCCATCATCCCTGGAGGATGAAGAGATAGAGATGATGTTGAACGACTGCACGTCTTACAATCTCCACTCCACCATCTCACCGAATCGTCAGAGAAGTCCCGCCAGAGCCATTCTATCGGGGTTATTCGTGGGAGGACTTTTCTTTCTGATAGGTCTACAACATCTCTTTGAGGGACCGGGTGATTTTAACTGGGCGCTGAACACGGCGCGGGCATTGATCGCTGGAGAGGACCCTTACGCGTTCGAGCCATCGGCATTGCTGGTACCCTACCCGCTCCCGGTGGTGCTGTTTGGCCTTCCTCTGAGCGGGTTGCCTGACCACCTTGCCGCGAGATTGTTTTTCGGTATTTCTTCAGGGTTGCTTGCCTATGGTATTGCGCGCAGCGGCGAGTGGTGGCGCTTATTGATCTTCATCACCCCCACGTATCTCTATGCATTCATGTTCGCTCAGTGGTCACCCCTGATTGCTGCGAGCTGGTTCATCCCTGCGCTTGCGCCGCTGCTGGTGCTGGTTAAACCCCACATCGCGCTACCAGTCGCGCTGAACCGGCTGAACCGATGGGGGTTGCTCCTGGCCGCCGTTGTGCTCCTCGGTTCGCTGCTGCTCTACCCAACCTGGCCCTGGCGCTGGCTGGCGATGACGGGCGAGTACGAATTCATAATCCCGGTACTGACCCTGCCATCTGGCCCCTTGCTGTTCCTGGCGCTCCTCCGCTGGCGTGATGACCGGGCGCGGCTGTTGCTGGGTATGTCCATCCTTCCGTTTCGCGGAACGTATGATCTCACTGCTCTCTGGCTGGTGCCCGGCACAGGTTTGCAGATGATGGTCCTCGTCATACTCAGTTGGGGGATGGTCCTGTACGACTTCGCCTGGTTCTGGAATGTACGCCCCACCCTGGCTGTTCCTGTCCTCTTTGTGCCAGCGCTGCTGATGCTCTTGCTGCCTGATCTCCTCCGCCTGGTCAGCGCGCGGTCTCGCGTCGTTCGCTCCAACACAACCACGGTGTCTTCTCATGCGCATTCTGATGCTCAACAATGAGTTTCCGCCCCTGGGGGGCGGCACGGGCACGGTGAACCGGGCCATCCTGACCCGTCTGGCGCAACTACCTGACCTGGAGATTGACCTGGTAACCTCAGCCCTGGGTCGGTACGCCGAACAGGAGTCTTTTGCCGGACAGGTGCGGATCTTCAAGGTTCCGGTCAATAACCGCAATATTCACCATTCGAGCAATCGCGAGTTGCTGACCTACGCAGCGCGGGCCCTGCCCCTCGCGCTGCGCCTGCACCGGGCCGCGCCCTACGATCTGGTCTTTGCCTGGAGCGCGGTGCCGGCAGGTGGTGTGGCACTGGCCCTGCGTCACCTCACCGGACTGCCCTACCTGGTGCGCGTCTGCGGCCCTGACATACCCGGTTTTGAGCAACGCTACGGCGCGCTGTACCCGGTGCTCACCCCCGTCATCAAGGCGATCTGGCGCGATGCGGCGCGGGTGATCGCCAAATGCCAGGGCGAAGCGGCGATGATCCAGGCCATCAGCCCGGCAGTTCAGGTACACCTGGTACCCAACGGGGTAGACCTGGCAGCCTTTCCCGCGGCGCCAATCGCCGACGGCGGCCCGTTACGAATTATCTGCGTAGCGCGGCTGATTGAGCGCAAGGGTCAGGCTCACCTGATCGAGGCCCTGCATCGCCTGGTGGCCGAAGGATACGCCATCGAGCTTGAGCTGGTCGGTGAAGGCGACGCGCGGCACGCCTACGAGGAACTGGCCCGCCGTCTGGGGGTCGCTGAGCGGATCACCTTCGCCGGCTATGTGCCGCGCGAACGCATCGCCGCCCGCTACGCCGCCGCGCACGTCTTTGTCCTTCCGTCATACAACGAAGGGATGAGCGTGGCGACGCTGGAGGCGATGGCTGCGGGATTACCCACCCTGGTCACCCGGACGGGCGGCGCGGAGGAAGTGGTGGTGGAGGGTAAAACCGGTCACATCTTCGAGTGGAGCGACGTGGACACCCTCAGCGCCCATCTCCGGCGCCTGGCAGTTGATCGCGCCCTGGCCCGGCGCATGGGCGCCGCGGCCCGCGAGCGCGCCCGCACCTTCTCCTGGGACCGCGCGGCGGCACAGTACCTGGAGCTGTTCGCGGAACTGACCACAACGATGTGCTACACTTGAAGGAACCGCAGATCTGCCCGCACCCTGGTCCCCCTGAACCCTGCGGGCGCAGGCCCGCTTCACACCCGTCTGTATCAGAGTCGGGGTCATCGCGCCAGCCCGGGAGCGAGGGTGTCCCGCCCTCG
>JBDNDG010000368.1:0-4638 GCA_046719255.1 Chloroflexaceae bacterium
AACGTTGGCCAGGCGCGGAGAGGCGTCTGCCGGAGGCGGGCGAGCAGGTTCAGGGCATGGGTCAGGCGGTGCAATGACGTGCCGCGATTGCTGCCTGGCGGTTTCTCAGAGGCATAAAATAAGGTCTGCGCTCTCTCAAACTCGCCCCTCAGGGAGGGGGGAAACCCGGTGGCCCCATCCTCTGCCACAGCGAAGACAGGTTTGTTCCTGGGAGGGCTACGCCCTCCCGCACCCTCCCCACAGGCAGGGGGATGGGGAAACCCGGTTTCCCCATATTCTCACATCAGAACAGCAAACCGCCATCAACTGACAGCGTGACACCGGTGATAAAACTCGCCTCATCGGAGGCGAGGAAGAGATAGGCATTGGCGATATCCTCAGGGGTACCGAGGCGGCGCAGGGGGGTGCGTTCGCGCACGCTTTCGAGCACCTTTTCGGGCACCGTGGCGATCATCTCGGTCGCGGTAAAGCCAGGGGCGATAGCATTCACGCGAATATGGCTGGGGCCAAGCTCGCGCGCCCAGGTCTTGGTCATACCAATCACGCCGGCCTTGGCGGCGACATAGTTCGTCTGGCCAAAATTACCGTGGAGGCCAACAATTGAAGCCGCATTGATGATCGCGCCGCCGCCATTGGCAATCATAATCGGCACGACAGCCTTGGCACAGAGCCAGACGCCCTTGAGGTTGACATTGATCACCGCGTCGAACTGTTCCTCGGTCATCTTCTGCATCCGGGCATCGCGGGTGATGCCGGCATTGTTCACGAGGATATCGACCCGCCCGAACGCCTCAACGGTTGTCCGCACGGCGATCTCAACCGACTCGGCGCGGCTGACGTCGAGGAAAACCGCCTTGGCCTGGCCATCGTTGCGGATAATCTCGTCGGCGACGGCCTGGGCGTTAGCCATGTTGATGTCGGCGACCGCGACCCGCGCGCCCTCGCGGGCAAAGGTGAGCGCCGTTACCTTGCCGATACCCTGGCCACCACCGGTGATGAGGGCAACCTTATCTTTCAGTCGCATACCAGCTCCTTAATCCAGGGGCGCCCCTGAGCAACAAAGGCGCGGCCGCATTGCCGCGCCACGGGTAAAAAGTAGACGTTACTGGCTGCGCTTGGCAAGCCAGGCCTCGATCTGCGGCCAGGTGCGCTTGCTCGCGCCGCTACCGACCATCAGACCGATATGGCCGCCCTTCATCTCCAGCAACAGTTTGTCGCGTGAGCCAAACTTATCCATTGCGGTAACGGACTGGCAGGTGGGAACGATATGATCGCGGTCGGCGATCACGTTGAGCAGACTGGCCTTCACGTTACGCATATCAACCGTGCGCCCCTCCATCTGCAGCGTCCCCTCCATCAGCCGGTTCTCGCGGAAGAACTCCACGATCCACTGCCGGTAGGCCGCCCCGGGGAAGTTCACGCCATCGGTGACCCAGTTGTTCATGGCGAGCCACGACTCAACCACGGCCGGATTATCGAGGTTATCCCAGAGCTTCAGGTAGTTGAGCACCCAGTTCTCGACCGGCTTCAGCATCTTATTGCCGTAGTCGATGATCTCGCCGGGTACATTGCCAAACTGGCGCACCAGCTCATCAACGTTGAAGTAGGGCGTATTGAGCCACTTGTTAAACGGGCCGGCCTCTTTGTTCGAGAAGTCGAGGGGCGCGGTGAGGAGCACCAGGTTGCGCAGCCCATCGTCAGGGCGCATAGCGGCGTAGATCACCGTAATGGTCGCACCGATGCACCAGCCGCACATGCTGAACTCACGCTTGCCGCTGTGCCGCTGCATGGCGCGCACGGCCCGCGGCAGGAACTTCAGCGAGAAGTCCTCGAAGTCATACCCGGCATCTTCAGGACCGGGGCGGCCCCAGTCGAGCATGTAGACTTCATAGCCCTGCCGGACCATGTACTCGACGAAGCTATTGCCCGGGCGCAGGTCGAAAATATCGGGCCGGTTAATAAGCGCGAAGACCAGCAAGAGCGGGACCGGTTTCCGCTGCTCCGGGGGCGTCTGCGGATAGAAGTGGTACAGCGTCATCTTATTGAGCGTCCAGATCGCTTCTTTGGGCGTCAGCCCGATCTGAACGTTCAACCGGTTGGCGGCCAGTTTGGCAAACGTATCGGTACTCTTGCCGAGCCGCTCCATCTCGGCGTAGAGGTTCTGCGTCAACTGTTCAACATCCAGGGTCGGGGGGCTTTGAGTGGTCATCGGCAGCTCCCTTTCTCAGTGTCGGTCTGGATCACCCGTAGTGGCCTGACCAGCGTGCCGGGGGCCACAGGCGACGCTCGGAGTCAAAGTTCAGCTTTCGGTGGTGGCCTTACGAGTCCGGCGCGGCTTCGCAGCGGCCTCAGCGTCACCTGCGGCAGCTTCTTCGGGAGCGACGGCGCCATTGGCCGAGGCAGCGGCGGCCAGGCCATGCACCGCGTGCAACAACTCGTCAAGCTGGGCCTGCATGTCGTCCAGGCGCATCTCAATATTGGTCAGGCGCGAGGCCAGGCTGATGACCTCGGCGCGCGAGGGCATATTGATCTGCGACAGGTAGGTCTCCATGTACTGGTTGACGGCCTGACGAATCGGAGCGGAGGCTGCCAGGAGCGTGTCGAGCTGCAAACCGATGGCATTGGCGAAGACCTCGGTGTTGACCAGAGCGGCCATTCCTTTGGCCCACGCATCAAGATTGGCGTCGCGAATCGTGCGCCAGGTTCCGATCGGATCGTTCGGATTAAACCCGTCATTCGGGCTCTGGCTCATATCTGGTCTCCTTTGACGGTATTACGCAGCACAGGCGTGTCCGGGGCTTTGGCAATTTACTTGTAGGGTATTCCAGATAGTTACTGCGCGGTTACATGGGGTCATTAGCCTTCCAGGGCGCTGCGCCGCGCACGACGAGCAGGACAAACGTCGAGGCGCCGCGGGGCTGATGCAACGACCGCCCCTGGCGGCGGAGGGCGGGGCTTGCCCCAACGATGTTGCAATGGCCCCGCTCGGGGAGGGGGCGCAGGATGGAGATTGACCATCATATCACGCGCGCACGGCGATCTCGTACACCTGACGCATAGGATGTTCGACGCCGCTCAGTGCCAGCTCCAGGGCATAGCGCCCGGCGCGGGTGGGTGTGAGCCGGAGCCGGTCGGCCTCAAGCGGCAGACAATCGGCCACCAGTTCGACCCGGCGGCGCACGTCAGCGAGGGGTTGCCCGCCAGGGTCGCACAGGCGCGCTTCCAGGATGGCGTCCTGGAAAGAGCGGCGCGCGTCGTTGACCACGTAGAGGGGCAGGTCGAGGGCCTCGCCGATGGCGTAGGTGCGCGGCGGGTACAGACAGAAAGCGTACTGAGGGCTGAAGGCCACCTGGAGAGCGTAGTAGGAGCGTTTGGGCACGCGCCAGTAATCCACAACGCTCCAGAGAATGGCCGGGTAGGGATCGACGAAGAGGAAAGGCACAATGCCCCCGGTGGGGCGGTATTTGTGGGCGCGCAGCCGGTCAATGTAATAGCGGTTGATGAAGATCTGGTAGTCCTGAGACATATCGATCATCTCGGCCAGCGATTCGGCCTCGCGCCAGGCGATCCAATTTGACATAATATCCGCCTGGAAGCTGTGGCGCTCCTGGAGGCGCCGCACGTCGGCCTCGCTGAGACAGGGTGGCATAAACTTCAGCGCGCTCTCCAGGTTGGGAAAGCTTTGCGCCCCGAACTCAGTGACGAAGGCCATATTGGCGGGGAAGCGCTTGTGCATCACCTCGGCATCGTCGAGGGTGCCATAGTTGCGGTACCAGCCAAAGTACACGTGCGCATCGGTACCCTTGCGCACGTAGGGGATGTCAACCTCGCCTGATGAGCGTACCACCGGGCGGGTGGGATCTTCCTGTTCGGCTACCTCTTTGAGCTGCGTATCGAGCACGTCGCGGTTCCAGCTAAACCCGAAGGCGGTGCGGTAGGTGCGCAGCCGGCTGAGAAGCGACTCGTCGGCGGTGTCTTCGATGACCACCGGCTCGTTGTGCATGCACCAGACGCCGATGCAGGGATGGCTGCCCAGCAGCCGGACCATGTGCCGCACCTGGCGCTGCGCTTCGGGCAGGATGCGGCGAGCGTACAGCCACTGGAGCGGAAAGTCTTGCCAGAGTAGTACACCGGCCACATTTGCGGCCTCATAGAATGCCGGATGGTCCACATGGGCGTGAACGCGCAGCAGGTTCATGTGGCAGGCGCGGGCCAGTTCGAGATCCTGGGCGCAGCGTTCGGCGGTCATGGTGGCAATACGCATGTCGCCGGGCGGGTAGTTGTTGCCCTTGACAAGGAAGCGCACGCCGTTCAGATGGGGTATCCAGTTGCGCAGTTCAAACGTGCGCACCCCGAAGGTGATCTGCCGGGCGTCGCTCAACCGGTCATCGATCAGCAGTTCAACGGTCACGTCGTAGAGATCGGGCCGGCCCAGGTCGTGCGTCCACCAGAGCCGGGGTTCGCGTAGCTTCAGCAGGCCGCTGAGTTCCTGGCGTCCGTGGCGCAGGGCGCGGCGCTGTTCGATGACCTGCGTCTCGCCGCTGAAGGTGCGCGGCGCGAAGCTGAGGCGCACGGTCACCTGGGCCTCGATGGCGGTGTCTACGTCAAGGTCGAAGCGCAGTTGCGCCGTGCGCTCGT
>JBDNDG010000369.1:0-4599 GCA_046719255.1 Chloroflexaceae bacterium
TCAATTCGTCGCGGTGGGGACGGAGGCCCACGCTGAGGGGCGTGCCGCTGCTGAGCCAGGCGAGCAAGGCCACGGCGCCGCGTTCCACCAGGTAGAACACGGCCCCGGTGAGCAGCAGGGCCCCCAGGGAGGGGAGCGAGGTGTAGGGTATGGCGTCGCCACCGGCGTCCACCGTCCAGGTGCCGACGTGGAGCGTAGCCAGGGCCACACCGGTGGCGGCCGCGAGCCAGCGCACGGCGATGGTCGAGAGCACGTTCCACCACTCCCGGTTGCGAGCCAGGGCGCCGCAGATCGTGCCGAGCATAATCGCCGCCAGCAGCGCCGGCCAGGCAAGTGAGGTCAATGCACCGATCAGCACCGCCACGGCGATGGAGACGATGCGCCCGTCATCCATTTCAAAGGCGGTGAGGTCGGCGACGGTCAACAGCACGGCGAAGATCAACGCCGCAAGCAGTTCTGGCAGGGAGAGCGGCGCCCAGAGCAGGCGCAGCCCGCCACCGGCCACGGCCAGGGCCAGCGCCCAGAGGCCGGCGAGGTAAAGTTGTGCGCTGCGGGGTAAACCTTGCATAGACGCTCCGCCGGGGCGGAGAGGTCGCGTGGGGTAGGGGCCGGCCACTGCCCGCAGCCCACACCGCTTCACTACAAACTGAAACTGCCGTATCGCGCCATGTGTCGAAGGGGTGGACCCGGGAGGGGCGCGCCCTCCCGGAAACGCTCTTCTCGGCCCGTTATGGGTATCAAGAATTAAAACAGGTAGGCATTGTGCCGGCTTCAGTCGGCTTGCGGCTCAGCCGACTGAAGCGGGAACTACCCAAATTAATTCTGAGAGACCATACCGGAGACTATCGCATGCGCACCGGTGGTTCAATTGATTACACTATACCGTACAATTGTAGCCTCCGTAATTACGGGGTTGTAAGAAACGCGCGCACCACAGCGTTGAATTGCTCCGGACGTTCGTCCTGGACCAGCAGCGAGGCGCGGTCAATCACTTCAAGGCGGGCATTGCGGTTGGCGGCGAGGAAGGCATCGGCCTGCCGCAGCGGAGTCGTGGTCGCCTGTTTTCCCCAGACGATCACGACCGGCTGGCGCAGCCGGGGGAAGCTCGCGCGCACCGAGCAGTTGAGCAGCCCGGTAAGAAAGCAGATCGGCGCGTAGTAGGCCCCGGGACGGCGGCAGGTCAGGTAGAAGCCATCGAGAGTCTCCGGCGTGATACAGGTGGGATCGTGGTAGGCCTGTGAGCGCAGAAAGAAGCCGGTGCTGGCGCGGCTGGTCAGGCGTTCGTACAGGCCACGGCCGATGGGGCCATGCAGCACCCGGTAGGCGGCCCAGCCAGCCGGTCCGGGCGGGTCACCGAGTTGCTGGAGACCGGTGGGGCAAACCAGCACCAGGGCCCTGATCCGCTCCGGCCAGCGGTCGGCAGCCTCGATGGCATAGGCGGCGCCGAGGGAGCTGGCGACCAGCGCCGTTGGCGCGCCAATGTGCTCCAGAACGGCGCCGATCTGGGCGATGTAGTCCTCGGCGCTGTAGCTGCGGGCGGGGCGGTCGCTGTTGCCGTAGCCCAGCAGGTCAAACGCGTACACGGAGAAAGAGTCCTGAAGATCCTTGAACGGGGCGCGCATCTCGAAGACGGAAGCGGCGGCGTTGATGCTGTGGACGAGCAGCACAGGCCGGCCACGGCCCGCGTGGTACAGGGCGAGACGATGCCCGTTCCAGTTCAGGGCGCCAGGCTCTACGGGGAGCAGGCGCAGAGGGGATTGTGTCATAGGTGAATATATTTATTCCTCAGGTAAACGTATTCGTTAGCGCAACAACGGAACGTGCCGGATGCGCCGGTTAAGGTGGATCTGCCGGATCGTAATAGTATGCGCGAGCAGGGCTGTGAACACGGCCGGCTGCGCCTGCCGTTGTGATCAGTATATAATAGGTGTGTGGAACGTCAAACACAACGTGCGCGGGCGGGACGCCTGCGATGGTCTGGATGCGGGCAAGGCGCCCACCCGCCCGGGCGAGGTACGAACACGGACCCAACGGAAGCCACGCCAGACACTTATGCGGTGAGGCCGCACCCTGCGAGCATGAACATAGATGTTCTCCTGGGAGGGCTGCGCTCTCCCAAACCCTCCCACGCACGGCCTATGTTCGCATTAGACACCCCTGCGGCTACGCCGCGCAACGATACGATGAACACGGTTTTTTTCCTGGGAGGACCGCCCCCTCCCAAACCCTCCCCGCCGGAGGGGGCGCTGGGAACCCCGGGTTCTCCTGCATTCATATCAGTCTTCGAGGTGGCGCCGCTCGATGCCTATGCCCGCCGGCTTACGGCGGGCCTGGCCTATCTGGGTGGCCTGCTTGTGTTGCCGCTGCTCTTCGCCTATCTGGCAAACCTGCGCTGGGAAGGGTTGATCGTTCCCGTGGCGCTGGCCCTGGCGGTGGCGATTTTCTTATTGCTCACCTACAGCGTCCAGCCGCGGCGCTACGAGATTGAGGCGAAGCACCTGGTGATCCGGCGGCGCTGGCTGCCGGCCCTGCGCGTGCCGCTGACGATTGTCACCGGCGCCTCGCTGGCCTCGCACCTGGCCGACGTGCCCCGGCGTGGCGTGCGCTTTGCCTTCAATGCGGGAATCTTCGGCTACCAGGGGCCGTTCCGGCTCGCACCCTTCGGCGAGGTCTTTTTTCTCGCCACCAACCTTGAGCGCCTGGTGTCTGTGGGCCGCGAGGGGCGCCCGCCGCTTATTCTCAGCCCGGCCCGCCCCCGCGCCTTCATCGAGGCGCTCAACGAGTGGCGCACCCGCCAGGCCCTCGAGGCATTGGAACCTGCCCGAGCCCGGCCCTCCGAGCAGGAGCCGGTCCCCGTGAGGGGGGGCTGAGTAGGGGGAACGTCAGCGGGCCGAACGTCTGGCGGCGCGCAGGCGCGCCCCGGGTATTGACCCGGGCGCGGAGGGTGGCAGTGGTTGACGGCAGGCCACCCTGTGCGGCTGCGCCGCACCCTCCAGAAATGAAAAGAGATTCTCCGGATAGGGCCGGGCCCTTTCACACCCTCCCCGCCGCCGGGATGATTTACTGGGAGGGCGCGGTCCTCCCACACCCTCCTCCCCACAGGGAGGAGCCTTTTGCCCCACACTGAACAGTGATCACCGTTATGCGCTTCCCGTTGCTGAATCGTCTCACGCTCCCCTGTGTGCTGGAGCGTCTCATCCCGGGGCAGCCGCATCCCGACGGGCGACGGTACCTGCCCCTGGTGGTGCTCCGCCCCACGGGTGGCCCTGCCGATGGGCCCTCGAGCGTACGGATTGGCGTGGTTGACCGCCACCACCGTGTTCGGGAGAGCCAGGTGGGCCGTGGCGGCGCCGCACGCCTGGTGTGCTCGCTGGGTGTGCTGCGGCGCCAGGAGGCGCCCCCGCGCCGCGGGCTGGTTCCAGAAAGTGGCTGGACGCCGCCCCGGGCCAGCCTGGCGCCGACGTTCTACGGGCGGGTGGTTGAAATTATCACCTGGGAAACCGAGCGCGGGATGTTGCCCTATGAAACGCTCTATGCCGAGCTTCTGCTCGACATCGGCCTGGGCACGGTGGGGCTGCGCACCGGCGCAACCGCCGATGACCTGACCAGCGCCTTCGGCAGGGCGCGTCTGGAGCCGGGCGACGCGGTGGAGCTGGCGCGCTCGCGGATTGACATTCTGGAGTTTGAGCCTGTGGAGAGCGCAGAATTAACCTGAAGATAGGGGTAACCGGGGTTGTCTGCACCACTGCCGCCGCGGCATCGAGCGCTCCGGCACCGCCTGGAGGGCGGGGATGCCTGGTTTTCCCGCGCCCTTTCGTAAGGACGAGCGTCGGGGTTACCCCACTCGCCCGCAGGCGGGCGAGCATCCTTCTGGCGCTAACCCGACCGGTGTCGCGCATCTCTGATATAGCTTGCCAGACCGCACTCCCGCCCCCGGGTTCAGGGGCGGGTTTGTATTGTGTAGCGTACATGATACATTCGAGGAGCGGGGAAGAGCAAAATTTCTCATGATTTTAATAAAATTGTTAAATAACCTCATTGACCTGATGACTGGAACCATGATACACTCGCCATCATTAGCAATGAATCATGGCGATTAGCCAAAGAAAACAGAAACTGAGAGCATATCGTATTCAAAGCCTGTCAAGCCACTTGTTTCCGCCTGCAACGGTAGCGTATACGGCCCATCGCCGAATGTGCATCACCGTGGGTGGATATGTGGTGCTGTGAAGCGGCTTTGCCTGTTCGCGCCTCGCTGCAAGAGGCGTTTTGCAGCATTGCGATGAAAGACCGCCCCTCAATCAAAGGAACTAAAATCCATGCAACCGTTGAAATCGCGGCTTTTGTTACTACTTTTGATCGCAATAGGAACTAGTGCTCTCCTGCATACCTTCGCACTTGCCGATCCAGGAGACACCTTTCGAGTTTCATTATCCAGCGGTGGGGCGCAGGCGAATAACGACGCCCTGGACCCTACGCTTTCCGGTGACGGGCGCTTCGTCGCCTTTGCATCCGAAGCCACTAACCTGATTACCAGTGACACAAATGGCGCTTCGGACATCTTTGTGCGCGATCGCCAAACGAATACGACCAGCCGCG
>JBDNDG010000037.1:0-19489 GCA_046719255.1 Chloroflexaceae bacterium
TACAACGTCGTTGGGGTAAGCCATACACCCTACCGCCGGACGCAGAGTTTGCGCAAGCCCTGGGAGAACCGCGCTCCGGATTGCGCGCAAAGGGTAGAACGATGTATGATGCCGTAACGTGTACCCGGCCCAACAGCAATCGAGGAGTTGATCTGATGACCGCACCGATCCCCCCGGCGGAACTTGAGCGCTACGCGGATGTGATCGTTCAGGTGGGGTTGAACATCCAGCCCGGTCAGCGGCTGATCATCCGCGCCGATCTGACGACAGCTGACCTGGTGCGGGCAGTGGCGCGCCGGGCCTACCAGGCCGGCGCGCGCCTGATTGATGTGACCTGGAGCGATGAGCAGCTTGCCTTGATCCGCGTCCAGACGGCGCCGCGCGACTCGCTGAGCGAGGCGGCAGCGTGGATCCCCCGGGTCTCGGTCGAGTACATGCGCGCAGGCGATGTCCGCCTGGCTATCACGTCGGAAACGCCCACCCTCATGGTCAACCAGGATCCGGAGGCGGTAAGTACGATGAAGCGAGCCGAGGCTCGGGCAGCTCAGGAGTTATTCGCCCTGTTGCAACGCAATGCCTCCGTCTGGACGGTGGTGGCGTACCCTTCGCCAGGATGGGCGGCACATGTGTTCCCCGGCCTGCCGGCGGACGAGCAGGTGAGCGGGTTGTGGCGCGCCATCGCCACTATTTGCCGTCTCCACGCTGCCGACCCCGTGGCGACCTGGTGGGCGCACATCGCCGATCTGGAGGCCCGGAGCGCCTACCTGACCGAACGGGCCTACAGCGCGCTGCACTTCCGCGCACCCGGTACCGACCTGCGCGTGGGCCTGGCGCCGGGCCACTCCTGGGCAGGTGGCGGCTCGGTCAGTGAGCGCGGCCAGCGGTTCGTGCCTAACCTGCCGACAGAGGAGGTCTTCACGCTGCCACACCGCGAGCGCGTTGAGGGGACAGTACGCTCCAGCCGGCCCCTGATTTACGGTGGGAACGTGATTGACGAGTTTACCCTGACCTTCGAGGGCGGGCGGGTGGTGCGGGCGACGGCGGCACAGGGAGAGGAAGTGCTGCGACGCCTGCTCGCCACCGATGAGGGCGCCGCCCGCCTGGGCGAAGTGGCCCTGGCGCCGGGCAGTTCGCCCGTGGGGCAAACCGGGTTGCTGTTCGCCAATACGCTCTACGACGAGAATGCGTCCAGTCACCTCGCGCTTGGTGGAGGCTACCGTTTTTGCCTCGCGGGTGGCAGTTCGATGTCGGCAGAGGAGTTTGCAGCAGCGGGGGGCAATCTCAGCGCGATCCACGAGGATTTTATGATCGGTTCGCCAGCGATGGACGTTGACGGCCTCACCGCCACGGGCAGCGCCGAGCCAGTTATGCGTGGGGGCGAGTGGGCCTTCAGGGTGTAGTGGCCGTGGCGCGCGGCGGCAGGGTCTACCTGTCGGCGGGTTGCACCATCGACGGGGCGCATCGCGCGACGGGTTGGCCCGGTACAACAGAGGAGACGTACCTGCCTCGAGGATGCCGATGCCGCCTCCGCCTCTACCCCTCCGCGCCGGTCAACGCCTGAACGAGTTTGTGCTTCTCGCACCACTCGCCAGCAGCGGTTCGAGCGCACTGTACCTGGCGCACCCGACGGGCCACGGGCGCCCGCGCGAGCGGGCCAGCGCGCTGCTGGCAAGCCTGGGTTTCTGGCGTGGTCGCTGCGACGGGTTGGCCGCGCTCAAGGTTGCCTACCCTGACTACCAGGCCAACCTGCACGACGAACACGGCTACCTGTCTCGCGCCGATCTCCGTCACCCGCACCTGGTTGATCTCTATAGCCGCCGCTGCCGGCGCCCGAAGGGGCAGACCCCACGCGACCTGGGTCTGGCTCGGCTGCCCGGCGAAGGGCGTTCCCTTGCCTACCTGGCGCTGGCCTTCGAGCCGGGGCCAACCCTGGCTCGCCTGCTCTACCGGCGACGCGCCCGGCCTCTCGACCCGACGCTGGCGGTACATATCGCCCATCAGACGGCGCAGGCCCTGCGTCACCTGCACGACCACGAGCTGGTGCATCACGATGTCAAGCCCGGGAACATCATCCTGCGCCCGACGCAGGGTATCGCCGACGTGGCCCTGATCGATCTGGGAGCGGCGGAGTCGTTGCGCGCGCCACGACAGCGCAGCGTCTATGGCACGTGGCGCTACCTGCCGCCCGAACGGCTGACCGGCAGCGGCTCGCACTCGCTCACCCCGCAGATTGACGTGTACGGGCTGGGGCGCACCCTGGAGGAAATGCTCACCGGGTCTCTGGACGAAGATGACGGCGCCGCCGCGGGCAATGTACCCGGCAGGGTCGCCGCGGCGCGGGTGGAGCGTCCACGCATCTCCGCCGAACTCGACCACCTGGTGCGCGACGCGACCACGCGCTGCCTCGAGCAACGCTGGCGTCGCCTGCCTTCGATGCACGCCTTCATCGAGCGCCTGGAAGCGACCCCGGAGTTCCGGCGGCCACCGACGCCTATCCGGGTGTGATCGCACCGGTACAGTCAGGCCAGAGCATTCGCGTGGACGCCACCCTGCCCGCCGCAGCCCGGCGCCCCGGCGGCGGGCAGGCCGAAGCTTGCGCGGGCACGGCCATTCTTCCCGCGGCGAGGATGGGCGCGAATGCTTCGGCCCTACGGTGGGCGCTGTCGACCTCCGTGCGCGCGCTTTCCCCGCGTTGTTTGCCCTGGCGATCGGTGGTATACTGATCGCACGGTCGTTCAACTACAGCGCCGCCGCGATGCCAGGCGGCGCTTTCGTCTGCGCAGCAGGGGTGGAACAGCCTATGGCGAAGGACAGGATCGTCATCAAGGGCGCCCGTGAGCATAACCTGAAGGGGATTGATGTCGAGATCCCCCGCGACCGGTTGGTGGTGCTCACCGGCGTCAGCGGTTCAGGCAAGAGTTCGCTGGCCTTCGACACGCTCTACGCCGAAGGGCAACGCCGCTACGTCGAGAGCCTCTCGGCCTATGCGCGGCAGTTCCTCGGCCAGATGGAGAAACCCCGCGTTGATATGATTGAAGGGCTGTCCCCGGCCATCGCCATCGAGCAGAAGAGCGCCAGCAAGAACCCCCGCTCGACCGTGGGCACGGTTACCGAGATCTACGACTACCTGCGCCTGCTCTTTGCCCGTACCGGCACCCAGCACTGCCACCAGTGCGGGCACCCGGTGGCCTCGCAGACAGCCGAGCAGATGGTCCAGCGCATCCTGACCCTGCCGCCGGGGACGCGCTTCATGGTCCTCGCGCCCCTGGTCTCGCAGCGTAAGGGCGAGTACCGTGACATCTTCGCCGAAGCGAAGGCGGAGGGCTTTGTGCGCGTGCGGGTGGACGGTGAGATCCGCGGGCTTGACGAGGAGATCAAGCTCAACAAGAAGGTCAAGCACACCATTGAGGTGGTCGTTGATCGCCTGGTGATGCCAGCGCGCGACGCGGCCCCGGAAGAGGCTGCGCCCGCGGCCAGCCAGGGCGTCGCAGCGGCAGGGGCGGGCAGCGCCTACGACGGCTTCGTGACCCGGCTCACCGATAGTATCGAGCAGGCTCTGCGCGTGGGTGAGGGCAGCGTTATCATTAGCATCCAGCCGCAGCCGGGCACGACGACGCCCGGGGAGGGGAGTGCCGCGCCCGCCCCCGAGGAGTGGCTGATGAGCGAGAGCAACACCTGCCTGAGTTGCGGCATCTCCTTCCCCGAGCTAACCCCGCAGATGTTCTCGTTCAACTCGCCCCAGGGCGCCTGCCCCCAGTGTACCGGCCTGGGCACGCGCCTGGAGGTAGACCCGGAGCTGCTCGTGCCCAACGGCGAGCTGTCGATCCACGACGGCGCGGTTACCTACTGGGGCGAGATGCGCAAGAAGAGTGACTCCTGGGGGTACAAGGCCCTCGTCGCCATCGCCAGACACTACGGCTTCAGTCTGGATACGCCCTGGAACCAGTTGACGCCGCAGCAGCGCCATGCCATCATCCATGGCAGCGGAGGCGAGCGTATCCGCTTCCTCTGGTCGAACGAGCACGGCGGCTTCGGCGAGTTCCACCGGCCCTGGGAGGGCCTGGCCGCCGAGATCCGTCGGCGCTTTATGCAGACGGGCAGCGAGATCGCCCGCGAGTACTACGTGCAGTTTATGAGCGAGCAACCCTGCCCGGCATGCCGGGGCGCGCGCCTGCGCCCCGAAAGCCTGGCGGTGCGCGTGGCGGGAGCCAGCATCCACGAGGTCTGCGAGCGGAATGTCAGCGAGATCCTCGCCTGGGTGCTCAGCCTGAGCACAGGGCCGCTCAGCGCGACCCGGTTGCAGATCGTGGCCGATGTCCTCAAAGAGATCCGCGAGCGTCTGGGGTTCCTCAACAACGTGGGGCTGCACTACCTCACCCTGGCCCGCCCGGCGCCGACCCTCTCCGGCGGCGAGGCCCAGCGCATTCGCCTGGCCTCGCAGATCGGCTCGGGCCTGGTAGGGGTGATGTACATTCTCGATGAGCCGAGCATTGGCCTGCACCAGCGCGACAATCGCAAGTTGCTCGACTCGCTGCTGCGCCTGCGCGACCTGGGCAATACGCTGGTGGTGGTCGAACACGACCTGGAGACTATGCAGGCCGCTGACTGGATCGTGGATTTTGGCCCAGGTGCGGGGGTGAAGGGCGGTGAAGTGGTGGCGGTCGGGCCGCCGGAGGCCATCGCGGCCCACCCGACCTCGCTGACCGGCCAGTACCTGAGCGGGCGCCTGGAGATCGCCGTACCCGCACGACGACGCCGGCCACTGCCCGTTTCGGCCATCGCCGAACGGTCCACCGCCCCCCTGTTGCGGCGCAGCCGGGGCGCCTCGCCTGCCCACGCGCCGGCGGCGCCCGATCAGGAAGCCTGGCTGGAGATCGAAGGTGCGACGCTCAACAACCTGCGCGATGTCAGCGCGCGCTTCCCCCTGGGCTGCTTCGTGGCCGTCACTGGCGTGTCGGGGTCGGGGAAATCGTCGCTGATCACCGAAACGCTCTACCCGGCCCTGGCCAATCGCCTCAACAAGGCCCAACTCAAGCCGGGCCCCTACCGCGCCCTGCGCGGCATCGAGCACCTCGACAAAGTGATCGACATTGATCAGCAGCCGATCGGGCGCACGCCGCGATCCAATCCCGCCACCTATGTCAAGCTGTTCGACCTGCTGCGCGACCTGTTTGCCACCACGCCCGAGGCGCGCCTGCGCGGCTACTTGCCGGGCCGCTTCTCCTTCAATGTCAGAGGCGGTCGCTGCGAGACCTGCGAGGGTAATGGCGAGATCAAGATTGACATGCAGTTCCTGGCCGATGTGTGGGTGCGCTGCGACGAGTGCAAGGGCAAACGCTACAACCGCGAGACGTTGCAGGTCAAGTACAAGGGCAAGTCTATTGCCGATGTGCTCGATATGGACGTGCAGACGGCCCTGGAGTTCTTCGACAACGTGCCACGGGTGCGGCGCATCTTGCAGACGCTGCACGATGTGGGCCTGGATTATATCAAGCTCGGCCAGCCAGCCACGACACTCTCCGGCGGCGAGGCGCAGCGGGTGAAGCTGGCCAGAGAACTGGCGCGTGTGGCTACGGGACGCACGGTCTACATCCTTGACGAGCCGACCACCGGCCTGCACTTCGCCGATGTGCAGAACCTGCTGCGGGTGCTCCATCGCCTGGTTGACGCCGGCAATACCGTCATTGTGATTGAACATAACCTGGACGTGATCAAGACCGCCGACTGGGTGATCGACCTGGGGCCGGAGGGCGGTGATGGGGGTGGCTACGTCGTGGCCGCGGGCACTCCCGAAGCGGTGGCCCTGGTTGAGGGCTCGCACACCGGCCGCTTCCTGCGTGAGATCCTGCGCGTCGGGTCCCGGCGCGCCGCGGCAGATTGATGTGATCCCGAGGCGCTTGCCTTCTCCCTAACATATAACATATGGGGAAACCCGGTTTCCCCATCCCCCCTGGAGGGTCCGGGAGGGCTGCACCCTCCCGGGGAAAAGACCCATCGTTCATCCGCAGTGGGTACACATTCGATACCTGTGACCACCAGCATGCATATGCCTGAGACCATCGAAGTTCCCGTATGTGGCATGGACTGCGCCGAATGCGCCGCGCATGTGGAACGGGCCATCGCCGGCCTGCCCGGGGTGGAGGCGGTGACGGTGCTGCTGGCGGCGGAGAAGGCCATCATCCGCGGCGATCCTGCCCGGCTCACGCCCGAGGTGGTACGGGCGGCGGTTGAGGCCGCGGGGTACCAGGTGCCGGACACCGCTCCCGCGCCAGCGGGCCGTGACGAGGCGGCGGGGACCGCCCTGGCGCGGCGCGCGCTGATCCTCTTTGGTCTGATATTCGGAGCGGTCCTGTTTGTCGTCGTTGTGGGCGAATGGTTGGGCCTGCTCGCGACGATCACGGACAGGGTGCCGTTCTGGCTCGGCAGCGGACTTGTGGTGCTGGCCGGCTGGCCGGTCTTCGCCGGCGTGATCCGCGCGGCCCTCCGCCGGCAGGTGACTGCGCACACGCTGATGAGCCTGGGGGTGCTGGCAGCGCTGGCCGTCGGCGAATGGGCGACGGCGGCAGTGGTGGTGTTCTTCATGCGCGTCGGCGATTGGGTCGAACGGTTCACTGCCGAGCAGGCACGGCAGGCGGTGCGCCGGCTCGATGCCCTGGCTCCACGGATGGCGCGCGTCGAGCGCGAGGGCGTCGAGGTCGAAGTGCCGATTGCCGCCGTGCGCCCCGGCGATGTGGTGGTGGTGCGCCCCGGCGAACAGATCCCCGTGGATGGAGAGGTCATCGCCGGTCAGGCAACCATCAACCAGGCGGCGATTACCGGCGAGCCGATGCCGGTAGAAGCCGGGCCGGGGGTTAACGTGTTCGCCGCCACAATCGCTCAGTTCGGGAGCCTGCGGGTGCGCACGACACGGGTGGGCGAGGCGAGCACCTTCGGCAAGGTCGTGCGCCTGGTCGAGGAAGCCGAGGCTCAGCGGGCCGAAGTGCAGCGTCTGGCCGACCGCTTCGCCGCCTGGCTGCTGCCGGTGGTGGTGACCCTGGCTGTGCTCACCCTGCTCCTGCGACGCGACCCGCTGGCGACAGCGGCCGTGCTGGTGGTGGCCTGTTCGTGTTCATTCGCCCTGGCTACGCCGGTAGCGGTGCTGGCGGCTATCGGCGGCGCTGCTCGCCGGGGCCTGTTGATCAAAGGCGGACGCTACCTTGAGGCTCTGGCTCGCGCCGATGTGCTGCTGGTGGACAAAACCGGCACGCTGACCCTGGGTCGGCCACGCATTACTGAGGTGATCGCCCTGGGCGAGTACGGCGAGGCCGAGGTGCTGGCGCTGGCCGCAGCCGCCGAGCGTTACTCCGAACACCCTCTGGCCGAAGCGGTGCGCCTGGCGGCCATCGAGCGCGGTCTGAGCTTCCCGGCGCCGCGGCAGTTCACCGCCCTCCCCGGCCAGGGCGTGCACGCCGACGTCAACGGCCTGGACGTCGCCGTCGGCAATGCCCGGCTGCTGCCGCCCGGCTTCAGCTTGCCGCCTGTGGCGGAGAAGCTGGTGGCCGCCGGGCGGACGCTGTTCTTTGTTACACTTGACGGCGCGCCCGCGGCGGTGCTGGGGGCCGCCGATGGCGAGCGACCCGAAGTTGCCCGCGCTCTGACCGCGGTTCGGCAGGCGGGCATCGGTGAGATCGTCATTCTGACCGGCGACAGCGCGCCTGCCGCCGCAGCACTGGCTGAACGCCTCGGCGTCGCTTATCGGGCCGAGCTGCTGCCGGAGGATAAGATAGCCATTGTGCGCGATTACCAGGCCCGGGGTCACCGGGTGGTCATGGTTGGCGATGGGGTCAACGATGCCCCGGCGCTGGCGCAGGCCGATGTGGGCGTGGCTATGGGGGTGGCCGGCAGCGATATTGCGCTCGAGGCCGCTCACGTGGCGCTCATGCGCGACGACTGGATGCTCCTGCCCGAGGTGCTGCGCCTGGCGCAGCGCACGATGCGGGTGGTGCGCTTCAACCTGGGGTTTACCGTAGCCTACAACCTGATCGGGTTGAGCCTGGCCGCCGCAGGCCTCCTGCCGCCGGTGCTGGCCGCCGCCGCCCAATCGCTGCCCGATCTGGGCATTCTAGCCAACTCGGCGCGGCTCCTCCGCCCGAGGAACGGCTAAATGGCGCATCCGGCACGTTCCAGGTCACCCCGAGCAACGCGCATGGTCCCGGCCCCGAGATGCTTCCCCGTCGACTGCGCTCAGGGCGGCGGCTGCGCTCAGCGTGACCCGCGACGTGCCGGATCACGAACGATGTCGGCTTTCCCCAACCCCGTCGTTGCGGCGACGTGGTCGCCCTGTACCCCACCGCCGCGGGCAGACTGCGTATCGGCCCTGCGGTTACGGAGAATCCGGGTTTGCATCCTTTGCCAATATGCAGTACAATGATGACGGTGTGCCTGGAAGGAGTTAGCAGAGGTATTTTGGGCGACGCTGATGCGTGCGCCCACATTGGCATTTATCCCCCCCTTGCGCGGCGGGAACACGACGAGAGAGCCATGCCAAAAACGGATTTACTGGTCGCTCAGCCACGGGTCCACCTGGTTGCGGCGGGCACGAACTATGGACGGTTTGCCATCGAGCCGCTGCAGGTCGGGCACGCCGGTCCTCTCGGAAACGCCCTGCGTCGCGTGTTGTTGTCATCCATTCCCGGCGCGGCAATTACCCGCATCAAGATCGGCGGGGTGATCCACGAGTTTTCAACCATCCCCGGGGTGCTTGAAGATGGCACGCAACTGGTGCTCAACATTAAAGGGATCCGCCTGCGCTCCTACTCCGAGCGCGCGGTGACGATGCAGTTGATCAAGCGCGGCCCGGGTCCGGTGTATGCCCGTGATATTGATGCTCCCAGCACGGTAGAGATTGTCAATCTCGACCACTATCTCTGTACGATTGACGACGACTCGGTGCTGGAAATGCAGCTCACGGCGGAACGGGGGCGCGGCACCAGTCTGGCCGATAACAATAGCGGCCTGAACATTGGGGAGATCGCCGTAGACGCGCTCTTCAATCCTGTGCCTCAGGTGAACTTTCTCGTCGAACGTATCGGAGGTGAGGAGAGCCAGGCGCTGGAACGCCTGGTGATCGAGATCTGGACCGATGGGACGATTAAGCCCGGTGATGCGCTGGGCCACGCTGCCCAGGTGTTGAACCAGCATTTCGGGCGCATCGCAGCCTTTGATCAGCCCGAGCCAATCGCCGAGCTGCCCACGCCCGCCGGTCGCACCATCCCTCCCGATGTCTACAACCGCACGATTGACGAACTGGGCCTCAGCACGCGAACATACAATAGCCTGCGCCGCGCTGATATTACGACGATCGGGCGGTTGCTCGAACTCGACGAGCGCGCGTTGCAGGGCATTCGCAACCTTGGCCCCAAGGGGGTAGAGGAGATCCGCACGCACCTCGCCAGGGCCGGCTATCTTGAGGGTGCCGAACAGCCCGCCCTGTCCGAGGGTGATGACTCCGCCACCGATGAGCTGCTGCCCGACAGCACCGAGTCTGCGATGGCCTGAGTCTGGCCTCGCGCTCCTCTAACGTTCACCTCTGAACGTTTCCCTGTTTCGCACTGGCGCAGGCGGTCCCTGTGCCGCCTTGCGCCCCGAACACACCCTGGCACGTACCCGCGCTGCCGTTCCCTCAGGGTCGAGAGGGCGCATACGGTTGGCCGCTGCGCGTCGCCCCCGGCGATACGGCAGCGGCGCGCCGTAGTCGGGTAACGGCCTTCCCACCCCACTGCCCGCGGGAAGGGCTGCGCCCCCCCGGGTCTCTTGTCCGCAAAGGGTTCGAGAGGCTGCGCCTTCCCAGGAGAGGAGTGGCATGCCCTCCCCATCGGGTCTGGGAGGGCTGCGCCCTCCCAGAAACAGCCCACCAGCGGGAAGAGTTTGGGAGGGCTGCGCCCTCCCAGGAACCAATCAGGTTCGTTCTGGCGTTGTGCGACGCAGCCACATGACCGTCTGACGTCTTATTGCGATATCCAGTTCACTGTATCTGCTGGGAGTATAACAAATCTATGGCACGTACATCAAAGAAGAGCGCCACCACCGAAGGCGCCACAACCCAGAATGGCGCCGCAACCCAGAATGGCGCCGCGGTTGAAAATGTCCAACCCCCGGAAAGCGCCGCCACTGCGATTGGCAGCGGCATTCTTGAGATCGGCTCAGAAGGCTTCGGGTTCCTGCGCGGGCCACGCCTGCTGCCCGGTCCTGACGATGTCTATGTGGCCCAATCGCAGATCCGCCGCTTCGGCCTCCGCACTGGCGATCACATCACCGGGCGCATACGCCCGCCACGCGAAGGCGAACGCTACCCCTCGCTCCTCTGGGTCGAGAAGGTCAATGACGTTCCCACCGAGGAGGCCCAGAAACGCCCCGTCTTCGAACGGCTGACCCCGGTCCATCCCTTTCAACAACTGGTGCTGGCTACCGAGCCAAACATCCTCTCCACGCGCCTGGTTGATCTGATCGCCCCCATCGGGCGCGGGCAACGCGGGCTGATCGTCGCACCGCCCAAGGCCGGTAAGACGATGCTGCTCAAGGCGATTGCCAATGGCATCACTACGAACAACCCCGATGTGCAGTTGATCGTCTTGCTGATCGGTGAACGTCCTGAGGAAGTCACCGATATGCGCCGCTCGGTCAAGGGTGAGGTGATTGCCGCAACCTTCGATGAGCCGGTTGAGGATCACATTAAGGTGGCGGAACTGACCCTTGAACGCGCCCGCCGTCAGGTGGAGCACGGTCGCCATGTGGCGATCCTGATGGACTCGATTACCCGCCTCGCTCGCGCCTACAATATTGCCATGCCCTCCTCGGGACGCACGCTCTCCGGTGGGATTGACCCCGCCGCGCTCTATCCGCCCAAGCGCTTCTTCGGCTCGGCGCGGGCCATCGAAGAGGGCGGCTCCTTGACGATCATCGCCACCTGTCTCATTGATACCGGCAGCAAAATGGACGATGTGATTTTCGAGGAGTTTAAGGGCACCGGTAACATGGAGCTCAATCTCGACCGCAAACTGGCCGAGAAGCGCATCTTCCCCGCCATTGACATCCAGCGCTCCAGCACGCGCCGCGAGGAGTTGCTCCTCGATCCAACCACGCTGCGCCAGACCTATGCGCTGCGGCGCATGGTAAGCATGGTCGGCGACAACGAGGGCACCGAATTGATGCTCGCGCGCATGGCCAAGACCAGGAATAATGCCGAGTTCCTCGCCACGCTGGGGAAGTGATCGTCGCCACGGGTTCCGGTTCGCGCCTCCAGACGGGGATAGGGGTGGAGCACGGCACGTTCCCGTTCCACCCTGACGAGCGGGTGGTTCTACGCCCCTTCCCGGCAGCTCCGACGCGTGAACATCCCACCATCAGCGCCGGTGGGCGTTGCAGGAGCGCCTTGCAGGCAGCCGGAGCGGGACGTGGAAGGGCGCGGCCCTTTCCGCGATCATCCTTCACAGCCGGCCTGTCGGACCACTAGAAAATAATCTGGTCAACATTCGCCTGGTCGAGGCTGGACCAGGGGGAGCGCACCACTCCGCTGCGGATCTGGCGCCCGAGACGCAAGACGGCGAGCAGCAGCACCGACAGCGCCAGCAGGCTCATCGAGGTGGCGTAGACCGCCGTGTAGCCGAGGGCCACATCCCCGGTGGCGCGCTGCACCAGGTCGCGCATCAGGCCGCCGCCGATGGTGCCGAAGCCCTGGGCCAGGGCCTGCGTGATACCCCAGAGCCCGATGAAGAGACCGGCGTGGTTCTTATCCACCAGGCTCATCACCAGAGCCAGGGCGCCCACAATGAACACGCCTCGCCCCGCGCCGATCAGCGTGGCGCCGGTGCGGAAGGGATTCACCAGCGCCTCACTGCTGGAGAGCGTCACCACCAGAAAGCCCATCAAACCCACCAGGCAGCCACCGGCAATGAGCGGCACTGGCGAGCGCCCGCGCCAGAGGAGCACCGCCGAGAGAACGATGCCCAGCAGCATGCCCCCACCCCACAACGCAGTGAGCTGGGTAGTCTGCGCCACGCTCATCCTGAGCACCTGACCGCCATACGGCTCCAGCAGCACATCGTGGGTCGCGAAGCCCAGTGTCGCCAGAAAGAGGACGACAAACAGGTTACGCAGCGGGCGCTGGGCAGCCAGCAAACGCACCGACTCGAGCAACGTCTGGCGCACCCGGATCGGCTCGCCGACATCTTCCAGCTTCCCGTTGGGCTTGAGGCGTTCCTGGTTGTACATCGCCACAAATGTCAGGGCGACAAACACCACCGCCGAGCCCTGCATCACCTGGATCAAACGGATGTGGTCGTAGCGCACCAGCAACTGGCCCATGACGATCGAACTGAAGATCGTGCCCAGCACCAGCATGATCCACAGCACGCCGAGGACCTGACCGCGCTCGCGGGAAGGGGTAATATCGCTCACCGTCGCCAGATAGATCGTCTCGACCGCATTCACGCCGATGCCGTAGGCCAGGAAGATCAGCGTGCAGACGACCATGGCGACGGGGAAGGTCAGGGCCCCATCGCCGCTCAGGAGGATGAGCGAGAAGGGCGCGGTTGCCAGGCCACCGTAGGTAAGCATGGCGCCGAAGACCAGGTACGGGGTGCGCCAGTTCCCTGCGGCCCGATCAACATCGGAGCGAAAGCCGATCATCGCGCGCGCAGGCGACACGAAGTAGTGGATGGCCAGCAGAAACCCCACCGCCACGGCGGGGATGCGCAACTCGTCGATCAGCACACGGTTGAGCGTGCCCGTGAGGGGCGCCAGCGAAACGCCCATACCGAACTGAAACAGACCGAGTCTGAGGACGCCGAGCCAGCGCGCCACAGCCGGGTTCCGATCGAGCCAGCGCCGCGCGCTCTCCACCGGGCGCATCAGCATTCTGCCTGTTGCCATCGCCACACTCCTCGCCAGACACTCCTGCGCTGCACGTCCCCTCCCCAATGAACCGCCGTCCTCGCCGGAGGGGAACGGTGCCCCTCTGCTTGCTCCACGGCCACCTGGTGGAGTCCGGGCGAGCCACGCCCACACCGCTGCCGCCATCCGGCAGGAGCGCGGGGAACTCCGGGCGTCCCACCTTCACCATTCCAGCAGATCTTTTGTCATATTATAGCACGCAGCACACAACAGCGATATAAGAAGCATCACGATACGCAAGGCCGATGCAAATGGGCCTCCGGCGGTGGGGAGGGCTTGCCACCCCATGGGCCGGGGATGGGGAAACCCGGATTCCCTGATGTTCATCTCGGGCCTCTGCGGCGGCGCCGCACGACAACACGGTGAAAGCAGGTTTTTCCCGGGAGGGCTGCGCCCTTCCAGACCCTCTCCACGGGCGGGCGAATCGTGAGGGCTGCGCCCTTCCAGACCCTCGCGTGCGCGGGCTATGTTCACCTCAGCACGCCCCGGCCAGGTGTGGTATGATAGCCTCTACTGAACCCTGGCGCGTCATGCCACGCCATCGCTATGAGCCGTATTGCTACAACCTTCGCCCGCCTGCGAGCCGAGGGCCGCATCGCGCTTATGCCCTTCCTCACCGTCGGCTTCCCTGAACGGGATAGCGCCCTCGACCTGGTGCCAGCAATGGAGGCAGCCGGCGCGAGCATTTTTGAGCTGGGTGTTCCGTTCTCCGATCCACTTGCCGACGGGGCCACCATTCAACGCGCGGCGCAACGGGCCCTGGCAAACGGCATCACCCTGGCAGATTGCCTGCGTACCGTGGCCACGCTCCGCGAACGGGGTACACAGGCGCCGCTGCTGTTGATGGGCTACTACAACCCCCTGCTGCGCTACGGGATCGAACGCGCCTCCCGCGAACTGGCCGCCGCAGGCGGCGATGGCTGGATCGTGCCCGATGCGCCCCCCGAAGAGTCGGCCGAACTGCGCGCCGCCGCCCGCTCCTGCGGCCTCGATACCATCATGTTCGTGGCCCCAACCACACCGGAAGAGCGCGTGGCGACGATTGGCGCCCAGGCCAGCGGCTTCATCTACGTGGTCTCCCTTACCGGGGTGACCGGCGCGCGCCAGAGTCTTGCCGCCAACCTCGGCGAGGTCATCGCCCGGGTTCGCCGTCACAGCGACCTGCCGCTGGTCGTTGGCTTCGGCATCAGCAACGCCAGCCACGTGGCCGAAGTGGCCCGTCTGGCCGATGGCGCAATTGTCGGCAGCGCGTTGCTGGCCCACCTGGAGCGCCTGCCACCGGGCCAACTGGTCAGCGGAGCAGCAGCGTTTGTGCGTGATTTGCTCACGCCACCCGGTAGCTGACCAGGGCGCTGGCGCGTAGGGACGCTCCCGGGTGATGGGCCACCGGCGCGGTCGCAAGCGCGGCGAGCAAGCAGTCAGGCGTCGCTCCGCAATGAGGAGGAACCGTGCTATGGAAGCAAAGGCGTATGTATTGATCGAAGCCGAATCCGGGCGCGTCGCCGAGGTGCTGACCGCTCTGCGCGCAATCGAGGGGGTAAGCGTCGCCGATGCGGTAACCGGCCCCTACGACATCATCGCCACGGTGCAGACGCCCGATCCGCGCAACATCGGCCGTTTGGTGATGAACCAGATCCAGGGCGTCGAGGGCATCAAACGCACGGTCACCTGTATCGTGATTGGATAGGCGTGGCTCCGTCCGGCTCTCCGTTCAACCAGCGCCGGCGAGCGCGGTGGCTCGACCGGGCCCCATGACCCGCGCCACCGCGCGGCGGAGCGCCGCGCCCGCCACGCTCCCCGTGAACGGTTACCTCAGCCGCGTAGCCCGGCCTCGCCGCGCTACGCCCCGCACGCGGCTTCCCGACAGCTACGAGCATCAGGAGAGAGATCGCTATGACGTCGTCGAGCCGAGGGTTGGAAGGGGTCATCGCCGCGCAGACCGGGATCAGCTTCATCGATGGGATCAACGGGCGCCTGTTTTACCGCGGCATTGACATCAATGAACTGGTCGAGCATTCGACCTTTGAAGAGACCACCGCCCTCCTCTGGTACGGAGATCTGCCCACTGCCAGACAACTTGACAGCTTCAAGCGCAAGATGGCCGAGAACCGCCTCGTCCCCAACGAGATCATCGCCCTCCTGCTGCTGCTACCCAAGAAGACCTCGCCCATGGGCGTGCTGCGAACCGCGGTCTCGGCGCTGGCACCGTTTGACCCGGAAACCGGCGACAACTCGCTGGAAGCCAATGTCCACAAGTCCATCCGGCTCACCGCCGCGCTGCCAACGATTGTCGCCGCCTGGGAGCGCATTCGCAACGGGCTATGGCCAGTCACTCCCAGTGAGCATCTCAGCCACGCCGCCAACTTCCTGTACATGCTCACCGGCGTCGAACCCGACCCGGAGACGGCGCGCGTGCTCGACCAGTGCCTCATTCTGCACGCCGATCACGGCCTGAACGCCAGCACCTTCGCTGCGCGCATTACCGCCTCCACGCTCTCGAACCTGCACAGCGCAATCGTATCGGCCATCGGCACGCTCAAGGGGCCACTCCACGGCGGGGCCAACGAGCAGGTGATGCGTATGTTGCTCGAAATCGGCAACCCCGAGCGCGTCGATCAGTACATGCGCGGGGCCCTGGCCGCCCGGAAGAAGATCATGGGCTTCGGGCATCGCGTGTACAAGGCGGACGACCCCCGGGCGCTCTGGCTGCAACGCCTGGCCGCTCGGCTGGCTGATGCTACTGGCAATCGGCGCTGGTTCGAGATGAGCGAGCGCATTCGCGCCATTGTGCAGACCGAAAAGTCCCTCCCGGTCAACGTTGATTTCTATTCTGCCTCGGTCTACTATACCCTGGGCGTGCCCATTGACCTGTTCACGCCGATCTTTGCCATCAGCCGCGTTGCCGGTTGGACGGCCCATGTCTACGAGCAGTACTCCGACAACCGCCTCATCCGCCCTGAAGCGGAGTACATTGGCCCGCTGGACGTGCCCTACACGCCCATCGAGCAGCGTCATTAGGACTGCAGCCGTCCATGCGGCTGCGCCGCACCCTACAAGAGCGATAAAGAGCTTCTCCTGGGAGGGCTGCGCCCTCCCAAATCCTCACAGGGAGGGGCGTGGGGAAACCTGCGGCGAGCCATCGGAGCGACGGTGCGTAACCCTGGCTGAGGATGCCTATGGCTTCCGAGTCGCGCCTCGATCCAACGCTGCGCCGGCGCCTGCGCTGGGCCTTCCGTGGCGCCCTGGCCCTGGCCAGCTTTGCCATCCTGATCGGCACGCTGTTTAACGTCCTGGTAGGCTATGCCCTTGGGGAGATCCCCCCGGAGGCCGGAGTGGCCTTCTGGGCCAGGTTCCTCCTGCGCTCCGCGCTGGCCTGGGGCGGCGGCGGTCTGTTCTTCGGGGCGGTACTGGGCACGTTCGCCTCGATGATCTGGCGCGACAGTTGAGTTGACGCAAGCGCCACGAGGCGCTATAATCCAACACGATGCGGGGCGTAGCGCAGACCGGTAGCGCACCTGAATGGGGTTCAGGAGGTCGCTGGTTCAAATCCAGTCGCCCCGACCAGTAGCATCATCGAGCGCGGCACACGTATGTGCCGCGCTTTGTATGCGGCGCCGGTAATGTTCCCGTCATGCTGGCCGGTTATTCTTGTACCCATTGGAATGTTTATCCGGGAAGGCTATGCCTTCCTGTACCCGCCTCGCCGGGAGGGCGTGGGGAAACCGGGCTTCCCCCCCTCCCCTCGCGGGAGATACGGGCGGGAATCAGGCACCTCCCCCCGGCAGGGTGAGGCTGGAAGGGGGCAGAATGCCCCGAACCCTCCCGCCGGGAGAGGCCCGGGAAAACAAGGACTTGGCCCTCCCGTTGACAAACGTACTGGAGGGTGCGGGGTAGTTTTGCCACCCGGTGGTTGCGACAGGTAATACTGGCGTGCTACAATAGCACGCGAGTAAACGATTTTGTCCTGTTTTTAAGCGCCTGCGCGCAGAAAAGACCCGCTCTTCGCCTTGACACCGGTTCCAGAGTGGCCGTATACTTGACACATTATGCTGGTGTACTCGCGAACACCTGCAATAACACACCCCTGCGTTTGGAGAGGCGCGGGAGGACGGCCTCCCCGTGCCCGGTTGTTCGGCCTGCCTCTGCACCAGGACAGGCGGAACAAAAGGACCGCGGAGCGTATGGCCCTCCACCCCTTCCCCAAACAGATAGCGACATGGCTGCGCAGCAAAACCAATGCCTAAGGGACAACAGGAGGCGTTAGCATGGCAACGATGAGCCTGCAAGCCGCATACGATCAGGCCCGTAGCTACCTTGAGGCCAATAAGGTTGAGCAGGCGATCGGTGTGGCTCAACATATCCTGGAGCATTTCCCAGAGAGTCTCGAGGCTCACCGCATTCTCGGCGAGGCATATCTTGCCGGGCGACAGTTCGAGCAGGCCGAAGCCGCGTTTGCGCGCGTGCTGCGGGCTGACCCGGAGGACATCCCCGCCCATGTTGGCCTGGGCATTACCTACGAGCGCCAGGGCAAACTGGACAACGCGGTCGCCGAGTTCGAACAGGCGCTCGAAGTGCGCCCGGATATGCCCGAGCTGCGTAGCCAGCTCCTGCGCCTCTACACTGATATCTGGGGCAGCGAGGGGGCAACCCTGCGCCTGAGCCGACCTGGATTGGCGCGCCTCTACGCCAAGGGTCATATGCTGCCGCAGGCCATCCAGGAGTACCGCGGGGTCATCGAGGAAATGCCCGAGCGCTTCGATGCCCGGGTGGGCCTGGCCGAGGCCCTCTGGCGCAACCAGCAGGAGCAGCAGGCTGCGGAGGTGTGCAGCGAGATCCTGGCCCGGCGCCCCGATGTGTTGAAAGCCAATCTGCTGCTCGGCTACATCAAGCTGGCCTCCGGCGACCCGGAGGGTGAGGTCTTCTGGCGCCAGGCACAACGGCTCGATCCCTATCAGCAGGCTGCGCGGAGCCTGTTCGAGACGCTTCCCGAATTGCCTGCCCCTGATGTGCAGATCCCCTCCTGGGACGAGGCAACCTGGGCCGAGCGTCGCGCCCGAGAAGAATCGGAGCGTCGCGCCCGGGAAGAGGCCGAGCGCCGCGCTGCTCAAGCTGCGGTCGCCGCTGCTGCGGTGGTGGTCTCCGAGCAGGAACCGGAGCGGCTGGTGCCTGCCTGGGGGGCAGCCGAAGCCTCTGCCACCGGGCAGACCAGCTTCGATGCTGATGATCTGCTCGCCAGCCTGCTGGCGATGGAGCCCCCGGTACCGACGGAGCGCGGGGTGGATCTCGATACTTCGAGCGGGATCGTTCCGTTTTCGCTGGAAGATATTGACAGCGCCGCTCCCCAACGTCCCGCGGCGCCTGAAGAACCTGAACTGGAGCCGTTCTCCCTTGCCGATCTCGGCTTGAGCGAGGAGGAGATCGCCCAGCTGCGCGCCGAACCCGAGCCGCTTTCGTCGCCGCCGGCGGTAGCCTTGCCCGCGACTCTCGCCGAGGAGTCGGTCGAAGATCTGGAGGGGATTGCCCGGCCGCCGGCCGTGTCCGAAACTGCCGAGCCGGAGCTGGCCCCCTTCTCCCTCGAAGAACTCGGCCTCTCCCCCGAAGAGATCGCCCAGCTCGAAGCCGCCTCCGGCGAAGCCACCACTGCCCCCGCCGAGCCGGAGCTGGCCCCCTTCTCCCTTGAAGAACTCGGCCTCTCCCCCGAAGAGATCGCCCAGCTCGAAGCCGCCTCCGGCGAAGCCGCCACTGCCCCCGCCGAGCCGGAGCTGGAGCCTTTCTCCCTCGAAGAACTCGGCCTCTCCCCCGAAGAGATCGCCCGGCTCGAAGCCGCCTCCGGCGAAGCTGCCACTGCCCCTGCCGAGCCGGAGCCGGCCCCCTTCTCCTCCAGGGAAACGGGGTTTGCGTCCGGCGAGATCGGCAGCGCCGGCGGCGCCACCGAAGCGCCGGCATCCGAAGAGCTTGATCTGGGTGATATTACGCCCTTCTCGCTGGACGAGTTCGATCTGAATGCCCCGAGCTTCGAAGCGGCTGCGGACGAATTGCCGCCTTCGCTGCGGGCCTTTTCCGTCGACGAGCCCCCCGCGGCAGCACCTCCTGCGCCGGCTGAGGAAGTGGAGCGGGAAGGGGCCTATAGCTGGCAACAACCCTCGGCCAGACCAAAGCCGGCCTTCGTCAATCGGCAGGAAGAAGAGGTGCCAGTTCAGGGGAGCATCTTCGATCGGTTGAAGGCACGGGCGTCCGCCCTGCCGCCTCATGAGCCCGAACCGCTTCGTCCGATTGCCGACGAGGAGCTCGAGCAGAGCGACTATTTTTCGCACGACGATGTTTCGCTGCGCGAAGATGATGCTGACGTGCAGAACCGCTTCGCGGGCGAGTTCCGGCTTCCCAAAGAAGGAGCGGCGATCACTGGCATTGCTGCGGCAGCAGCGGCGGCAGGGCGGGCCGGGGAGCAGGCGCCTGCGGAACCCGCTGCTGAGCCGGCTGCTGCCGAACCCGAGCTGACCCCCTTCTCCCTCGAAGAACTCGGCCTCTCCCCCGAGGAGATCGCCCGGCTCGACGCCGC
>JBDNDG010000370.1:0-4578 GCA_046719255.1 Chloroflexaceae bacterium
CTCCGATGGTCTAGCAGCGATTCTCCCGGGAGGGCTGCGCCCTCCCGAACCCTCCCGGTGCGGCGGGCCTGCCACCCCGGCAGGCAGGGGGTTGGGGAAATCCGGTTTCCCCATATGTTCACATCAGGAGGTGCTATGGAACCGTTGATCGTCACGGCCGCGCTGACCGGCGCGGTAACGGTACCGACCCAGACCCCGTATCTGCCCTACACCATCGAACACCTGGCCGAGGATGCCGAACGCTGCGCCCGCGCTGGCGCGGCGATCATCCATATTCACGCCCGGAACCCTGAGAATGGCGCCCCGGCGTCAGATATGGAACTCTTTGGCGCCATTCTCAAGGCGATCAAGGCCCGCACCGACGCGGTGATCTGCACCACCACCGGCGGCGGAGTGGGTATGGCCCCCGCTGACCGGGTGCGTGTGGTGCCGACCTGGCAGCCGGAACTGGCAACCTGCAATATGGGTTCGATGAACTTCTCGGTCCATCCGATTGCGCGACGTTTTAAGGACGACGACTACCGCTTCCCCTGGGAGGCCCGGTGGCTCAAGGGGAGTGAGGATTTTATTTTCCCCAACACCTTCGCCAGCATCAGACACTTCCTTGAAGAGATGCGCAAGACCGATACCCGACCGGAGTTCGAGATCTACGACGTCGGCCATCTCTACAACCTTGAGTTTATGCTCAGCGAAGGTCTGGTCGAAAAACCGATCTGGTTGCAGTTTGTGATGGGTGTGTTGGGAGGCATCCGTGCCACGCTTTACGATCTGACCCACTTGCTCGACACGGCTACCCGCCTCTTCGGCGCCGACGGCTACCGCTGGTCGGTGATCGGCGCGGGCTATCCCCAGCAGTTTCATATGTGCACCGCGGCGATTATGCTCGGCGGGCATGCCCGTGTGGGTTTGGAGGATAACATCTTCGTGCGTCGGGGCGTGCTGGGCCGGAACCACGAACTGGTGGAGAAGATCGTGCGGATTGCCGGAGAGTTCGACCGGCCGATTGCCACGCCCGCCGAGGTGCGGAGTCTGCTGAACCTCAAGGGCCAGGAGCGCGTGGGCTTTTAGCAGGGTGAAGGGCTGCCGGGTTGGCGCGTCTCCCTGGCGCATTCGTATATTCGTTTCCCATTCGTAGGCGCATTTCCCCCGCGCCCCGAGGCGTGTTGCCGCATCAGGAAGCCCATCCCGGAGCAGGTGAAACCCTTTGAAGGGGAAAGCGCCACCCCGGGGGCACGGGCGTCTCGCCCGCAGTGGTCTGGATGCGGGCAAACTGCCCGCGCTCCCGGGAGTGGGGTAGACCCATAGGAGCAGGGCGGGGTCAGGTGGCGCCTGGTTCGCCGCGCAGCGCGGCGCGCAGGGCCAGCAGGCCAAGCTCCAGGCCTGCGCGATCATCAGTGTGGTAGAGACGGAGCCGGGGCGGAGGGAGCGGGGAGGCGTGGCGGGCAACCCCCTGCTGGACGCTCTCAAAGCGGGCCACCAGCGCCCTGGTGGTCGCGGCGACGGCCTCACGCGGGCCGACCAGGGCCACCTGCGGGTCGAAGCCGAGGTGCGCGACGAACACCTCCGGCCCGGCCACTGCGCGCACAAGGGCGCCCAGACGGGCCTGCACCCCTTCAGCCGCCGGGCGGCCACAGCGTCGCACCAGCGCCGCGAAACCACCAATGCTCACGGCTGTAGCTGCCCAGCCTGGCCGACCGGTGAGCGTGGGCAGGGCGTTCGACAGAGTGTGCAGGCACAGCAGACCGGTGACCGGGTGGAAGTGCTCGTAGCAAGTGAAGCGTTGCGCCCGCGCCACCAGTTGATCGTGGGCCGCCGCGCCTAACGGCAGCAGGGCAGCCACACGGTAGAGCAGCGCCTCAAAGGTGAAGGGCTTGAGGAAGTAGTCGTCGAGAGGACCGCTTCCGGCCAGACGCGGGTCGCTCATCGGATCCATGGTCGAGACGGTCAGCACGGGAATGTGGGCAGTAGCCGGATTGGCGCGCAGCATCTCCCGCAGACGATGACCATCGAAGCCGGGCTTGTGGACATCGGTGAGCAGCAAGTGGGGCTGCACGCGGGCCGCCAGCTCGAGCGTCGCCGGACCGGCGCCTGCGGGCGCGCCGATGTACTCGAAGCCGTGACTGGTCAGCAGCAGGGCGTAAATCTGGCGGATGTCCGGATCATCGTCGCTGACCAGCACGCGGGCCAGGGGGCGGGACGGCGTGGGGGCAGGGAGCGCCGCGAACCGCGCGTTCTGGAACAGCGCGCGCCGGGCAGATCGTGTTCCAGGTTGGCTTGACGTTACGTAGCTCACGGCGAGATCCAGGTCGGCTCATCGTCCTTGCGCTGATCCAGCGCCCCTGCTCTACCAGAAAGAACGCCGTTTCTGGCCGTGAAGTTACGGGCGACAGGCGAAAATCTCTCTCGTGCGTGGAAGCATGGAGATATGGAGATGAGGCTCAGTAGCTGTGGCTAGAAACCATCCCGTACGGATTGCAGATTTCGGATCGCAGATTGCCGCAATGACATTGTAATGCGCTCTGGTAGGAGTGCGTATACAGCTTTTGTTCAATTCCACCTGGATACTACCTGAAGGGGCGAAGTCTGCGTGCGCTCAAGGACGTTGTATCAACCCTGGCGCACTCGATGGGTATAACTTGTAACAGGACGGAGTATGCTACAATTAGCTGCGGCGCAGCGGGCTTGCCGCACGCTCGGAATCGCCCTGGTACCAGTTTCGGCGAGACCTCCCACCATCGCACACCGGCCGCGCGATCACCATCGAGGCGGTACGTCTTGCAGTATCCTGGCTGCGGTCTCACCGACAACTGGCCGTATGTAAGCGGAAGCATATGTTCGACACCGTGCTGATCGCCAATCGTGGCGAGATTGCCTTGCGTGTGATGCGCGCCTGTCGGGAACTGGGGTTGCGGTGCGTGGCCGTATACTCCGAAGCTGACCGTGACGCGCCCCACGTAGCGTATGCCGATGCCGCCTATCTGCTTGGTCCGGCGCCTTCGGCGGAGAGTTACCTGAACATCCCCCGGATCATTGAAGTTGCCCATCAGGCTCGCGCAGGCGCCGTGCATCCAGGCTACGGGTTCCTCGCCGAGAACGCCGACTTCGCCCGCGCCGTGACCGAGGCCAGGATGGTGTTTGTCGGGCCACCGCCCGAGGCTATGGAGCGGATGGGGGGGAAAACTGCCGCGCGCCGCGAGGCGACGGCGGCCAGGGTGCCCCTGGTGCCAGGAACCCTGGAGGCGATCGAGGAACTGACCGAGTTGCGCCGGATCGCCGACGAGTTCGGCTACCCGATCGCCATTAAGGCCGTTGGCGGCGGTGGCGGGCGCGGCCTGCGCGTCGTGCGCTCGCCTGACGATCTGGCTGACGCTTTCGCCAGTGCCCGCCGCGAGGCCGAAGTGGCCTTTAAGAATGGTGCTCTCTACGTCGAGAAGTACCTGGACAATCCGCGCCATATCGAGATCCAGGTGCTCGCCGATACCCACGGCAACGTGGTGCACCTGGGCGAGCGGGATTGTTCGGTGCAGCGCCGCCACCAGAAGTTGATCGAAGAGTCGCCCTCACCCGCGCTGACCCCCGAGATCCGCGCCGAGATGGGCGCTGCGGCAGTGCGTCTGGCCCAGTCGGTGGGCTATGTGAGCGCCGGGACGCTGGAGTTTCTTTTCCAGGATGGGAAGTACTACTTCCTGGAGATGAATACCCGCATCCAGGTGGAGCACACGGTAACCGAGATGGTCTACGGGGTGGATCTGGTGAAGGCCCAGTTGCGTATCGCCCAGGGCGAACGTCTGTGGCTGCGCCAGGAGGATCTGACGCCACGGGGCCACGCCATCGAGTGCCGCATCAATGCCGAGGACCCGCTGCACAATTTCCGCCCTGCGCTGGGAACGATCACCACCTACCAGGAGCCGAGCGGTCTGGGCGTGCGCGTGGATAGTGGCGTGCGCGCCGATTATACGATCCCACAGTTCTACGATTCGCTGCTCTCCAAGTTGATTGTGTGGGCCGAGACGCGCTCCGAGGCGATAGCCCGCGCTCAGCGCGCCCTTGCCGAGTACACCATCGGCGGGGTGATTACCACCATTCCCTTTTACCGCGCCGCCCTGAGCCATCCGGTCTTCAGCAGCGGGAAGGCTACGGTGAACTTCATCGGCCAGCACCCCGAACTGGTTGAGCAACTCCGGCCCTTTATGCCGCCACCGCCCGAGCCGGGCGCTGCACCCGGCCCCGAAGAGCCGCGCGAGTTCACCGTGGAGGTGAATAACCGGCGCTTCGGGGTGAAGGTCTTTGGAGCAGGGCCGGCACCGGTGGCCGTTGCCAGCGCTGGCGGCGCGCGTCCCGCTGCGACGGGCGAGCGACGGCCGGCTGCAGGGGCCAGAAAGGGCGGACTGGCGCCCAAGGTTGACGGAGTGATCAGCCCGATTCAGGGTCGCGTGGTCGCGGTGCGCGCCGAACCGGGCCAGCAGGTGGAGGCCGGGCAGGTACTCTTTATCGTTGAAGCGATGAAGATGGAAAACGAGATCACCGCCACGCACGGCGGCGTCATCGCCGAGGTGCGCGTGCAGGTGGGCGGCACCA
>JBDNDG010000371.1:0-4553 GCA_046719255.1 Chloroflexaceae bacterium
GGAGTGGCTCAGTTGGTAGAGCGACACCTTGCCAAGGTGTAGGTCGCGGGTTCGAATCCCGTCTCCCGCTCCACTAATGAAACCGCCTGCGTTCAATGGGGAACGCAGGCGGTTTTTTTGTTTACCCGAATATTCCTCCCAACCTTCTCAGGGGTAGAGTGTTTTGCGAAGCGCATCAGGAAAGCCATCCCAGAGCAGGTAAACCCTTTGAAGGGGCGGGAGTGAGGGCCAACCAGCGCATCCCCACGCCATCACGCCCCGCGGCGACCATACGTTCTGTTCGCCCCTGAACACGTGACGGGGAGGGAGGCCGCTTTCACGGGTAGCGTTTTTTGGGCCACGGCTTCTACTTGATCACCAGCACCGGACAGCTTGCCCGCTGAGTCACGGCCAGACTGACACTGCCCAGCACCAGGCCCTTCCAGGGGCTTTGCCCGCGCGCGCCAAGCACCAGCAGATCCGGCGCACGGGTTTCGACCACTGCAAGGATAACCTCGCCGGCCGGCCCTTCGATCACGTCGGTTTCGACCTCGGCGACCCCTGCCTCACGCAGCCGCTTGGCCACATCTTCGACCAGACCACGAGCCTCTTCCAGGGCCGCGCGCAGAGCCTGGCTGTAATTCGGCTCGCCGAGGATGTCCGGCGGGGCTGCCATGGCGTGCAGCACCAGCACCCGCGCCCCGTAGTGCCGGGCCAGCGACGCGACATAGTCTACAGCCCGTTCGGCAGCGGCGGAACCATCGGTAGCGAGGATAATCGTGCGAAACACGGCGAACCTCCATTGGTTCTAATGTGAACATATGGGGAAACCGGGTTTCCCCACGCCCCTCCGTGAGGGGAGGGTGTGGGAGGGCTTCGCCCTTCCAGGAAAAACCCCCTGTTCATCACGGCAGGGTGCGGCGCAGCCGCATAGTTACCTGGCTGTGCTCCAGAGCACAACAAACCCGCCCCACCCTTGCGGGTGATCAGCTTTATGGTACCATCAAGCCATAGCGCCGTGCGTTATCATCGTGTTACGGGCAGTTCAGGCCCGTCTACGCGAATGAGAGCCCCCTGCGGTCTGGCCGTGCGCCACGGGAAAGCCGCAAGGTTGTGTTCTGGCGGGTTGGACCTGCTATCAAACCTGACCCCCGCTCAGGGTGAGGGGGCCGGAGGGTAAGGCGCGCAACAGCTATGGCGTCCCGATGCGCTCCAGGCGCCATTTGCGGGGGCGCACAACGCTAGAATGAACATACGTATTCCTGGGAGGGCGCAGCCCTCCCAAACTCTCCCCGCCCGGCCGGTTGTTTCCCGGGAGGGCGCCGCCCTCCCAAACTCTCCCACGCGCGGCCTATTCTCAAGGAAGGTGGGTGGGAACGGGCACACTGCAACCCGGTCGCCCCCGAGTTCACGTTTGCAGATAGGAAAGCGAGAGCAGCGTATGCATCCCCCCCAGGCACGGATCGGTTTCATCTCCACGCGACTCGCAGGCACCGACGGGGTCTCACTCGAAGCAGCAAAATGGGCCGCGCTCCTGAACGGTATGGGGCACCACTGCTTCGCCTTCGCTGGCGAGTGCGACTGGCCCACGGATCACGCCTGCGTGGTTGCCGAGGCCCATTTCAACCACCCCGACGTGCTGGCGGTGCAACGTGATCTCTTCGACGACTACCGCCGCTCGCCCGAAACCTCGGCCCGGGTGCACCGGCTCAAGGAGCATCTGAAAGCGCATCTGCAAACCTTTCTCAACGTCTACCGGCTCAACCTGCTGATTGCCGAGAATGTGCTCTCGCTGCCGATGCACGTGCCGCTGGGGCTGGCCCTGGCCGAACTGATCGCCGAGACCGGCATTCCGGTCATCGCCCACCACCACGATTTTGCGTGGGAACGCGAGCGCTTCAACGTGCACGCCGCCGGTGACTACCTGCGCGCGGCCTTTCCCCCGACGCTGCCATCGATCCGCCACGTGGTTATCAACTCCTTTGCCGCTCGCCAGATGGCGATGCGGATCGGTGAGCGTTCGACGCTGATCCCCAATGTCATGGACTTCGACACGCCGCCCGCCGCGCCGGCGCGGCCGGCCGCCGAGTTGCGTGCCGCCCTGGGGGTCGGCGCCAACGAACATCTGCTGCTGCAACCCACGCGCATCGTGCCCCGCAAGCGGATCGAGCACGCCATCGAATTGGTCCGCCGCCTGGAGATGCCCTGCACCCTGGTAATCTCTCACGCCGCGGGCGACGAGGGCCATAGCTACGCGGAGTACCTGCGCGAGTACGCCGGGCTGCTGGGTGTGCGCGTCATTTTCGCAGCCGAAGTGATCAACCATCCATCGCAATTGACTCCCGCCGGTCAGCCCGTGTTTGCCCTGGCCGATGTGTACCGCGCCGCCGACCTGGTGACCTACCCGTCCGCCGTCGAGGGTTTCGGCAATGCCTTCCTGGAGGCGATCTACTACCGCCGCCCGTTGATCATGCGCGACTACGAGATTTTCCAGGTGGATATCAAACCTAAAGGCTTCCGGGTGCTGGTGTTTCAGGATTTTATCCCGGCTGAGGTGGTGCAGGCCACCCGCAGGTTGCTCAACGACCCGGCCCTGCAAGCCGAAATCGTCGAACTGAACTACGCGATCGCCCGCCGCTACTATTCGTACCGCGTGCTGGAACGGCACCTTGCCGTGCTGATGAACGCCTGCCTGGGCACGTGACACTGGCCTTCCCGGACCAGGAGGAGTGCCACGCCCGCCCACTGGCCCGGGGCGTGGGGGAATTCCGTTTCGTCCATTTTCATCTCAACCTCCCCGGAGAGCGGTCACCTGTGCAATAATATTCACAGGACACATATGCGGCTTCGCCGCACTACCCCGTGATGGGAGCGGGTGATACTCGGAGGGCCACGTCCTCCCACGCCCCTCCCGTCCGGCAGAAGACCAGGAGACCCTCATGTCTCAGCCTTTTTCCAATGGGCCCGGGCAGGTACTGCGGGTGCCGCGGGGCCTGCCCTACGGCACCCTGACATTGATCGCCGTGGTGGGCGCCATCGCCATATTCGCGCTCGTCAACGCCACCACCATCGTTGATGCCGGCACTCGCGGCGTGGTCAAGACCTTTGGCGAAGTGACCGGCGTGTTCGACGAGGGGCTACACTTTCGGGCGCCCTTCGTCACCGAAGTGGTGCCGGTGGACGTCAAAACCCAGCGCCTCACCTCCGAGTCGTCGGCAGCGTCGCGGGATCTGCAGATTGTGACCACGCAGGTGGTGCTCAACTACCGCGTGGATCCTGACTCCGTTGCCACGCTGGTGCGGGAGATCGGGGTTGACTACGAGGCGAAGATCATCGATCCGGCCATTCAGGAGTCGGTCAAGGCCGCGACGGCCCAGTTCACCGCCGAGAATCTGATCACCCAGCGGCCGCTGGTGTCGGATTCGATCCGCCAGGTGCTCAACGAGCGTTTGACTCCTCGCGGTATCATTGTGGAAGAGGTGTCGATCACCGAGTTCAACTTCAGCGAGGAGTTCAGCCGGGCGATTGAGGCCAAGCAGGTAGCCGAGCAGGATGCGCTGCGGGCCGAGCGCGAGTTGCGGCGGGCCCAGATCGAGGCCCAGCAACAGGTGGCGCGGGCCGAAGCCGAAGCCGAGGCGCGCCTGCAGATCGCCCGGGCCGAGGCCGAGGCGCTGCGCCTCCAACGTGAGGTGATTTCGCCCGAGTTGCTGCAACTGCGCTTCATCGAACGCTGGAACGGCATTCTGCCACGTTTTATGAGTGGAGACTCGGGGCTGCTGCCGCTGATCAACATTCCCGCCGACGAGCTTGAGGAGACGCCCGCAGCGGCAACCCCGCTGGCGCCGGCCACCGAGCCAGCGGCCACCCCAACCGCTCCGTAGCTCTCAGGAAAGCCAGCTATGTCAGACCTGAGCTTTAGCGTCATCATTCCCGCTCTGAACGAAGCGCCGAATATCGCGGGGTGCGTAGCCGCCGTGCGCGCCCTCGACCCGAACGTTGAGATCATCGTCGCCGATGGGGGCAGCAGCGACGGCACCGCCGAACTGGCCGCCGCGGCGGGGGCGCGCGTCGTGGTTGCCCCACGCGGGCGCGGCTCGCAGTGCAACGCTGGCGCGGCGTGCGCCAGCGGTGACGTGCTGGTGTTCCTGCACGCCGATACGACCCTGCCACCCGCCGCCTTTGAGCTGCTCCGCGCCATCCTGGCCGATCCCACGGTGCGGATCGCCAAGTTTCGCCTGAGCTTTGATGTCCACGACTGGCTGCTCGACATTGCCGCGCGGTTGATGTGGTTCGACTCTCTGCTGACCAGTTTTGGCGACCAGGGCATCGTCATCAGGCGTGACTTTTTCGCCGAACTGGGCGGTTTCCCCGACTGGCCTCTGTTTGAGGATGTGCGTTTGTTCGAACTGGCTCGGGCGCGCACCGAAGTCTATGTCGTGCCTGCCGAAGTGGTCACCTCCGCGCGTCGCTTTCTGGAGAACGGCGTGCTCCAGCAGTTGCTGCACGATCTCTGGCTGTGGCTTCAGTACCTGTTCGGCGTCTCGCCCTATGAACTGTCGCAGCGGTACAGATCG
>JBDNDG010000372.1:0-4544 GCA_046719255.1 Chloroflexaceae bacterium
GAGGGATTGGCAGGCGCGACCGCGGGGGTGGTTGCCGTGGCAGGGGCCACGGTAGCGGCGCTCGCAGGCAGGCTGGCGATCAGTGCCTCCACATCGATCGGTGGGGCCTGGCCCGCCACAGCGGCGTCGCTCAACGCAAGCAAGGCGTCACCGCCGCGCAGCAGGGCGTCAGCTAACGGGCGATCGAACGGGCGCTGTTCCTGGCGCACCTCGCCGAGCAGGCCCTCGAGGGCGTGGGCCAGGCGGCTGATCGGCTCGAACCCCAGCACGCGGGCCGAGCCTTTGATCGTGTGCATGGCGCGGAAGACCCGGTCCACCGCTGCCCGCCGAACGCCCGTATCGGCTTCCGTCTCAAGGGCGAGCAAGCCGTCCTGTAACACGCGGACGTTTTCGGCGGCCTCTTCACGAAATTGCTGGTGGAACGCAGCCAGATCCATGCATTTCTCGCGGGACGTAGCGCGCGGCGGGGTTGCTACTACACATGGTGGTCTTCAACGGCGATCCCGTGCAAACGATCGGCGATGGCGGTCAGCGTGGCCGCCGATTCAGCCATCTGGCGCGAGCCGAGGGCGGTCTGGCGCGCCACTTCGGCGATTTCGCGCATGGTCTCCACCACCTGTTCGCTGGCGCTCTGTTGCTGAGCGGTGGCGAGGCCGATTTCGGCGGCGCTCTGGGCGGTGCGTTCGGCCACCATCACGATGTTGTCCATAATCTGGCCGGCACGGTGGGCCAGTTCCACGCCGCGCTCGACTTCTTTGCTGCCCTCCTCAGCGGCCAGCACCGCAGCCGAAGTGGCCTGGCGGATCTCGGCGATCACTCCCTTGACCTCCTTGGCGGCGGCCAGGGTGCGGTTGGCCAGGCTCTTGACCTCGGCAGCGACGACGGCGAAGCGCCGGCCATGCTCGCCCGCGCCGGCGGCCTCGATGGCGGCGTTAAGGGCCAGCAGGTGCGTTTCATCGGAAATGTCGTCAATCAGGTCAATAATCTCGCCGATCTGCTGCGAACGTTCGCCAAGACCCAGCACGCGGGTGGTGACGTCAGAGACGCGCCCGCGAATGCGCTCCATGGCGTGAATGCTCTCGTCAACCGCGTCCTGGCCGCTGCTCAAGTTCTCCAGGGTCTGCTGGGCGGCCTGGGCGACCTGTTCAGCTGCCTGGGCGATCTGCCGCGCGGTGCTGCCCAGTTCCTCGATGGTGGTGGAAACCTGGGCCACCGCGCTGGCCTGCTCGGTGGCGCCGCTGGCCTGCTGTTGTGAAGCTACCTGCAACTCCTGCGCCGCGGCAGCCAGTTCGCTGCCCAGTTCTACCTGCTGGATGTTCTTTTCGATGAGTTGCTCCGTCTTGTGCAACAGTTCCTCGGCCCGCTCCTGGGACTGGGCGATCACCTGCAACAGATCGCGCCCGCTGAGCCAGGCGCCCACCGCCAGAAAGACGCCGGTGATCAGGAAGATCGCGAGATCGATCCACTCCGGCAGCCGGATGGGCCGATGCCATCCGCCCGTTTCGAGGGCGAACATAAGCGTGTAGATGACGAGCGCCCCGGCGGCGACGTGCAGCCCGTCGCGGCCGTGGCCCAGCAGGCCGGCGCTGACGATGGGAATGAAGAAAAGCATGGTCAGGGGTCCGGTGGTGCCCCCGAGCAAGAAGACCGCAAAGGCGGCGCCGAGGAGCATGCCATAGAAGACCACGCGCCGGCTGGCGAGGGTGTGCCCGCGGCGGAGCAGGTGGTACGCGCCCAGGTACACCAGCAGGGCGGTGACGGCGATCAGCGAGGCCACCACACTGACGACGCTACCGACGGTCTGGAATAGCCAGAGGCCGATCGTCACGGCCCAGAAGAGGCCAACCACGACGATGCCGCTGGCGATGAGCAGGCGCATCACCCCGAGGTTGTCGCGCAGGAGGGACTGCTCGGGAAGGGCGCTCATAACACGTTCGGCTGACTGGTGCATGCGAGTTCCTTGATGCAATTGTAGATTGCAGCTTTACGATTGTAGATCGGGCCTGTCGCATCTGGACGCGGCCGAGGTTGCGATGACGCCCGAACCGGTCGCCTGGAAGCGCATTACGCAATGACGCCAAGGGCCAGATCGGTGGCAATGCGGCGCGCATCGAGCACGAGCACCGGCTGATCATTGCTGAGAACGACGCCAAGCACCCAGGGCGCGCGTAGCCGGCGCAGGAGCAGCGGCGCCAGCGGTTGGACGGTGATGCGCTCCAGGTTCTCGATGCGTTGCACCCGTAACACGACGGTCCGTCGTCGCAGCAGCACGGTGAGGGACTGCCGCCCGGGCGCGCCATCGTCCGTCGGGTCGAGCAATGGCCCGAGGTCACGGGCCAGCACGGGCCGAGTGTGGCCTCCGTTGCTCTCCGGCGCGGGGGCGGCCCCCAGGTGATCGACGTGGGCGCGGGGCACGTAGTAGCGCCGCCGGGCCGTTTGCACCTCAAAGGCCAGGGTGGTAGCGGCTACGGTGTGCATCTACGGCCCCTCCTGGACGGCAGCAAGCAGCGCGCCGAGGTCCATCACTCCCAGGGGGCGCTGCTCGTAACGGCCCACGGCCTTGAGTAGGCAGGCCCGCCCGGTGGGCGGTGGCTCGAGCGTCTCGTTGTCGAGAATCACGAAGTCGATCACAGCGTCGACCAGCAAGGCCAGGGCCGCAGGCGCGTAGTGAACGACGACAAAGCGAGTCGAACGTTCAGGCTCGCCGGCCGGGAAGCCCAGGGCGATCCGCAGATCGACCACCGGCAAAATGCTGCCGCGCTGGTTGATGACACCGGGGATGACCGCTGGCGCGCCGGGCACTGGCGTGGGCGCCCGCCAGCGCGTCACTTCGCGGATACAGGCGCCGGGTAGGGCGTACAATTCGGCGCCCGCCTGCACAATCAGGCTGGCGCTGAAATCGCCGTGTGGTTGCTCTTCAGGCGCGAGAACCGGGGTAGCAGGATCGCTCATGGATGTGACGTATACTCGACGCGAGCGTGTGGTAAAACCTTTTTAGATTTCGGATTGCAGATTAAGGCGTTCAGGTGCGCTGTGGCGCAACGCTGCCCGCGCAGCATTCAAGTGAAACTGATGTGAACATCGAGGAAACCGGGTTTCCCCATGCCCCTCCCTGAGGGGGGAGTGTAAGAGGGCACAGCCCTCCCGGGAACAAAGCTTCTCATTGCGGCGTTGTGCACTCCGCGCATAGCACCTGGCACAACTCATCCACTCATCCGACAGGTTCTTGAACGGTGTTTTCGAGCGGGTGTGAAGCCCGCCTGGAAACGCGGCAGCAGGCCTGCTGCCTGCCTGATCAAGGATACACCGAAGGCGCCAGCCGGATCAAGGCAACCGGTGGTACCCGAGTCTGCTTGCGAACAGTACTCTTGGTGGCCCGCGAGCAAAACCTGGCCATTTGGGGTGCTTGTCAAAGGTACCCGCCAGGGGTATAATCGCCCGTCACGATATTGTGCGACGCTGCGTCCGTAGTCCAGAGGAAAGGCCAACTTCGGTGAACGACAAGAAGATCCGTGTGGCGATTATCGGCGTCGGCAACTGTGCCTCGTCGCTGGTGCAGGGGGTTCATTACTACCGCGACGCCGATGACAACGAAGCCATCCCCGGGTTGATGCACGTCAACCTCGGCGGGTACCACATCAGAGACATAGAGTTCTCGGCGGCCTTTGACATCGCCGATACCAAAGTCGGCAAGGATCTTTCCGAGGCGATCTTTGCTCCGCCGAACAACACGTACAGGTTTACGAGCGTTCCGACGCTGGGGGTGCCGGTTGCGCGCGGCATGACCCACGACGGCATTGGGAAGTATCTGGGCGAGGTGATCACCAGGGCCCCGGGGCCAACCGACGATATCGCGGGCATTCTCAAGCGTACGCGGACCGACGTGGTGATCTCATACCTGCCGGTGGGCAGTGAGATGGCAACGAAGTGGTACGTCGAGCAGATCCTCGAAGCCGGCTGCGCCTTCATCAACTGCGTGCCGGTCTTCATTGCCAGCCAGGCCTACTGGCGCCGGCGCTTCGAGGAGAAAGGCCTGCCGATCATCGGCGACGACATCAAGAGCCAGGTCGGCGCCACGATTACCCATCGCGTGCTGACGACCCTGTTCCAGGAGCGTGGCGTGCGTCTGGACCGGACCTATCAGTTGAACATCGGCGGGAACACCGACTTCCTGAACATGCTCGAGCGGGAGCGACTGGAGAGCAAGAAGATCAGCAAGACCAACGCCGTAACCAGCCAGTTGCCCTACGACCTGCCACCGGAGGCGGTGCACATTGGCCCGAGCGACTACGTGCCGTGGCTAGGGGACCGGAAGTGGGCCTACATCCGCATGGAGGGGACGACGTTTGGAGATGTGCCGTTGAACCTGGAGTTGAAACTGGAGGTGTGGGACTCGCCGAACTCGGCAGGGGTAGTGATTGACGCCATCCGTTGCGCGAAGCTGGCCCTGGACCGGGGGATCGGCGGAGCGCTGTACGCGCCGAGCAGCTACTTTATGAAGACACCGCCCAAGCAGTACACCGATTACGAGGCGCGTGACTTCA
>JBDNDG010000373.1:0-4532 GCA_046719255.1 Chloroflexaceae bacterium
AGTTGACCTGGCAAAGCGGGCGTGGGTTCATCTACACCTACGCCGGTGGGGCCTTCAACCGCGTGGGCAGCTTCACCTATCCCCCGGATGGCCGCGCCCTGCCCGTCGAAGGCTGGGGCCTGACCTTCGACGGCGAACGGTTGATTATGAGCGATGGGACGTCCAACCTCTACTTTGTTGATCCCAAAGCCACCGCCCGTACCGGCGTGCTCGCTATCACCGGCCAGGTGGAGGTGCGCGACGATCGCGGCCCGGTGACCTGGCTGAATGAACTGGAATACGTCAACGGCGCGGTCCTCGCCAACATCTGGCAGTCGGACCGCATCGCCGAGATCGACCCGGAGACGGGACAGGTACGCGCCTACGTGGATCTAAGCCCCCTGCGCGCCCTGATGCCGCCCGCCGAGTACGGCCCCTCGCCACCCGAAGTGCTCAACGGCATTGCCTGGGACGCCGCCAGCAGACGGCTCTTCGTGACCGGCAAGTTCTGGCCCCGCCTGTTCGAGATCGATCTCTTCGAGACATCGTGGCGCATCCATCTGCCGCTGGCCCTCCGGCAGCCTGTTATGCGACACGCCGCGCGGGGGTGAATCGCTTCGCGCAGCGATAGAGTATTTGCCGGGCCGCGCCCCTGCCGGAGGTGTTCGCGATGAACTGTTTTGCCCGCCACCCCCTTCGTCCATTCAGGTTGAGCGGCGCGCTCCTGGCGCTGCTGCTGCTGGCCGCCTGCGGCGCGCAGGCTCCGGCAGCCGCGCCTACCCCCGCTGCCGAGCGTCGCCTTGCAGCCACTCCAACGGTTACGCCCAGCGGGCTGACGTTCATAGAAGTAGAGCCCGGCATTGGCCCGCATCCCCGTCCCGGCGATGTGGTTGACGTACATTACCGCGGCGCCCTGGCCGATGGCACCGAGTTCGATAACTCCTACCTGCGTGACGATCCACTGCAGTTCGTCCTCGGGGCAGGTGCGGTTATCCCCGGTTGGGACGAAGGCATCGCGCTGATGCGCCGGGGCGGTAAAGCGCGCCTGATTATTCCCCCGCAACTGGCCTATGGCGCGCAGGGCGCCGGTGGAGTTATCCCTCCCAACGCCACGCTGACCTTCGAGGTAGAGCTGGTGGACATTCGCCGCAATCCGCCTGCCGCCCCGCAGGTCCTCGATGCCTCTGCCTTCGTTACTACGCCCAGTGGCCTGAAGTACGCCGACCTGGAGATAGGCACCGGCGCCGAAGCGCGGCCCGGCGCAACTGTGGTGGTACACTACACCGGCTGGCTCGACGACGGCACGCGCTTCGAAACCTCCCTGCTCCCCACCCGGCCCCTGGCCCGCCAGAAACCGTTCGAGTTTCGCCTCGGCGACGGCAAGGTTATTGCGGGCTGGGAGGAGGGCGTCGCCGGTATGCGTGCCGGTGGGCTGCGTCAACTGGTCGTGCCGCCAGGCCTGGCCTACGGTGAGCAGGGCGCTGGCGAGGGCAAGATCCCGCCCGGCGCCACCCTGATTTTTGAAATCGAGTTGCTTGAAGTGAAGTAGAGTTTGCGCTATGCGTATCGAGCGGATCGAAATCAGACGGATCGAACTCCCCTACGTCACACCCTTTGAGACCAGCGGCTGGCGCGAGCTGGCCAACCACTCGGTGATCGTGCGCGTAGAAGCCGACGGGAGCGCCGGCTGGGGCGAGGCGCCAGTCAGTAGCGGCCCCTGGTACAACGAAGAGACCCAGAGCACCGCCTGGGCGATCGGGCGCGAGATCCTGGCCCCGATGCTCCTGGAGAGCGAACTCCAGCGCCCCGAGGACGTGGACGCCCTCTTCGCCCGCGTGCGCGGCAATCGTATGGCCCGCTCCGCCTTCGAGTTTGCCATCTGGGACCTGTTCGGGCGTCTCGAGGGGCGCAGTCTCAGCGCTATGCTTGGCGGCGTGCGCGCCCGTGTAGACGTGGGCGTGAGCATCGGTGTGCAGCCCGATATCGCCACCCTGCTCCGCGTCGTCGGCGACTACATCGAAGCGGGCTACCGGCGCGTCAAACTCAAGATCAAACCAGGCTGGGACGTGGAGCCGACCCGCGCCGTCCGTGAGCGCTGGCCCGACCTGCGCCTCCAGGTGGACGCCAACAGCATCTACACCCTCGACCAGGCCGACCATCTGGCGCGGCTTGACGCCTTCGATCTCCTGCTGATCGAGCAGCCCCTGGCCCACGATGACATCATCGACCACGCAAAGCTCCAGCGTCGCCTGCGCACGCCCCTCTGCCTGGACGAGAGCATCGTCTCGCCGGAACATGCCCGCTGGGCGATTGAACTGCGCGCCTGCGGCGTTATAAACATCAAACCCGCTCGGGTTGGAGGTCTGACCGCTGCCCGTCGCATCCACGACCTGGCCGCCGAAGCTGGCCTGCCGGTGTGGTGTGGAGGGATGCTGGAGACCGGTATCGGGCGGGCTGCCAACGTGGCCCTGGCCAGCCTGCCGAACTTTACCTTGCCAGGCGACATCAGCGCCAGCGAGCGCTACTTCCGACGTGACGTGGTGCGCACCCCCTTCGTGCTCAACCCCGACAGCACCCTGAGTGTGCCCGAGGGGCCAGGCAGCGGCGCCGAGGTAGACGAGCCGTTCCTGGATAGCGTGACGCTCGAGCGAGTCGTTCTCAGGTGAACACGGCCCGCGCGCGGGAGGGTTTGGGAGGACTATGCCCCCTGGGAACCAACCTGCCAGCGGGGAGGGTTTGGGAGGGCGCAGCCCTCCCAGGAACAAATATGTTCATTCTGACATGAACATGGCCCGCGCGTGGGAGGATTTGGGAGGACTGCGCCCTCCCAGAAAAACCCCTTGTCAGCCATCGCCAACCTGTAACGGCGCTCCACTACTCCACCGGCTGCTGCGCCACAACTGCCGCGGGGCGGCGCGCCGGCAGGGCGAGCAACCAGTGCTCCAGCGCCCCCAGCGCCACCAGTGAGGCGATCAGCGCCAGGCGTGGACCCGCCGCCTCGAAGCGGTGCGCGTGTGCCGCCAGCCAGAGCATAATCGCCAGCAGCGTCACCACCGAGACCGAGGGCACATAGAACCAGCTAGCAGGGCGCCGGGCCCAGTAGCTGCCCAGGTAACGCAGGTGCGGAGGGAAGAACTCGACATTAAGCGAACGCACGCCCAGCAGCACGTTCAACTTGGCGCTGTGCTGCAGCCCCCAACTGAGCATGAAGACCAGCGGACCGACGAAGTTGACCCCGTCGTAGAGCAACCAGGCCATCAGCGCCAGTTCGGCGACGACGGCCAGTTCGTGGTAGAGATGCGTGCCCAGGGCGTAGCCGAAGCGCGCAAAGCCACGCGCCGCAGGCGGGCATGGCTTGCGCCACGGCCCGGTGATCGCTCCACAGTAGAATGCAAGTTCGTGCCAGGCCCAGATCAGTGAGCCGGCAATAAACCCCCGGTAGGCCGCCGTAAGCCCCACCTCCGCCCGCACCGTCCACAGTTCGTGATGCGCCCATCCCAGCAGGGGCAGCGCCACCACCAGGGCGATCCGCCCCGCCAGCGGGCCGCGCCGGTTCAATCCGGCTACGATCAGCGTCAGCCCCACCCAGAGCGCGATAGCCGCTAGCGGGGGGTACAGGTACAGATGCGGCCACAGCGGCAGAGGGTAGTCCATCGGCAACGCCTTCCGGCAGTTACATTTACGCAAGACACTTGCGTGGATGGTAACACGACGGCAGGGCGCCTGTCAATCAGCCGTGGAGAACCCCCGTAGGGCCGAAGCATGCGCCAGCAGCACGCGCCGGGCAAGGGCGCCCCGGCGTGGCGCATGCTTCAGCCTGACCCCGCCGCGGGGCCACCGGGCGACGAGGGGCAACGGGGTGACCGGCGCCGCGGGGCATGCGCGAACGCCACGGCGCTTCGGCCCTGGGGGAACCCGGGCTTCTCCACGAGTCCCTCGAGAGCGACCCGGGAGGGCTGCGCCCTCCCCAACCCTCCCCGCAGGGAGCTCTCAGGTGTCGGGTTATTGGGGTGCCATCCCCGGGCTCGGTAGACCCCATCCTCCTACCCCCTCTCCTGCCAGGGGATGAGAGCAGAATCTGTCGTTGCGGTGCGCCAGTGGAGCTGGCTCACCGCGACGCCGACAACATACCACCCCTCTCCCGCTCAGGGAGAGAGGGGCAAGAAGGTGAGGACCAGCAGCACATCAGGACGCCATCCGCCAACAACCCTACACCTGAAACCCGCAGGGAGGGGCGTGGGGAGTCCGATGGATTAGTTTTTGCGTACCAGCGGCAGCAGCACCTGCGCATCAATTCCGATACCCCGGAGCGCAATGTCCCGGGCTGCGCCTTCCGCCAGTGTGATCACGGCACGACCGCTGGATGGCCCGATAGCGTTGGGCATAAAGGCGATCACCAGTGTGCAACTCTCTCCCGGCGCCAGTCTGCTCGGGAACGTTGTGGGGCAGGTGCCGCCACGTCGGGCGAACTCCCCCTCGAACTCGAATCCCGTCAGGTCAATCGGCGCGCCGCCCCCGTTCGCGACCAGGATCGGCTGGGTTTCGGATGTACC
>JBDNDG010000374.1:0-4514 GCA_046719255.1 Chloroflexaceae bacterium
GGGGAGGAGCCCGGTTCCCTTCCCCGGCGGGAGAGGGCCCGGGAGGGCCGCGCCCGCCCAGGAAACAACCCGCCAGCGGGGAGGCTCTGGGTGAGCCGTGCCCGCCCGGGCACAGCCCGTGTTCCATACCGGAAACCCGTGAGGCTTCGCCTACGTTACCCATCGCCCCACGAGTAGAACGATGAGCGAGACCCTGAGCGCTGAGCCGGTGCTGATCGTCGGCGGTTTTGGCAGCAGCCCCCCCCAGTATGAAACCCTGCGCCGCCATCTCGCCGCGGCCAGCGGCCGCCCCGTAACTATTGCACCCATTGGCCTGCTCGACTGGGCCGGCGTCGTCGCCAGCGATAGCTACGGTCCCCTCCTGCGGATACTCGACCGAGCTGTGCAAGCCGCCCTCGCCGCCCATCAGGCCCGCCGCCTGACCATCGTCGCCCACAGTGCGGGCGGCGTGCTGGCCCGGATTTACCTCGGCGACCGGCCCTACGGCCCCCGCGGGGTGGTCTACAACGGTTTCGAGCGCGTCAGTACCCTGGTGACCCTCGGCACCCCCCACAGCACCACCCGCCGCGGACGGCCAGGCGGCCTGAACCAGATCGCTTTCGCCGACGAGCAGTACCCCGGCGCGTACTGGCGTTTCATTCGCTACGTCAGCGTGATGGGCAAGGGCGTCTTCGGTAACCGCAACGGCCCGCCGCCCGAACGGGGCGCCTGGCAGAGCTACACCATGATCAGTGGCGAAGGCGACCAGTGGGGCGATGGCGTCGTGCCCCTGGCCAGTGGCTTGCTTGAAGGCTCGCGCCGGGTGATCATCCCCGGCCTGCGGCACGACCAGCGCCCCGGCCAGCCCTGGTACGGCGCCAGCCTGGCCATTGTCGAGGCCTGGTGGGAACAGGTGGAGATTGCTGAACGCGGTCCGACGCCCGGCACGCGCCAGTGGTCGCCCCACGGACGCGCTCGAAGCGAACCGTAGCTCCTCTCTACCTGTGTAACAATCTCACAACTATTCGGCTGCCTTGTTGCGTAAACACGAGTCGCCGTGTACTATACGTACACAATGTGCCCTAGAGACAGGTCCTGCATGCGTATCCTTTTCTACACGGGTAAAGGCGGTGTCGGCAAGACCAGTGTGGCTGCCGCTACGGCCCTTCGCTGTGCGCAACGCGGCTACCGGACGATCGTCTTGAGCACCGACGCAGCACATTCGCTTGGTGACTCGCTCGGCGTTGAATTGCGCGCCGAACCTATGCAGGTACTGCCCAACCTCTGGGCCCAGGAGATTAACGCCCTCCACGAGCTGGAGTCCAGTTGGGGAGAGGTTTCGCGGTATCTGGCCGAACTACTCGCCTGGCAGGGTGTCGAAACTATCGCCCAGGGCGAGTTGTCGGTCATCCCCGGCACAGAGGAACTCTTCAGCCTGCTGCAGATCAAGCGTCACTACGACGAGCAAAAGTACGATGTCATCGTCGTTGACGCGGCGCCCACCGGTGAAACCTTGCGCCTGCTCTCGCTGCCGGATATTATGCGCTGGTGGATTGCTCGCCTCTTCCCCATCGCGCGCGCCTTGCTAAAGGTAGTGCGACCGGTGGCCAGGCGGGTCACCGATATGCCTATCGCCGAAGATGAGGTGCTGGCCTCGGCGCAACAGGCCATCGATGCGCTGGTGGATGTGCGCCATATCCTGACCGATCAGCAGGTCACGACTGCGCGTATCGTGATGAACCTGGAGAAGATGGTCATCCGTGAGGCTCAGCGGAGTCTTACCTACCTCTCGCTCTTCGGGTATGCGGTCGATGCAGTGGTGGTTAACCGCATCCTCCCCGCCAATGTCGATCACCATTTTGCCGCCTGGCGCGCTATGCAACAGGAGTATGCGCCCCAGGTGGAGGAAATGTTCGAGCCCTTGCCCATCCTGCGCGCCCCTCACTTCGACCGTGAAATCGTCGGCCCCGAGTTGCTCCACCAGCTCGCCGATCGCCTCTTCCACGACCGCGATCCTGCCGAGTTTCTCTACCACGGCCCGGTACAGCGCATCGAGAAGATGAACGGTGGTTTTGATCTGATCGTGCCGCTGCCTTTCGCCTCCGAGGACCAGATCCATCTGGCCCAGAGCAACGATGAGTTGCTGATCTCCGTCGGCTGGCACCGCCATCGCATCGTGCTGCCCCAGTCCCTGGCGCGCCTGCGCGCCCAGGACGCCTACTTCGAAGATAGTGCCCTGCGCGTCGTCTTTCGCAAAGACGCGGCCACCTCTCAGACCTCACAGGTTATGTAGGCAACCGGGTTTGTTTCTGGGAGGGCTGCGCCCTCCCGGACGAATCTTCATTGCTGGCGTGCGCGGCGCAGCCGCGAATGGGCCCTCAGGCACGGGTCAGGGTAACCACCGTCTCAACGTGGGGGGTCTGCGGAAAAAGGTCAACCGGCTGCGCCTGGTCGAGCCGGTAACCGGCGGCCAGAAGTGGCGCCAGGTCGCGCCCGAGGATACCGGGATGGCAGGAGACGTAGACCACGCGCGGCGGCGCCAGACGCACGAGGGCCTCCAGCACGGCGGGATGGCACCCACGGCGGGGCGGGTCGAGCAGCGCGCCATCGAAGGGGCCAGTCAGGCCGGGCAGGACGCGCTCCACCGCACCCTGGATGAAACGAACGCCCCCGATAGCGTTGAGGGCGGCGCTGCGCTCACCGTCGGCTACTGCGGCCGGGTGCTCCTCTACCGCGACGACCTCGGCGCCCGCGGCGGCCAGTGGCAGGGCAAAGGCCCCGGCGCCGGCATAGAGGTCGAGCAACCGCAGACCGAGGGCCGGGCGGAGCGCCGCGCGGGCCAGTTCGAGCATACGCTCGGCCTGCGGCAGGTTAACCTGAAAGAATGTTAGCGGTGACAGTTCAAAGACGATCCCCTGTAGCTCCTCCAGCAGGCTGGCAACCCCGGACGCGGCACCGCGCCAGTCGCGGCCCTCGACCACCACACCGGCCAGTGCGGGCACACAGGCGCGCCAGGCCTCGGCCAGCAGCAGCAGATCCAGCGAGGGAACCTCGCGGGTGGGGCGCAACACGCCCACCGCGTAGCCAGAGGCCACACTGGCCCGCAGCGTCACCCCACTGAGAACGCCAGCGGGAAGAACGGCGCGCAGGCCCGCGAGGGCCTCGTTGAGCGCCGGCAACAGCAGCGGATCTTCCGCCAGATCGGCCACTGCACGCGTGCCGGCGATGTGATACCCGACCTGACGATCCTCCACGTGCAGGTGGGCCGTGTTGCGGTAACCCCAGGGGCGCGGCGCGGCGATGACCGGGGCCACGGGCGGGTCGGCAATTTCGGCGAGTTTGACCAGTTGCTCGCGCACGATGGTTGCCTTGAGGCGCAGTTGGGCCGGGTAGGCGATATGCTGCCACGGCGCGTGATCACCATCGCTCAGGCGTGGCGCAACCCGTTCGGGCGACGGCTCGAGCACCGCGTCCACCCGGCCGCGGGCATAGCTCGGATGGCGCTCGTAGAGACGCACCCGTACCCGTTCACCCGGCAGGCCCCCACGCGCAAAGACCACCAGGCCCTCGTGGCGGCCCACTCCATCCCCGCCCTGAGCCACGGAGTCAACCACCAGTTCGAGCGTCTCGTCGGTGGTCATAGATCGTCATGCTCCTGTGTGAACGCATGGGGAAACCGGGTGTCCCACGGGGTGGCCAGCCCTCCCCACCGGGAGGGTTTGGGAGGGCGACGCCCTCCCAAACATACACCTGTTTTCACCGCGGCGTTGTGCGCTCCGCGAATGGGGACTCCAATGGCAACGGGCAGCCACAGTGGCGTTCCACGCGTGACGGTTCTGGTCGCGGAGCGGCGCTTTACTCTTCATCAATGCCGAAGAAGCGCATCCACTCCTCCACTTCGGCAGCACTGAGGGGGCGCTCGCCGAGCTTCTCGCGCGCCGAGGCGCGGGGCTGATCGAGAGCCGCCAGGCGACGGGCAAACTCCCGGGAGCTGATCACCGGGATGCCCCGCGCCTGCGCCTCGCCGGCCACAGCACGGTCGGAACTGACCACCAGCCACTCGTCACGCCGCCTGACCGCGCGAATGCGCCGGATCAACTCGGCGTCGGCATCGGCGGGCGAGCGGGCGAAGTACGCCTCCACACCATAACCGTTCAGGTTCCCGGGGTGACCATACACGCCCCGATCGAAGACCACCACCACCTTCCGTCCCCGACGTCGCGCCGCGTAGCGGCGCAACAGCAGCACCAGTTGCGCCTCGTCGTCCGGGGCGGCGATGTCAATGGCCGGAATCTGGCCGATCAGGTTGTGCCCATCTATCAGTACTGGCATGGTATTTGCATTGTATCACGCTGCATTGAAACCTGCGGTGAACATGGCCCGCGCGTGGGAGGGTGTGGGAAGGCGCAGCCTTCTCAGAAAAACACCCCGCTGGTGGGGGTGGTTCGGGGAGGGCTGCGCCCTGGCAGGAAGTGGGAAGGGTTCGGGGCGCTCTGGCCCCCCCCCCCCCCCCCCCCCCCCCGGGGGGGGGGCCC
>JBDNDG010000375.1:0-4510 GCA_046719255.1 Chloroflexaceae bacterium
GCAGTTGCCCGGCGATGATCGCCGTCATCGGCGCAAAACGCTCCTCAACACTGACAGGCAATGGAGCAGGTCGATCGGCAATGTCCGGTGTGGGAGAGAACCGGGCTCATCCCCCCAGCGGGGGAAGGCTGGAAGGGGGGCAGAACGCTGCACGCCCTGTCCGCAGGGCCGCCCGGCGCCGCGTTCACCGATCGCCGGGGGGCGGGCAATCAGCCTTCGCACCTGACCAGCTCGGCCCGCCAGATCTGGCGGCCCCGGGCCTCCCAGCGCCGATAGTAGTGCGATTTTACAACCGTGGTCAGCCCCGCCGACCAGGAATGGGGTTCGACCAGGCGCAGCCCGGGGGCAACGGGCAACAGGTTCAGCAACTCAGCGTAGACCTCGGCGTGATCGGTCATAACGCTGAGCAGGCCGCCCGGCGCCAGGCAGCGTTCCATCTGGATGAGCAGATCGGCGGAAATGAGCAGTTGATTGCGCTGGCGGTTGCGCAACAGGGGTGCCGGGAAGTGGACATAGGCGGCGCGCAGGGCCTGGTCGGGCACGGTGCGGTAGATCAGGCGAGCGTCGGCGTGGATGAAGCGTACATTCGATAGATCGGCCTGCGCCGCCCGCGCAACGGCGCGCCACAGCGGCTTGGCCATGATGTCCACACCAACATAGTTGGTCTCGGGATGGGCAGTGGCCAGGGCCAGCACCAGGTCGCCGGTGGCGCAGCCAATATCCAGTTCCAGCGGGCGGGTGTCACCAAATAACCCCGGCGAGGAGAGCGGCGGAAATCGTTCGGGATGCAGGTACAGCGTGCGCCCCGGCCAGTCATGCAGATAGCGTGCGGCGAGATCGGGCGGCGGGGGGGCGACGTTCAGTCGGGCGGGGTAGCGTCCTCGTCCCATCGTTGCTTACCGTGCGACAAACAAACGCGACGCTGTCGCAGCGTCGCGGGTGGCGGGCCGGGAGGGATTCGAACCCCCGACACCTAGTTCCGAAGACTAGTGCTCTACTCCACTGAGCTACCGGCCCATACCGCCTATAGTCTAGCACGGGGCGCAAGGAAATGCAAAGGAGCCGGAGGTACGGGTGTAACGCATATGCTTGCGCGGGCCGCGCCCCGCCCGGCCCGCTGCGGACGCCCCGCCACCCCACGGCGCGAACGTCGTTACGGGCGCCCGGGAGGACCTGCACCCTCACCAACCCTTCCCCTGGCGGGGGGCGCAGTTCGACAGGCTCATCGCCGGTGGGGAAACCCGGGTTCCCCTGTGTTTATCGTCATAAGAACCCCGGAAACAGAGAGGAGCAGCACCTATGAGCCGGAGCATTAACCTGAGTGCCGCCGAGCCGTTTCTGCGCTACCTGGAGGAGTGGTACGCCGCGCTGCCGGTGGTGGATCTGGCGACAATCGTTGCCGGGCGCCCCGAGCGGGTGGCGGTCTTCTCAATTGACATGATCAACGGCTTTTGCAATGAAGGCCCCCTGGCCGGGCCACGGGTGCAGGCGCTGATTCAGCCGGTGGTGGATGTCTTCACCCGCGCCCACGCCCTCGGGGTGCGGCAGTTCGTGCTCACGCAGGACACCCATGATCCCGATACGCCCGAGTTTGCGGCCTACCCGCCGCACTGCATCCGCGGCACGTCCGAAAGCCAGACCGTGCGCGAGCTGGTCGAGCTGCCCTTTGCCGACACGATCACGACCGTTGAAAAGAACTCTCTCAGCTCCCACCTCGGCACGCGCCTGGGTGACTGGCTGCGCGAGCGGCCTGAGTTGAACACGTTCATCATCGTCGGTGATTGCACCGACCTGTGTGTGTACAGCGCGGCAATGCACCTGCGCCTCGAAGCCAATGCCCTGAATCTGCAACGCCAGGTGATTGTGCCCGCGAACGCGGTGGACACCTACGACACACCGGTGGCGGTGGCTCGCGAGTTGGGGATCATGGCCCACGACGGCGATCTGCATCACGTGCTCTTCCTCCACCACATGGCCCAGAATGGGATCGAGGTGGTGGCCGGGGTGCGGTAGGCTTGCCGGTCCTCCGCGCAGGCACGCCGGTCTCGAAGGTTGGGAAGCCCGGGAGGCCCGACCGCTCCCCGCCGTCAGGGAGCGGGAGAAACCCGGTCGGGGCGAAAGCTGTTTGTCGCCGACCGGGAACCAGGAACGACGGTTCCGGGGCAGGCTGTGCCCTCCCACAGCCGCCCCGCCGGAAGAGGCCCGCGAAAACCCCGGGCCTCGCTGCACGCCCGGTACTGGCGCAAGCGACACGTCTACTTGCCGAGATCGCCGAGCGCGGCTATAGTGGTAACGGACAGCGGCACGGCTTCGCCGAAACCTGCCGTTGCACACGCTACACGGTTACACGGGAGACACACAGATGGCAGCCGGTACAACATCAGATTTGCGTAACGGCATGGTGATCCGCTACAACAACGAATTGTATCAGGTGGTTGAGTTCCAGCACGTGGCGCCGGGTAACTGGCGCGCCTTCGTGCGGGTGAAGCTGAAGAACCTCGCCAATGGCAAGGTGATTGAGGATCGACTGCGGGCGGGCGCAGATATTGATATTGTGCGCATCGAGCGGCGCCCGATGCAGTACCTCTACCGCGAGGGCGATAGTTTCATCTTTATGGACAATAACACCTACGATCAGATCCCCGTCTCAGCGGCAATGGTAGGCGACGCCGCGCGCTTCCTCAAGGAAAATGAGACCGCCGATCTGGTCTATGATTCGGAGAAGGAGACGCTGCTCGGGGTCGAGTTGCCGATCTTTGTGATCCTCGAGGTCACCGAGACGGCGGTTGCGGTGCGTGGCGATACGGCCACCAATGTTACCAAGCCAGCCACCCTGGAGACGGGCGCGGTGATCCAGGTGCCAGGGTTCGTCAACGAGGGTGACCGGCTCAAGATCGATACACGCACCGGTGAGTACATCGAGCGTGTAGCCTGAACACGGGGGACCCGGTTTCCCCGGCCGCTGCGCCCTGGCGCAGTGGCCCTCGTTGCGCGGCGCAGCCGTGAGGTCGGCTGCGCTACACGCGCGCCGGAGTTCCGCGCATCCGGTGCGCCGGTAAGCCTGCGTGTTGAGATGTACCGCAGAGCATGCAGAGAGGCGCAGAGGTGGGCCTGTTGATACCCTCTGCGCCCCTGCGCCCCCACCGGGGTGTGTGCATGCTCGGGTACATCCGAACACCACATTCGTGCCGGGTTTTTTGCCCGGGAGGTGCGCCAGACCCGCTCAGGCGCCCATCTGACACACTCAGCGCACCATCAACGGCGCCGTCGGCTGCGACAGGCGCTCCAGGGCCAGCGCCCGCGCTCCCAGGGGTTCGAGGCGCACCCCGCCGTCCTCGGGATAGAAGGCCAGCACGACGCGCTCAAGGTACTGCACCACCCTGGGCCGCCCATCGGCGGCGATGGCGGTGAACTGCTCCGACAGCGGCAATCCGAAAACTTCCAATCCTCCCCCCCGCTCCCAGAAGTCCAGAAAGGCACCCCGCAGCGTATGCCCGGTCTCGGGGAAGTGCCGGCCCTCCACGTTGCCCGCAGGCTCGACCAGCGCCTCGGCGCCGCCATAAGCCAGGTCGCGGAGCGCGGCGACGCCCAGCGGCTCGGGTTGCACGTAGGAGGGCGTGTCGCGCAGATCGTCGCGCAGGGCGATGCTGACGTTGCGGAAGGTCTGGCTAAGGCCACCGGGCGTGACGCGGGCCGCTTCGAGGGGCGGGCCAAAGCGTTCCTCACCGCCCAGAGCGCGCCAGTAGCGATACACCGGCGCGGGCACGCTCAGCCCGGCTACCAGCCCGTCTTCGGGCAGGGGCAGCAGGGCCTCGGCGTCGGCAAGAATGGCCTGGAGAGCGGCGAGGTTCTGGGCAAACTCGGTCCGGTCGCCGGTGATCAGTTCGGGAGTAATGGCTGCAATGCCGAGGCTGCCCGCCCAGTCGTGCATACCGCCGGTGATGGTGTAGCCGGGCCACCAGCGGCTGTAGGCGTAGCCGGCACTGCTGGAGTAGCGTTCGGCCAGGGCGATCGAGGGGGCGTGCTCGCAACTTGCTGGAAAGACCAGCCCGGCGTTAGAGTGCAGAAAGATCGCCCCGGCAGCGTCCCAGAGGAACGAGCGCAACAGACGCACCTCAGGCTGGGAATCGGGGTAAGGGCCGCCCGTGTCAGAGACCACACCATAGGCGCCCTGCACCGTCACACGCCAGTCATTCTCGGGGCAGGCATCCAGATTGGTGTTCATGTTGCGGTTCAGATCCACGCCCGCGGCGTCGAAACGCCATCCAAGGGCCAGACCGTCGGGGTTGATCGAGGGAATGAAGGCCAGGCGCACACCCGACGGCACCAGCGTGGGCGTGGCATGGAAGTGCTCGATCAGTTCCAGGGTCAGACGATACGTGTTGGCCTCCGGGGCGCCGTGGGTATTGCCAACCACGACCAGCTTGCGCGGACCGGCGCCAAACTGCGTCACCTCGATAGGGCGACCCTGGGCGGAATAGCCGAGCACGAAGGTTCGCACATCGGTGGC
>JBDNDG010000376.1:0-4502 GCA_046719255.1 Chloroflexaceae bacterium
GGGTGAGGAAGAGAGGCTGTGGCCCAAAAACCCCGCCCGTGAAAGCCCCTCTGCGAGGGGCATGGGGAAACCGGGTCGGGGGCTTGCCCCGAGACGGCGCAACAGCCCTGGTCGCACTCCGCCCTGCCTGCACGCCGCAAGACAAGGTGGTGGTACAATTGATTCAAAGCGGCCCGATCACCCTTGCATCCCATCAGCCGCGCATACGGCCTCGCGGCGCACCACGGGGCATAAACCAGGTTTCCCGGCAGAGCTGCGCTCTCCCGACCCTGCTCCCGGGAGAGGCGCGGTTCGGCAGGCTCAACCCGGGTGGGGAAGCCCGGTTTCCCCACCCTCACCGCGCAGGGAGGAGTTGCGGGAGGGCTGCGCTCCGCCGGCCCGCCCCGGGAGAGGGTGTGGGAGAAACCCGACGTTCCATCTCCTCGTGAGGGCGACCCGGGGGACATGCCCGTTCACACCTTCGCCGGGGGCCAGACAGAACTGCGTCCTGTCACCAAAAGCCGCACCCCGTGGAGTGCAGCGCAGCCGCACAGGTACCCCATCAGACCCGGCTCACGCCTGGTCCACCGTTCGGTCGTTCGACAGTTGCTCGCACACTGGAATGGAAGCCGATGGTGCTGATCGCGACCCTCTGCGCCCCGACGCGCGTTGCGCTTACGCGCCTCGTTGCGCGCCGGGGCATGACCGCCCTGGTCTGCTTTGATGGAGCGGCGGCGGTAGCCGCCGGGCGAGCACAACGCAGCGAGTTGCGCGCTGCGATCCTCGATGTCGACCTTCCCTCGATGAGCGGCCCGGATGTTGCCCGTGCCCTCAGGGACGAAGTAGGTCCCCTGCCGGTTCTTATACTCGCTCCTCCGGATCCACCAGCGCTATCCAACCGCGTCGGGCCTGACGAGGATGCGTTGGAGTCAATTGATGCCTGGCTCGCGAGGTGTACCCTCGCGCCGTCCCTGGAACGTCTGGCGCCCGCAGCCGCGCTGGCCCTCGAGGACGCCGGATGCTGAACCGGTAGGGGCAAGAGATGATTCGCCCCCACCGCTGGGGCACGGGGAAACCGGGCTTCCCCATTTCTCGTATGCGTAGCTACATTGAAACCACAGGAGGTCGCCCCAATGAGCCGCCTGGAACAGACCATCGCCCAGATCGCTCCCCTCAACAATGAAAGCATGGCCGCAGCGCGCGCGCGCCAGGATGTGCTGACGAAGCCCCAGGGCTCCCTGGGCCGTCTGGAGACGCTGGCAACGCAAATCGCCGGGATCACAGGCAACCCGCGCCCGCGCCTGCTCCAGCCGGCAGTGGTGGTTATGGCCGGCGACCACGGCGTGGCTTCCCAGGGCGTGAGCCTCTACCCGGCTGAGGTGACGCCGCAGATGGTGCTGAACTTTCTCCGTGGCGGTGCGGCGATCAATGTCCTGGCCCGTCACGTCGGCGCGCGAGTGGTGGTGGTAGACATGGGCGTGGCGGTCGATCTGCCGCCCCATCCTGACCTGCTGCTACGCAAGGTCGCTCCTGGGACCCGCGACTTCAGCCGTGAGCCGGCGATGAGCCGTGAACAGGCCCGGCAGGCCGTGGAGACCGGTATCGAGGTGGTTGAGGCCGTGATTGCCGCGGGCGTTGATGTCGTCGCCACCGGCGACATGGGCATTGGCAATACAACCCCTTCCAGCGCCATCGTTGCCGCCATCACCGGGCGGCCCGTCGCCGAGGTGACCGGGCGCGGCACCGGCCTGGATGATGATGGCCTGGCTCGTAAGGTGGCGGTCATTGAAGCAGCGCTGGCGTTACACCGGCCAGATCCCGCAGACGCTCTGGATGTGCTCTCGAAGGTCGGGGGGTTAGAGATCGGGGGTATGGCGGGCGTGATGATCGGCGCGGCGGCGCGGCGCGTCCCCGTGGTCATTGATGGCTTCATCTCCGGGGCGGCTGCCCTCATTGCCTGTACGCTGGCCCCATCGGTGCAACCCTACCTGATCGCCGGGCATCGCTCGGTGGAACGGGGCCATCAGGCCGTTTTTGGCCGGCTTGACCTTGACCCGCTGCTCGACCTGGGGCTGCGCCTGGGTGAAGGAACCGGCGCCGTACTGGCTATTTCGCTCTGTCAGGCGGCCTGCAAGATCCTCGATGAAATGGCTACCTTCGGCGAGGCCGGCGTGTCGGGGCCAGCGTAGGGGTCCGGGCGAATGGTTGCCGCGAGGAAGCCGGGTTCCCCATCGCTGAGCGTGCCGCGAAACCCGCTGCCCCCGCACGGGGGCAGGGGCCTGGGGAGACCGGGTTTCCCTATGTTCATATCATACTCCCATGCGGCTGCGCCGCACAATGACAGAAACGTGTAGAGACGCAGCGGCACCGCGTCTCTACACGTGCCACCCCGATGGGCGGGGGCACGGGGAAACCCGGTTTCCCCACACCCACCCATATCAGCGCACGACGAAGCGGATAGCGTAACTCACATCGTTATCCACATTGTCATTCTGCGAACTGCGGATAGCCATGACGTAGAGACCGCGCTGCGCTCCCTGCGGCACCGTGTAGGTCCAGACGATGGTCCCACTGGCATCGGCCCGCAATTCGCGGTCGAACCGCTCGATCGAGCCATCGGGCCGGTTCAGCCAGTAGCCGGCAAATTCGCCGTCCTTGAAGCCGGTGGCGCTGAAGGTAAAGGTCGTGCCGATGCTGCCCTCCTCCGGTGTTACCCGCGCCGGGGGCACCGGAGTCGCGCCGTTGGTGATGCTGAAGCCGATCCGCTCGATCTTCCGGGTATCCTTCCCCCGCGCCACCATCACCCACTGGCCGCCAGTACTGGTGGCCGGAGCCGTCCAGGTCCAGATAACTGTACCATCAGGGTTGGCCCGGACCTCGGTGGGTCCAACGACAATAGCGCCATCAGGACGTTCAAGCCAGGTATCAATCCGCTCGATGGCGTTAAAGCCGCGGGCCTGGAAGGTGAAGGTGGTGCCGGGAGGTCCACTAAGGGGGGTAACACTCGCCGTGGGCGGCGGATCGGCAGCGATGACGAAGGCGACCTGGATCTCGCGGCGGCTTTCCAGGCCGCGGAAGCTCATCGTCCAGGCACCCGACGGCGCGCGCGCTGGCGCCTGCCAGGTGAGGGTCACACGGCCATCGCCGTCGGCGCGCACAGGGGTGCGCTTCGTATCATCAACCGTTCCATCGGGCCGGGTCGGCCAGTATCCAACCTCTTCGATGTTCTTGAAGCCCGTCACCACGAAGGTGAAGGTGGCGCCAGGCGTGCCGGCCGGAGGGGTCACCTGACCGACAGGCGCTGGCGGGCCCGCTGGCGCCGGATTTGCGCCGGTCACCGTGAAGGGGATGGCCACTTCCAACGCACTGTCGCGCCCGCGGCTGACGGCCTGCCAGGTGCCGGCCTGGGCGCTGGCAGGGCTGGCCCAGCGCCATGTGACCACACCGTTGCGATCGGCAATCAGATAGGGTATGGCATCAACGGCGCGCCCATCGGGTGTCGTCAGCCACGAGCCCACCTGCTCTCCCGGGGTGAAGCCGCCTATGGTGACAGTGAAGACGGTGCCGGGCGCTCCGCTGGGAGGCGCCACGCTACGCTCAGGGGCGGGAGCGTCTGGCGCGACAATCGCAAAGCGGGCGATGATCTCGCGGCTGGTGTGCAGATCACGCACCACCATCTGCCATATCCCGCCACGGGCATCGCCCGGCGCCGTCCAGCGCCAGCGTAGTTCACCGCTGGCGTCGGGCACGAGATTGGGGTCCTTGCCGGGCACCAGGTCACGGCTGGCCCCGGTGGGTTCGACCAGCCAGGCGGCAACGCGCCGGCCAGGGGTGAGACCGCTGGCCCGGAACTCGAAGGTGGTCCCCGGCGCGCCGCTCGCCGGCGCCACACTGATCGGATCGGGGAGCGGGTTCGACCCGGCGACGGTGAAGGGAATGGCCAGCAGCACATTGCTGGTGACACCACGGGCGGTCATCGTCCATTCCCCGTTGGGGTCGCCGGGCGCAACGTCCCAGCTCCAGACAATCGCGCCACCGGCATCGGCGAAGACCGAAGGATAGCGCGGGCGGGTGGCGCCGCCGGGAGGGCTGGCCCACAGGTCAACCCGTTCGCCGGGCGTGAAGCCGGTGGCAGTAAAGTGGATACGGGTGCCTGGCCCCGCCACGGTGGGCGAGGCACTGCCGCTGGCGGCGCGCGCCGTTGGAACAAGAATGGACAGCGCCAGGGCGCTGAGTGTCAGGACAAGTGTCAAGGTTCGAAAGCGCAGGTTCATGGGCATTTCTCACGGTGCTACGTGGGGCATCAAGCAACTACGCTAAATCTACTGAGGCGAACATAGCCCGCGCACGGGAGGGCCTGAGAGGACTGCGCCCTTCCAGTACTCCCCCGCAGGGGAATGGGGAAACCGGGTTTCCCCATCCCCCTCCCTGGCAGGGCGTTGTGCGGCTGCGCCGCACGATCGTCTGATACACAGATGGGGCAACCGCATTTCCCCGTGCCCCTGCACAACGGGGCGCCAGGC
>JBDNDG010000377.1:0-4492 GCA_046719255.1 Chloroflexaceae bacterium
GGGGTTCCAGGATGTGCTCTTCAAGGGCCAGCCCGTCACCCTGGAGCGCCCGTTCGGCAGCTATGTTATGGAGAACATCCTCTTCAAGGTCAGCTTTCCGGCGGAGTTTCACGCTCAAACGGCGGTCGAAGCGGCGCTGCGGCTGCACCCCCAGGTGCACAACCGCCTCGATCAGATCGAGCGCATCGAGCTGACCACCCAGGAGGCGGCCATCCGGATCATCAGCAAGGTCGGCCCGTTGCACAACTACGCCGACCGCGACCACTGTTTGCAGTACATGGTCGCTGTGCCACTGATCTTCGGACGCCTGACGGCGGACGATTATACCGATGCCGTGGCTGCCGATCCGCGCATTGACGCGCTACGGGCCAGGATGGTGGTGGCGGAGGACCCCCAGTGGAGCCGTGACTACCTTGACCCGGCCAAACGCTCGATTGCCAATGCGGTACAGGTGTTCTTTAAGGACGGCAGCGCGACCGAGCGCATCGCGGTGGAGTACCCGATCGGTCACCGCGCCCGCCGCAGCGAAGGTGTCCCCAGGCTGCAACGCAAGTTTGCCCAGGCCCTTGCCGGGCACTACTCGGCCCGGCGCGCCGATCAGATCGCCGATGTGTGCCTCGACGCGCGCCGGCTGGAGCAAACCCCCGTCCACGAGTTTATGGATCTGCTGGCCTGGTGAGCAGCGACGCTTCCCCAGGGTATTCGCATGGGTCGTCCGCGCGTAGCGCGTAGCGCCGGGCGACGCTCCCCAGACGGTGGGGGCACAGCGATGCTGTACCCCCACCCGGTTGTTTCTCCCCCGGTGACCCCGGTCATCCCCGCACAGGGTCCTGATCCAACATCACCGCGCGCCGGCAAGACGCCAAACGGCTGCGCTCCACCACCCCGCTGCGCCGCTACCCGGGTGGGCATGGCCCTCCCCGCCGGAAGAGTCGTGGGGAGCCCCGAATTCTCCGGTGGGCATACTGGCGAGGGACATGGGGCGCCGCGGGTTCCCCAATCTTCGCGTCGGCGCCAGCATGGGGAAGAAAACAGGGTATACTTGGGCAAAGCTCGCCCAAACCCTGGCCAGGGCACGTGTTCAGCGATGGCATAGCTACGCAAGCCCGGGAGCGAGGGCCTTTCACGGGCAGGTTGTTGGGGCCGCGGCCTCGCCACCTCGCACCCCGGCCCCTCTCCGCCGGGCGGAGAGGGGGAGCGGGCGTTGAGCGCGCCCTGTGTGGGCGCGCCCTCTCCCGCGGGGGGGGGCGAGGGCGCGCGGCAGCCGTGGCGTCCTGATGCGCTCCGCAAAAAACTCTACCCGAGAGGGGCAGGGGCAAGCCCGGTTCCCCTGCCTTCATGCTAGCCGTTCGGGCGCGCCTGAGGGCGCGCAGCCTGTAGCATGATCTGGTGCCATGCCTGATTATTCCTTCCTCGACCAGGTTATTCTCGGTAACAGTGTGCTGCGCTGGCTACTGGCGCTGCTGACGGTCATCCTGGTGCTGGCCGCCGCGGCCATCAGCCGCCGGATCTTTAGCCGGCGCTTACAGTTCGGCCCACCGGCCACCAGCGCCATTCTCGAGGATCTCGGGCAGGCTGTTAGCCGTACCACGGCGCAGCCGATTGTCTTCCTGCTGGCCCTTTACGCCGGCAGCCTGTCACTGACCTTCGACCCGCAAGCGAAAGCTTTGCTCCGCGCAGGCGCGATTATTCTCGTCCTGATCCAACTGGGCATCTGGGGCAACACGCTGATCGCCCGCTGGATGGACCGCTACGTCGCGCGCCAGCCGGACCCGGGCGCGGCCGGTACGGCCCGACTGTTCGGGTTCCTGGCCCGTCTGGCGCTCTACGTGCTGCTCTTCTTGCTCATCCTCGATAACATCCCCGGGGTTGAGATAACCGCCCTGCTGGCCAGCGTCGGCATCGGCGGTATCGCCGTGGCCCTGGCGGTGCAGAACATCCTCGGCGACCTGTTTGCCTCGCTCTCGATTGCCCTTGATAAGCCGTTTGTGGTCGGCGATTTCATCAGCGTGGGGAGCGAAATGGGCACGGTCGAAGAGATCGGCCTGAAAACGACCCGCGTGCGCAGTATTTCCGGCGAGCAACTGATCTTTTCCAACACCGACCTGCTGAACAGTCGCATCCGCAACTTCGGGCGTATGCAGGAGCGGCGGGTGGTTTTTTCGCTCGGCGTGTCGTATGAAACCAGCGTTGATACGCTACGGGCCATTCCCGGCATCATTCGTTCGGTGATTGAGGCCCAGGAGCGTGTGCGTTTCGATCGTGCTCACCTGGCCCGTATTGATGCGTATGACCTGGTCTATGAAGTAGTCTATTTCGTGCTCTCACCAGATTTTCTGGTGCATATGGACATTCAGCAGGAGATCAGTCTGAAGATTATTGAGCGTTTTCGGGCCGAAGCGATCGATATCATCTACCCAACCCAGCAGATCTATCTGTACGATCAGACCCCTGCCCGGAACGATCGCTCCGGGCAGGGCACGGCGCGTCGGGAGACGGCAGGGAGCGACCGCAATGCGTAGGGTCTGTGTCTCGGTGTTCCTGCGGGCCGGCTGCTGTCTCCTGACGGCCGTGGCGCTGGTCGCCTGCGCCATCGGCCTGCCCGGGGCGCCCACGCCAGCGCCGGCGCCGGCCACTCCCGCCCCGCTCCCCTCGCCCACCCCCATCGCCCTGGAGGCCACCCTGCGCCTGGACGAAGCAGGCGTCGAGTTGCATTACCCGCAAGGCTGGGCAACGCGGGTAGTATCGTCAACGCTGACCCTGGCGCCCAGCCCGGCCGCGCTGTCTGGCACTGCGCCCGGCAATGAACTGGTGGTGACGGTTGACGCCACGCCTCTGGAAGTCCTGGCGAGCCAGTTCGGGCCGGCAGCGGCGGAGAACCCGGAGAGTTTCTTCGAGGTGAGCAGCAGCGCGGCACAGGAGGCCGGCTACCTTCTCAGCGCCACCAGCCCCGTCAACGTGGATGGCTACGCGGGCCTTTCCGCCGACCTGAGCGCTCCCGGAGGCGCCGGGCGGCTCACCGTGCTGATCGGCCCCGGCGCCGCGGTGCGCGTGCTCGGGCAGGCCGCGCCGGAGACCTGGGCCACAGGCGGCGCCGGGTTGTACGCGGCCATTCTCTCCAGCATACGCTTCTTTCCCCCGGCGACCCCGGCGCCCGCACAGGCAGAACGGGCCGAACAACCGCCGATCCTCACCACCGGGCCGGCGGGCTTCGTGTTGCGCCTCGGCGGCAGCGCCGGGCCACCCCGGGCACGCTTCGTCTCGGCCCGCGGGTTGGCCACGGCCCCCGATGGCACCCTCTACCTGGCCGAGAGCAGCCGGGGTGTGTGGGTCTTCACCCCCGACGGCACGCTTATCAGGACCTTTGGCGGCGAGGAGCTGCTCGACGCCTACGACGTGGCCCGCGCCCCCAATGGCGACCTGTTTGTGGCCGACTACGGGCGCAACGCCGTGGCCCGCTTCGGCCCTGACGGCACATTCGCCGGCCGCTGGGGTAGCCCCGGCAATGCCCCGGATCAGTTCGGCTTCTCCTCGCCCCAGCGCATCGCCCCCGGCCCCGATGGCAGCATCTACGCCCTCGACACTCGCGCCGGCCCCGAGAGCGGGCGTGTGGTGAGCAGCGTGGCGCGCTTCGACCCCGACGGGGGTCTGCGCGAGCGCATCAACCTGCCCGCCGATCTCGCTCCCGCCGACCTGGCGGTGGACGCCGCAGGTTTCATCTACCTGGCCGACAGCTTCAGCGGCGTGGTGGTCAAGCTCGACCCGCGTGGCGCAGAACTGGCCCGCTTTGGCGATCCCGCTGCCCGCGAGAGCTTTGCCGGCGGCGCGATTGACCTCGACGAGCAGGGCAACATCTACGTCGCTACCTACGCCGCAGGGGTGCTCAAACTGGCCCCGTCGGGAATAGTCATTGCCCGGGGCGGCGGAGCGGTCGCACCGGGGAAGATCCCCGCCCCCGGTGAATTCAGCCTGCCCAACGGCATCGCCACCGGCCCGGGAGGCGTGGTCTGGGTGAGCGACAACAGCGGCGAGTACAGCGCCGTCACCGCCCTGCGCCTCACGACCGACGAGGCGGCCGCAGCCACTGCCCTGGCCCAGGCCCCTGCGGGCACTCCACCCGCGACCCTTTCCGGCGACAACCTGCTGCGCCAGTGGGCCAGCGAAGCCAGGGCCAGCACCTTCTATGCCCCCGATTATGACCCCGCCGGGGCCACCGGCCCGCCCGACGTAGAGGGCTGCCAGGATAGCCCCGACGCCTGGGCCGCCGCCATGCCCAATACCCTGGAGACCCTCGAGGTGCGCTTTGCCACCCCCGTCTTCGCCGTCGGCCTCAACGTCCACCAGAGCTACAATCCGGGCTTCATCGGCGCCATCGAACTGATTGACGAGCGCGGCGAGACCAGAACGGTGTACCGCGCCACCCCGGCCCCGGCGGAGACCTGCCCCGAGGTATTGAGCGTCACCTTCGCGCAAACCCTGACCCGCATCGTGG
>JBDNDG010000378.1:0-4478 GCA_046719255.1 Chloroflexaceae bacterium
CCGCGCTTCCTTTTGCTACAATTTGTGCAATTGTCGAGAAGCTCGGGCCGTCATCGCACACGGTGGCAGGCGACAAACCATACTTCGTCTCCCGGCAGGGAGAGTCCGGGCGGGCACAGCCCCCCCGGGAAACAACCTGCCGGTGGGGAGGGTTTGGGAGGGCTGCGCCCTCCCAGGAGAATCTCTTTTTATGCCTGTAGTGTGCGGCCGCGCCGCACAGACGACTGAAAATAACAACTGGAACAAAGCAAAACCCATGTGATTATCGGTACTGATTGGCATCGAAACATGGTAAAGGAGCACATACAATGCGCCGGACTGTAGCCATCCTGATCCTCATGGTCGTCCTGGGTGGGCTGAGCGCCTGTACTCTGAGGAGCGAGCCCCGAGCCACAGAGTCCGTCCAGCCGGTCCCCACCACGCTTCCCGTCCTGAGCGACGGGTTTGGGGTTCTGGCAGAGGGAAGGGTCGTTCCGGCGACCACGGTCAATTTGCTGTTTGAAACCGGGGGTACGGTTGCCGAGGTACTGGTCAGGGAGGGTGACCGGGTCGTTGCCGGGCAGCCACTGGCGCGCCTGGATACCCGCGACCTGGCCTTGCGCGTGGAGCAGGCCCAGGCAGCGCTCGAACAGATCCAGGCCGAATACGAGCGCCTGCTCGAGGGCGCCACTCCTGAGCAGGTTGCCGCCGCCCGTGCCGAACTTGCCCGCGCCCAGGGCCAGTTGCGCGCCGTCCAGGCCACGGTGAGCGAAGCCGACATTGCCGCTGCCCGTGCCGATCTTGAAAGCGCCCGGGCGCGTCTCAGGCAACTCGAGGCCGGCCCCAGGTCCACCGAAGTGCGCTCGGCTCAGGCCGCCGTTGATGAGGCCCGCGCCAACCTGCAAGCCCAGCGCGACCGGCTCTCGCAGGCCAAGACTGATGCCGAACTGCGCGTCGAAATCGCGGCGAACGCGCTTCGCAACGCTCAGGACACCTACAGCCGCCTCTACTGGCGCAACCGTCAACTGGAAGAGAATCTGGCCAATGATCTGGCTGCGGGCTTTCGCGAGGAAGAGGCCGCTGCTGCCCGCGCCGTAGCCGATGCCGAAACGGCTCTCGAGCAGGCTCGTCTGGCCTACGAACAGGCAAAGCTCGCCGAGCAGAGCGGCATCGCAATTGCCGAGGCCCAGCTCCGCGACGCTGAGGCGCGCTATGACCGGCTCCTCAGCCCCGCCGAGGCCGATGCGATTGCCGCCGCCCGCGCAGCAGTGGCCGGCGCCCAGGCCCGCCTCGATAGCCTCACCGGCAACCGCCGCACCGGCGACATCGAAGCCGCTCGGGCAGCCGTTGATAGCGCGCAGGCTCGCCTGGCTGAACTCCAGGCCTCGCCTACCGATGCGACCTTGGGCACCTTCGCTGCCCGGATCCGCAGTGCCGAAGTGGGCCTGAAGCAGGCACGACTCGCGTTCGAGCGCGCCACCCTCACTGCGCCAATCAACGGTGTGGACGCCTAATTGAACCTCACGGTCGGCGAGGTCCCCTCGCCGACCCTCCCGGCCATCGTGGTGGCCGATATGAGCACCTGGAAGATTGAAACCGAGGACCTGACCGAGCTGAGCATTGTCCGCATCCGCGAGGGTGATCCGGTTACCATTACCTTCGACGCCCTCCCCGGCTTTGAGCTCCCCGGTAAAGTCGCCCGGATCAAGCCGATGGGCCAGAATCGCCAGGGTGATGTTGTGTACACCGTCGTGGTTACCCCCGACCGCTGGGACGAGCGCCTGCGCTGGAACATGACCGCCACCGTGCGCATTGCCGGTGACTGAAACACGGGGAACCCGCGGTTCCCCCCATCTCTCCCTGACACGAGGGCCTGGGAGGGCTACACCCTCCCGGGCCCGGGTATGTTTATTCTGGCGTTGTGCGCCCCGCGAATGGCACCTGATGTGAACATCGGGGAAACCGGGTTTCCTCATCCCACAGGGAGGGTTTGCAGCGTTCTACCCCCTCCCAGCCTCCCCCCCGGCGGAAGAGCCCGGTTCCCTCACCCGGCGGGGAGGGACAGGGAAGGCTTCACCCGCCCAACGTTCTATGGTATCGCACCCCAGCGCACCAGCCGTTCGCGTCCCAGCAACCCGAACTGGATCTCGGCGGGAGTTCCCGCCCGCGCCGGATGGTGCTCGATCCGCGCCCGTTCGAAGTACTGCACACTGTATGTCGCTCCTGTCGCCGCTTCCGCTACCTCGAACGGCTCACTCAACGGCAGGCCGACCAGGTCCAGCCCACCGGCCCGTTCCCACGCCTCCAGGAATGGTGGGCAGAGGCTGCGGCCGGTCTCAGCGAAGAGCCGGCACTCCGGCGGGGCCTCGCTCTGGAAAGGGAGGCTCCGCCAGTCAATGCCTGTCTGCTGCAGCGCTGTTTCGCCCAGACGGGATAACTGGACCTCGTAGGGCGTGCCGCTGAGTTCGGGATAGTGCTCGAAGCGGGCGCGCTCGAAGTACTGTATGGTGCGCGGCCGTCCGCTGCCCGGTTCGGGTTCGAGCACCTCCTCGGTCAATGGATAGCCGAAGCGTGTCAGCCCGCCCTGCGTTTCCCAGAATCTGCGAAACACACCGCCGAGACTGCGGCCCGTAGCCGCGAATACCTGGCCGTTCCGCGCCGGAGGGTCGTACTCGATGTACAGCGGCGCGCCCATTCCAACCGGTCGCAGCCACAGCCGCCCACCCACACTGACGAGCACGTGTTGCACCTCACCGTTCCAGGAGCGCACCAGCGCCTCACGACACCCACAGACCACCTCGATCGTCGGCGTCGCTGCCCCGGTACGCCAGAGCACATCCACTCGCCGGCCCATGCCCTCGAACCGGTACCAGTACACCCCGTCGGCGCCGCCGCGCTCTACGCTCCGGAGGGTCAAACCGCCGAGCATCTCGGTCATTGTCCGATAGGCCAGGAACGCCGGCTTCCGCAGATCGCTGCGCCCCGGATCGAGTGGATAGCTGCGCCGCAACAACCCGTAGTGGAACTCCACTTCGCGGTCATCGTACACTGGTCGCTCGTAGGGTGCCTCGGGCTCGGTATCGTTACGAAAGCTGTACCAGAACACCTTTTCGATGCTCGGATGCGCGATCGCCAGCAGGTAGGCCCGCACCAGGAAGTGGGCCTGGGTGTCGGCCTCTACCCCGTAGACGCCCTGATAGGTGGACCAGCCCAGTTCGGTGAGCCAGATCGGCTTGGGGCCGTAGGTGCGTAGCAGCTCGTCGAGTCGCTCCATTTCCTGCTGGAACGTCAGCGACTGGTCGCGCCGCCAGACATCGCCCTCTGGAGTGTCCGGGCGGTACGGGTGAATGGCAATAATGTCCACATGGTTCCAGCCGCCCAGGCGGCCCACCTGGTCGAGGTAGTCGAAGTAGTCGTAGTGGTATGGCGAGGGCGGTTCGCTCCAGATACTTGCCAGCCCGCCCATCACAATTTTTGCCTCGGGGTCGGCGGCCAGCGCAGCGGCCCGGCCCACCTCAAGAATGCGCACGAAATCAGCGACCGTGTAAAGCCCGCTCTCGTAGCCTGAGGCGGCCAGGTTCGGCTCGTTCCACAGTTCCCAGTGCTTGATCTGGCCCCGTTCGCGGCCGTAGCGCGCCACCGCGTTGTACACAAAGTCGCCCCAATCGGCGATCCACTCCTCGGGATGGGGGTTCTTGCCCTTGAACCATGCGGGATTGTAGTCGAGCAGGCCCAGCAACCTGATACCGGCCCGGGCCTGGGCGGCAATCGCCAGGTCGTAGTTGTAGAAGCCCCGCTGGTCCCCATCCCAGTCGTACGGACCGCCCGGCTGCTGCTGTACCCGGTCCCAGAAGATCTCTTCGCGTTGCCACTGAACGCCGGCCTCGCGGAGCAGGGCCACGGCTGCGGGAATCTCATCGGCGCGTACGCGGTTGCCCAGCGCCGCTACCACGCCAAAGGGACTGCCTTTGTTTTGCCAGGGCAGTTCCCGGGCAACGACGGCGCGTTGCGGGCCGAGCTGGGCGATCAGGAGGAACAGGAGGAGGACAAGGCTCCAGCGTATTTGGGGCGCGCGCATGAGCTACAGAATCCTCAAAAAAACAACGCGTCTCCACCCGATAGGGGGCCACGGAACCCGGCGCCTCACACACACCCGTTGTGTTCGCCCCTGAGCACGCCGGGCGGACAGCCGTCCATGCGGCTGCGTCGCACAAAAACAAGGTGAAAATAGATGTATTTTTGAGAGGGCTGCACCCTCCCAAACCCTCCTCGTGCGAAGGGCTTGCCGCCCCCACAGGCAGGAGTATGGGGAAACCCGGTTTCCCCATAGGTTCACATCAGACCAACCCGCGGAGTTCCGCGCGACCCTGCTCGTACCGCTGCGACAGTTCATAGGGCGAGACGCCGAACAGGTACTGAAGCCACAGCCAGAGATCGTGCAGCAACTGCTGGAGCACGCCGTTCTCCAGAAAGCGACGCGCGGAGGTGACCACTTCGGC
>JBDNDG010000379.1:0-4457 GCA_046719255.1 Chloroflexaceae bacterium
AGGGAGAGGGGGCTGGTGGGTGAGGACTCGCGGCAGCTATGGCCCTCTGATGCGCTCTGCCAAAAACGCTACCTGTGAAAGCCCACACCCTTCCCACCGGCGGGTTGGTTCCCGGGACGGCGCAGCCCTTGCAGACCCTCGCGGTGGTGAAGGTGTGCCACGACGTGGGCGGGAGCGCAGCCTTCAGAGCAAGCTGCGCAGTACCCCGACGACGCGTCCCTGGATGCGCACGTTCTCGGGGGAGGTGTAAATCGGTTGCATGGTGCTGTTGGCCGGCTGGAGGCGGATCTGATCCCCCTCGTGGTAAAACTTCTTGAGGGTCACGGCATTCTGATCAACGATCCAGGCGGCGACCATCTGGCCGTTCTCGGCAGTCTCCTGGTGCCGCAGGAGCACGATGTCGCCGTCGTCGATCAGTGCATCGATCATTGACTGGCCGCGTACCCGCAGGGCAAACACATCGTTGAGCTTTTCGGGGGGGACGACCTCGGCGGGCACTTCGATCCTGTCAGCAGCCGCAGTATCCACCTCTTCCGGGTCGGGGAGCGGCGAGCCGGCGGTGATTACCCCCAGCAGCGGCACCTTCCCGCCTCCTCCTGCCAGCCTTATCGGCATCGCCTGTTCGTCGGATGTCAGCGTGATCCCTCGTGACACCTTCTCATCGCGGTGGATCAGGCCTCGCTCCTTCAGGACGTTGAGGTTGTAGGCCACCACTGAGGTCGAGCTGATCTTGAGGTCATGCTGGATGTCACGGATCGCCGGTGGGTAGCCGTTCGCGCGCACAAACTCCTGAATGTACCTCAGGATCTCTTGCTGACGCGAGGAAAGCCCATTGCCTCTACGCATACGCCCCATCCTTTCTCTGGCCGCAGCCCGGATGGGGCCAACGGCGAACTTCCAGTGCGCCATGCACGCTATACGGACGCTCCATCGCTGCGTATGTGGAACGGGCACAACCATATGTGCCGAAGTAGAACCTTTGTAGCAGGTAGTATACAAACAAAACACTTGTGCGTCAAGAGGTGTTTGGATCGTAGAGGGCTGTTGTAAAGCCCGCCCATGGCGGGGTGGCGCGGCGGCGCAACCACCGCAGAAGACGGAGGTGTTGCCCGTGGCTCCAACGACGTTGCAACAGCCCCGGGGCGGTAGCTGGTCGCATGGGGGGTGAGGCGCCACCCGCGGTGCGCGGGCCTCCCGCCGGCAATGGCCGGGATGCGGGCGAGCTGCCCGCACACCCCGGGAGAGAGGAGTGAACACGCGCTCTGGCTCTGCCCCGGGGCCGATGCAATGTCCCACGCCCCCACCCGGTCGTCCGTGGCGGCGTGCTATAATCGCGGGTATGGAGCATGTGATTGCAGTTGATCTGGGGGGCACGTTTCTTCGAGCGGGGCTGGTGACGGCGGGGGGACAGGTGCTGGCCCACGAGCGCATCCCCACCGGGGTCGAAGCCGGTCCCACGGCAGTGATCGGGCGTGTGGTGGCGTTAATCGAGCGGATGCGCGCTATGCTGCCCGAGGGCGCGACCCTGCTCGGGGTGGGCATTGGCGCGCCCGGACCGCTCGATCCGGTCACGGGGCTGGTCTACTCGCCACCGAATATGCCCGGATGGCATACGGTGCCCCTGCGCGCGATGGTCGCCGATGCGACCGGGTTGTCGGTGGAATTGGGCAACGATGCCAATGTCGCTGCGCTGGGCGAGTGGCGCTTCGGGGGTGGCCGGGGCTGCCAGCACGTGGTCTATGTCACCGTGAGCACAGGCATCGGCGGCGGGGTGATCAGCGATGGGCGCCTGTTGTTGGGGCGCATGGGCGCGGGTGCCGAGTTGGGGTTTATGATCCTCGATGCCGAACAGGGGGCGGTGTGGGAGGATCTGGCCTCGGGCACGGCGCTGGGACGTGCCGCTGCCGCGGCGATGCCCGCGCGCCCGGAGAGTCTGTTGCACCAGCGCGCCACGCCGGCCACGGTCACTGGCGCGGATGTAGCCGCTGCGGCGGCGGCCGGCGACGTGCTCGCCACCGAGTTGATGGCCCGTGAGGCGCGCCTGCTCGGGTTGGGCTTTGCCTCGATTCTGCACGTCTTTAGCCCGGAAGTCTTGATTGCCGGTGGCGGGGTGATCTTGAACAACCCGGGCTTGCTCGAACAGGCCCGGGCGATTGCCTACGCCCACGTCAGGGTGGCCCTCTATCGCGAGGTGCCGATCATCGCGGCAACCCTGGGCGATCATGCCGGCCTGCTCGGGGCTACCGCACTGGTGCTGGCCGCCCATGAGCGGTCCTGAGTCTATGGGCTACGTTGAACCTTCGCCAGTAGTGCGGAGTGCCACGCGCCAGCGCACGTTGCTGCTGGCCTGGCTCACGCTGCTGTTCTTTTTCTCCCTCTTTGCGGGGATGGTCGCCTGGGGGTTGTGGACCGCGCGCGAGGTCTATCGCACGGCCACCGAGCCGCGCGAGGCGGTGCTGATCGTGCGCGGTCCCGCTGAGTCAATCGCCTGGCGACCGGCGCATCGAACGGTGTACCAGGGTTCGCGCGACCAGCAGCCGCTGGCTGAGGGCGACTCGGTGCGCATCGTTGCTTCTGCCGGCTATGGGCAGGTGGCCAGTGTGCGGCTGTTTGAGGAGAGCCAGCTCGATCTGTGGGCCGGCGCCGAGGTGGCGATCGAGACGCTGCGTACCAGTCGCTGGCACAGCGGCACTCTGGATGTTGCCATTCGCCAGCGCGCCGGTTATGTGCGCTACGATATCCGCTCCAACCAGCTCTATGAGCAGGCCCGCTACACGGTGCGCGTGGCCGATGCGCTGATTGACCTCGCCCCCGGGGGGAGTTACAGTGTTGAGTTGCTTCCCCCGGAGCGCGCGGTGCTCCGCCCTGATGGCGGTAACGCGCTCTCCGCCGATGTGGCAGTGCGCAGCGGCGCGGCGCTGGTTCACGGCGCCGATGGGCGTAGCATCAAGGTGCGGCCCCGCGAACGCCTCGTTATCGATCCGGCCGGCGTGCCCGGCCTGGTGATACCCGCGCGGTGGGAGCTGATCCGCGATGGGGGCTTCAGCCAGTTCAGCGAGGTGGAGTACAACAACACCACCCGCCAGGACGAACCAACGCTGCCCCGCGCCACGACCTGGCGGGTCTACTCGGGGCCGGAACTCCCTCTCGAGCAGCAGGGGTTCTTCCGCCTCTCGTCGATCTGTCGCCCGCAACTCCCCGAAGGCAGTTGTGGCCCCGATGACCGGCGCGTGGCCGCCTGGTTCTACCGCCCCGGCAACCAGATAAGCGGCTTTACCACCGGTATTAAACAGGACCTGGGGCCGCGGGGCGAGGGGGTGGATATTTCGGAGTACCGTTCCCTGCGCTTTTCGCTCTGGGCGCGCATTCTCTACCAGTCGCTCAACGACGTGGGCGACCGCGGCACCGAGTGCCCGGTGATGATCCGCCTGGTGGCAAAGCGCAATTCTCCTGCCGATCCGGAGGAGGAACGGGTCGTGTGCGTCTATAGCGATAGGGATGATCAGCCGCCCCGGGTGACCCAGCCAGGGGTGACCTACATCCCCGTTGAACGCTCGGTCTGGACTCAGATCAGCTTCGATGTGCGTGATGATGCCTGGCTCCCCGACTATCGTCTGTTGCGAAGTATCGAGATCTATGCCAATGGTCACGATTATGACTCGCGGGTTACCGAGGTGTCGTTGATCGGCGAGCAGTGAGGCGCGGGGGAGTGCCGTGTGAGATTTCAGGTTTTAGCTTTGGGGTTGGGAGTTGTGGCGATGATGGTGGGATACTTGCCGGCCGGGGTCGTACCTGGTGGGTTGCCCGCTCTGCGGTTGCCGGAAGGGTCCGGGAGGGTGAGACCGTTCCAGAAAGGAATGACATACTGTTCAGGCGCCCTCCTCTCGTACCGGGGGAAGGAACCGAGCGCCTCCCCCCGGCGGGAGGAGGCTGCGAGGGCGGCACAACGCTCCAAACCCTTCCGTGCACGGGCCATTTTCACACCAGAACCATACCTGAAGATGGTGAAAGGTTGACAGCGCATGCAAACGATCTGTGTTGTCGGTACCGGCTATGTGGGGCTTACCACGGCGGTCTGTTTTGCCGACCTGGGCAACCTGGTAACAGGGGTGGAGATCGATCTGCAGAAGCTGGATCTGTTGCGGAGCGGCAAGACGCCAATCTACGAGCCGGGTTTGCAGGAGTTGCTCGAGCGCAACATGCGCGCCGGGCGCCTGAGCTTCACCGATGATTACGCCGTGGCCCTCGATGGCGCCGACCTGGTGTTCATCACCGTGGGCACCCCGATGGGCCCCAACGGCGCCGCCGACCTCAGCCAGGTCGAGGCTGCCGCCGCCAGTATCGGCCGCCACCTCACCCGCGACACGATTATCATTGACAAGAGCACCGTCCCCGTCGGCACCGGCGATATGGTCTTCGAGATCATTCGCGCCCACACCCGGCCCGGGGTGCGCTTC
>JBDNDG010000038.1:0-19107 GCA_046719255.1 Chloroflexaceae bacterium
CCGGGCAAGCGTCGCATCGAGCGCTTCAAAGGCAGTGAGCGCCTGCCGCAGCACCTCAACAGCGACAGCGCCCAGCTCGAGCAGTTCAGCCGGCGGTTGAAGCGTCGGCGGGCCATCGGGACCAATCACAAACTGGGCGATACCCTTGGCGTAATCGCCGATGCGTTCCAGCTCGCTCCCTACGGCAATCGCCGACAGAATACTGCGCAGGTCGCGCGCAACGGGCTGCTGCGTGGCGATGAGCAAAAACGCGTGGGACTCAAGGGTCTGCTGGGCCCGGTTTACGCGCAGATCCGCCGCCCGGACCTCGCGGGCCAGCTCCAGATTGCTGGTTGCCAGGGCCTCAAGGGCCTGGGCAGTCGCCGTTACGACCAGACGACCGAGGTTGACCACCTCGTTGTGGAGCGCGAGGAGTTGATCATCGTAGTGCTGCCGGACACGCATGGCACACCTCCTTGTGTGGCACACGGGACGATGCCTGTTATCAGTATAATCCCTGCGTCTGGCCTGGAAGGATAAGAGGCGGCTACAATCGGCGAGGGCGCCGCTACCGATGCTCAGGCCGTCTTCGCCGAACCCGGACCAGCGCCGTTACCCGTCTCCAGGGAACTATGCCAGATCATCTGGCCATCGCTGTACATCGCGGCGCGGACGATATCGGCAATGGTCTTTTCGGTCAGCCGCGGCAACCCTTCCATCCCGCGCAACTCCTCCAGGATGCGCTTGATCGTGTGGGCGCGCACCTCGGCCTCGGCGACGCCTCTGGTTCTGATGCCAACCGCCTCGATCAGCGCCTGGTGGCGGGCTTCGTCAACTTCGCCGCCCTTGTTGCGGTTCTTGCGCTTGATGATCTCCTGGTCAATCGTGATCGACTCGAGCACGATCCCGGCCACCTCGATGCCCCATTCCCTGGCAGTGGCACGCATTCTGTGGCGCAGGCGATCGGCCAGATGGCGCCGGTTCAGACTGAGGGCATAGGGATCGTTCTCAGGCGCGGGGCGATCCGGTTTACCGGGCAACAGGGGTTGCACCCGCCGTGGGTCGTGGTCACCCATCTCGGCAGGCCAGTCCCACACCACATCGCGGAGACTGTCATCCAGCAAGGTGCTCATCAGCACCTGCAGCACCCTGCGCCATAACTCCGGGTCGTTCTGGCTCAGCTTCTCGCGCGTCTCCAGATCTTTGATCGCCTGGTACAGGTTGACCGACGCCTCGTAGCAGGCGACGGCGTCCGTCACCTGGTATTGGCAACGCACCCGCACAGACTTGATCGGGCTCAACCAGGCCGTGCGGGTGTCAATGTTTTCGACCTCGTGCTCGAAGAGTAGGGGGTAGACCGGCATCCGTGCGAGGTCCTTAAACAGGAGAGGGATATGAAAAAAGCCACGATCTTCCACCACATAGACACCACCGAGCAAATCGCGGCGCACACAGGCCACGTAGCGATCACGGGGCACCCACTGTACCAAAAAGCCGATCGTGACCAGCGCAGCGGCGGGGATAAACACGCGCAGCGTCTCCCAGAGCACACTCGCCCATCCGATACCGAGACCGAGACTTGCCCGCAGCCAGGAGAGTAAGAACAGAATGATCAGCGAAGCGATCAGCAGCGAGCGGCGGAGTGGGCTCATTGAAACTCCCCTATGGAATATACGTTTCTATATCAAGGAATGCACGGTTTGTCATCACGAAAATTCAATGCTTATTACGCTGTATTATACGCAAGAGATCGGGCGCGTCGATAGGCATTATGATGAGGATTTTGACATTCCGGCGCAGGGCTGAGGTGAACCCGGGGAACGCGGGGTTCCTCACACCCCGGGCTGTGGGGCTTTACGGGATAGCGGATAGCGTTTCTTGCGGAGTGTATCAGGAAGCCATGGCTGCCGCGATGCCTCACCCCCCGAGGCCGTGGCCCCAAAAACTCCACCTGTGAAAGGGGCTGTGGGAAGGGTTTGGGAGGGCGTAGCTCTCCCCGATTTCTCGCGAAGGGGGCGCGGAGACCCTCCTCGCCAGGCCCGCTCCATAATAAAACGCGGGACCTCGTCGGAGATCCCGCGTCGCGGTGTGGTGGGCCCCCAGGGATTCGAACCCTGAACCAATTGATTAAGAGTCAACTGCTCTACCGTTGAGCTAGAGGCCCACACGCTATTATAGTCAGCCTGCGTCGCCGTGTCAAACTTGTGCGGGCGCACAAGGTTCTGTACAATACGGGAGGCGGCGCGTATCGGCGCGTCCCTGCGCCTACCGTGAACATACGGGGAAACCGGGGTTCCCCATACCCCTCCCCGAGGGGAGGCTGGGGAAGGGCTGCGCCCTCCCACACATGCACCTGTTTTCATCGCGGCATTGTGCGCCCCGCGAATGGGGCCTACCGTGAAGATATGGGGAAACCCGGTTTCCTCACTCCCTGCCGGGGGAGGGCGTGAGAGGGCTGCGCCCTCCCCCGACCCCCTTTTTGATCACGGCGGTGTGCGGCAAAGCCGCACGGGAGTCTGTGGCGCCAGTTGACCGTATGCCTGTTGACGACTATTTTCAAGAGTACGGTCCGATCCAGCGGCGGCGCGCCGGCGGCACGCCGCCAGAATTGGAACCGCCCCCCCGCGAACCGCTGCCGCCCCCCCGGCGCCACCCGCCGCGGCGTCCCGCCGCGCGCCGCCGCCGCCGGGGGGTGATGGGCGTGTTTGCCGTGCTGGTGCTGCTGGCCCTCGCCCCGTTCATCTTTCCTTACGTTCTGGACCTCGTCTATCCCGACACGGCCCTTCCCGGCGTGTCAATCCAGGGCCAGTCTGTCGCCGGGTTGCCGGGCGAGGCGATTACCGCCGAACTCGTCGAACGCTACCGCCCCTTCCTCTCCCAACCCGTCGCCCTGACGTACGCCGGCGAGACCTGGACCCCCTCGCTCGCCGAGTTGGGGGCGCGCTTTGATACCGCGGCTGTCGCCAGAGCGGCTGTGACCGCCGGACGCCACGGCGATCCACTCACCCGCCTGCGCGAACTGTGGCAACTCTGGCGCCACGGCCTCGATGTGTCCCCCCGCCTGATAGTGGACCAGCGGGCCTTGCAGAGCTATTTGCTCGGTCTGGCGCTGCTGATTGAGCGTCCGCCGGAGAATGCGGCGTTGAGTATTGCCACTGCGCGGGTGGTCGGCACGCCCGGCGCTGCGGGCGTGCAGGTGCTGGTGGATGCGACCGCAAACGACGTCCTGCTGGCGCTGCGCGAGTTGCAGCCCCGCGAGGTGCCTGTGCGGACGCGCCGGCTCGACCCGGCCATTGGCGATGATGCCCTGGTGGTGGCGCAGCGCCAGGCTGTTGCCCTGTTGCAAAGCCCGATTGAAATGCGTCACAACGAGCGCGTCTGGCTGTGGGAACCGGAGCGCCTGGCAGAGTTGCTGCGGGTTGACCCCGTAGCTGGCCGCCTGGAACTGCGGGTGGATGCCGAACGCCTGGCCCGGGCCGTGGAGGGGTTGGCCCAGCAGGTCGACAGCGGCACCGCCGAGCCGCGCTTGCGCTTTGCCGATGGCGCGCTGCAGATCATCGAACCGGGCCGGACTGGCTGGCGCTTGCGGCAGGAGGAGACCATAACGGCGCTGAAAGGGTTGCTCCTCAGCCCCTCGCCGATCACTCGCACCCTCACCCTGCCCGTGGACGAGTTGCAACCCCGCATCACCGCCGCGAGCCTCGACAGCCTGGGCATCACCGGGCTGGTGGCCGAGGGGAAGAGCAGCTTCGCCGGCTCAGCGGCCTACCGGATCACCAACATCAAGGCCGGGGCGCGTCGCATGGACGGGGTCTTGATCGCGCCCGACGAGGAGTTTTCGTTCAATCGCCAGCTCGGCGAGGTCAACGCCGACAATGGCTTCGTCGAGGGCTACGCGATCATCGGCAATCGCACCCAGCTCGAATGGGGCGGCGGCGTCTGCCAGGTCTCCACGACGGTCTTCCGCGCCAGCTTCTGGGCCGGCTTGCCAATCACCGAGCGCCACGCCCACGCCTTCTATATTAGCTGGTACGACCGCTTCGGCCTGGGCCCCTACGGCGATGGCCAGGGTCTCGACGCGGCCATCTACACCGGGGTCGCCGACCTCAAGTTTGTCAACGATACCGGGGCCTGGCTGCTGATGCAGACCGAGGTGGACGAAGCGAACCAGGTGCTGACGGTGCAACTCTACGGCGCGCCGCCGGCCCGGCAGGTGCAACTGGAGGGGCCGCTGATCACCAATGAGGTGCGGGCACCGGCGGAGCCAGTCTATGTTGATGACCCGACCCTGCCCCGCGGTACCGTGCGCCAGAGCGATATGGCCCGCAGCGGTCGCGACATCACCGTGTATCGCGTGATCGTCGAGAATGGGGCCGAGGTGACTCGTGAGGCGTTTTTTACCCGTTTCCGGGCCTGGCCGAACATCTTTGTCCGTGGAACCGGCTGATGCGAACATAGCCCGTGCACGGGAGGGTTGGGGAGGACTGCGCCCTCCCGGGAGACATCTCTGTTCGTTCCTGTGGTGTAACCTATGGCACCTCCCGCTGTGATGTGCCCCACATGTGGGCACGCCAACCCGCCAGGTTCGCGCTTCTGCAATGCCTGCGGCGCGCGGATCGCGCCGACCATACCCATTGCGCCGCCCGCGGACGGCACGACGCAGGCGGATGGTACCGGCACGGCACAGGCCGGGTTGCCCCGCGGCGCGGCAATCGATCCGCAGGGCCGCTACATCGTGGAGCGCGCCATCGGCAAAGGCGGTTTCGGCGAGGCCTACCTGGTCAACGATCGGCAGTTGAACCGCTTTGCCGTCGCCAAGCGCCACTGCCCCAATCCGGCCTGGAGCGCCCGGATGCGAGAGTTTGCCGCCCGCAACTTCGCTCGCGAGGCCGAACTGCTGGTTACACTCAACACCCCTGGTCACCCCAACATTCCGGAGATCTACGAGTATCTGCCCGAACAGGGCGTGCTGGTGATGAAGTACGTCGAGGGCCGCGATCTCAGCCAGATCGTGCGCGAGCGCGACGGTGTTCTGCCGCCTGAGATAGCACTGCCCATCGTCCGCGATGTCGCCGCGGCCCTGGCCTACATGCACAGCCGGCGCCCCGAACCGGTGCTGCACCGCGACGTGAAACCCTCGAATATCATCATTGATAGCGCCGGACGGGTGTGGCTGATTGACTTCGGCCTCTCGCGGGTGGCGCCGGTGCAACCCGATCTCAACCCCCGTCATACGCAACTTGCCGGCACCCTCGGTTTCACGCCTCCGGAGCAGTGGCGCGGGCAGGCCGAGCCGCGCAGCGATGTCTACGCGCTGGCAGCCACGCTGCACACGTTGCTCACCGGCTATCAGCCCACGCTGACCCGCGCTGAGTTGCCCGATTTTCTGCGCGGGGCCATCAACCCGTTTCCGCCGCTACGGAGCCTCAACCCCGGCCTGCATCCCGATGTGGAGGCGCTGATCGCCCGGGGCCTCGCCTTCCGCCCCGAGGACCGGCCCGGCGCCGCGGAGCTGGTGGCCGCCCTCGACCAGCTGATTACGCCACCGAAGCGTTCGCCCCTCCAGGCCCCCGACGGCACGGCCATCGCCGACGAGCACGCCCTGGCCCTCTGGGCCGAGAAGCACTGGGAACAGGCCGCGACCTGGCTCTACGATACCCTTCCCGACCAGGTAACCCGGTTATGGGGGCGCAACAAGCTTGCCGCCGATATGCGCGCCATCATCACCCGCCATCCAGCTGATCACGACGCCGCGCTCGATGAACTCCTCGCCGCGCTCGACCCGGTGGGCTTTGGCGCGGCGGTGCCGCGCCTGGTAGCCGATCGGCGCGTGATCAACTACGGCGTCCTCGGGCTTGACGAGCGGCGCGCAGAGTGGGTGGTCCTTTCAAACGCGGGCCGGCGCGTTCTCCGCCTGGAGATTGAAACGCCGCGCTGGGCGCTGTCGGCACAACCAGGGCTGAGCTTGCGCCCTGGTCAGCAGTACCGGCTCAAGGTCACCGCCGATATGCGCCGCCTGAACGATGGCGGCAAGCTCCAGGGCACGCTGCTGCTGCGTGAGCGTTCGGGTATCACCTTCCGCGTCGAACTTCAGGCCCAGCTCTCGCGCTGGCGAGCGCTGTGGGTGCGCGGTGTCGTAGGGCAGCGCCCGCCCGATTGGGAGCGGGGCGCGGTGCGGCCACTGCGCCAGCTCAACGGGCATCGCGGTGCTGTCTGGGGCCTTGATATGTCGCCCGATGGCCGCTTGCTGGTGTCGGGCGGCTGGGACGGCACCGTGCGGATCTGGCGCACTGCCGACGGCGCGCAGGTGGCAGTGCTCGACGAGCAAGGCGGCAACATCCTCAGCGTCGCCTTCAGCCCCGATGGTCAGAGCATCGCAGCAACGGGGGGCAGCGAGGTCATCCGGCTCTGGCAGACCCGTAGCGGGCGCCTGCTCCGTACCATCGGGGGTAGCCGGGGCTACTTCAGCAGCGTGGCCTTTGGTCCTCAGGGGAGCATGCTGATCACCACCGGCGCCGACCGGGTGGCATGCCTGTGGCGACCGGGTGACGGGGCGCTGCTCGAACGCATTGCCCCCGAAGGCGGCGCCCTGAGCCTGGCTGTTGGCCCCGGGGGGCACCACCTGGCCCTCGGCTGCGGCGACGGGCGCATCAGGATCTATGACCTGACCCGCGGCACGGTGAAGAGTGTGCTGGAGGGCCATCGCAGCGGGGTGATCGCGCTGGCGTACAGTAGCGATGGTACGCTGCTGCTCTCGACCAGCGGAGATGGGCCGGTGCTGCTGTGGGACATGGAAGCGGGAACGCTGCGCCACCGTTTGCAGGGGCACGAGAGCAGCGTGCGCGTGGTTGCCATGCATCCGGAGGGCCTGGTGGCGGCTACCGGCGGCATCGATGGCGAGATCCGTCTGTGGCAGACGATTGACGGTGCACTGCGGCAGGTACTCACCGGGCACAGCAGCGGGGTCATCAGCCTGGTCTTTGCGCCGACAGGCGCGTTGCTCGCCTCGAGTTCGGGCGACGGGATGATCACGCTCTGGAAGCCGGGGGGGTAGCCAGCTTCAAAGGGCTTCACCTGCTCCGGGATGGGCTTCCTGATGCGGCAACACGCCTCAGGGATGCGGGGAGTGGAAGATTCGTCGACGAACGGGAAACGAATGCGAACGGCGCGCCTTGACTCTTCCGGGGAGGCGCGCCAACCCGGCAGCCGCGCGAGCACGGGCGCCACAGCGGCAACGCCTGGTCGGCGCAGAGGGCGCCGGCCAGGCGCGCCAGTTCATCCCCGCTTCACCGAGCGCAGCAGCACATCGGCAAGTTCCTGGTAGCGGCCCATTGAGCGATACTTGGCGTAGCGACGTTGCAGCAGCGTGGGCAGATCCAGGGCACACAACGCATCCAGGTGCGCTTGAATGCGCTCGCCCAGGGAGGTGATCGCCGCCTGGGGGTTAAGGTGCGCGCCGCCGGATGGTTCGGGCACCACCTCGTCAATGATCTCCAGAGCGTAGAGATCCTGCGCGGTGAGCTTCAGGGCACTGGCGGCATCGGGTGCCCGGGCGGCATCGCGCCAGAGGATCGAAGCGGCGGCTTCCGGCGAGGCCACGGAGTAAATCGCATTTTCCTGCATCAGAATGCGATCACCCACGCTAATGGCCAGCGCCCCGCCGCTGCCGCCCTCGCCGATCACGGCTGCAATAATCGGCGTGCGCAGGTTAGTCATCGTCTGGATGCACTCGGCAATCGCATTGGCCTGACCGCGCTCCTCCGACTCCTTGTTGGGGTTGGCGCCGGGGGTGTCAACAAAACAGATCAGCGGCAGACCAAACTTCTCGGCGTGGCGCATCAGCCGCAGGGCCTTGCGGTAGCCCTCGGGGTGAGGCATGCCGAAGTTGCGGCGCATGTTTTCGCGGGTGTCATTACCCTTCTGGTGCCCCACCACCACCACCGTGCGCTCGCCGAACGCCGCGAGGCCACCGACGATCGCCGGATCATCGCCAAAGCGCCGGTCGCCGTGAAGTTCGATAAACTCCTCGCACAGCGCAAAGACGTAATCCAGCGTATGGGGGCGCTGCGGCTGACGGGCGCGGAGCACCCGATCCCAGGCCGTCAGTTCCTGGCTTGCCGTTGCGAGTTCGTGCTGCTCCATCAGGGCCTCCCATTGGTATAGGCCGGAGCCTCGCTCGCGGGCGCGCTCCGGGTCTGACGCCGGCGGTCGTAGTGGCGCAGCAGCCGCGCCAGCACGTCGCGCAACTCGTTGCGTGGGACCACCAGGTCAATCATCCCGTGCTCGAGCATAAACTCGGCTGTCTGGAATCCGGCGGGCAACTTCTGGCGGATAATCTGTTCGATCAGCCGCTTGCCGGCAAAGCCGATGTTGGCCCCGGGCTCGGCGATGATGATGTCGGCCACCGAGGGGTAGGAAGCGGTCACCCCGCCGTAGCACGGATCCACCAGCACGGCGATGTGCGGCTGACCGACCTCGGCCAGCCGGTTCAGAGCCATGGTCACCTTGGCCATCTGCATCAGGGCGATGACTCCCTCTTGCTGGCGGGCGCCGCCAGAGGTGTTGATGGTCAGCAGGGGAATGTTCATCTCGGCGGCGCGCTCGGCGGCGCGGGCCATTTTTTCGCCGTAGACGCTCCCCATCGAAGCGCCCATGAAGCTGAAGTCGCCCACCCCCAGGGCCAGCACGATCCCGTTGATGCTGCCGACGCCAGCGATCACCGCATCGGCCATCCCGGTACGCTGCTGCGACTTCTTGAGCTTCACGGCATAGCTTTCGTCGGGCGTCACGAAGCCGAGCGGATCGGTGGGGAGCAGGTGTACGTCGGTTTCGCTGAAGGACCCTACATCGAGGAGGCCCAGCCACTCGTGGGCGCTCATACGCATGTGGTGCCCGCACTTCGGGCAGACTTTCAGGTTGTCGTACAACTGCTTCTTGTAGATGATCTCACGGCAGGCGCTGCACTTGACCCACAGGTCATCGGGGATCTGCGCCTGCTCAGAGATCTCGGCCGACGAGAAGCTCTTCCTGGTGCGGCGGAACAACTCTTTCACGTCCGGGTGCTCTTTCTAAGGGTCAAACCCCGTGAATGAGTTCACAACCCTTTGTGTTGTACATCACAGACAGTCTAATTGATATTATAACATGCCTTTGACGCAGCGAGTCATTACCGCCTGTCTGCCTGATGTGACAATAGCCCGCGCGCGGGAGGGTTGGGAAGGACTGCGCCCTTCAAAGGGTTTCATCTGCTCCGGGATGGGGTTCCTGATGTGGGGTAAACTGCGCCAACGATATGGGAAACGAAGAAACGCAGGCGAACGGCGTGCCTGAGACTTCCAGGGAGGCGCGCCAACCCGGCAGCCGCGCGCGTGGGTGCCGTGATCCGCGCATGCCGTGAACGCGCCACTCTCGTGATACCCTTTGAAGAGGGCTTCGCCCTCCCGGGAAAAAACCTGCCTTCATCGTGTCAGAGGAATGGGAACCCGGGGTTTCCCCGCCCTGCCCGGCGGGGGTGGCAAGCCCACCCCACCGGGAGAGGTTGGGGCGTAGAGTCGCAGCGCCGTCGCGTCTCCGCCTGGTTCATCTTGTCGTGGCGCGGCTGCGCCGCGTGGCCGCCTGCCAGCCCTGGCCGGTGACCGTCGCCGGCAGCGACGCAATGGTATAATACGTAGCGGCGTGCTCTCCACTGCGGAGGCCCATCCTGGCAGGAGCGCTCCCATGTCTGTCAGTACATCTCCCGATACCGCAGCGCTGGCCGCCTGCCACGAGCGGCTGGGCGTTGTCTTCGCGCCGGATCAGCCGGTCTTCATCACCGATGAGGTCTACGACCCGGTTGGCCCGCTCTGGCGCGTGACGCTGGTGTACCGCGATACCCATGGCAACTGGTATCGCCGTCGCTATCGCTATGACATTCCGAGCGATACGCTGTACTTCGCTGGCGAGCAGCCGATCAGTAGCGACGATGCGCGGGCCGCGCGCCGCGCCGGGCGAGCATTGGCGCCCGCAGACGGGCGATCCGGGTGAAGTTCCCGGCAAGGCGTAGCAGCGTGTAGAGACGCGGCGCCGCGCCTCTACGCCCCAAATCCTCCCCTCAGGGAGAGGCTCGGGGAAACCCGGCTTCCCCATCTGTTCACGTCAGGCGCAGAAACGACGAAAGTGCTACTATGTCTTCTTCATCAGTAGATGTCCCCCAGAAAAGCGGCGTATCACGCCGGGCAGTCGTCGCCGTCTCGGTCATTGCGGTGCTGGCATTCATCGTGGCCATCCTCAGCCTGAACAACGGCGGCGCGGTAAGCTACCTCACCGGCGGATCGAGCGTGCTGGTGCTGGCCCTGCCCGTCTTTCTCACCGGGGTGCTCAGCTTCCTCTCGCCGTGTACCCTGCCCATCCTGCCCGCCTACTTCGCGGTCACCTTCCAGGCCCGGCGCCGCAACATCTTCCTCATGAGCCTGACCTTCTTCCTCGGCCTGGCCACGACCCTCACCCTGCTTGGCGGCGCGATCAGCGCCCTGACCGGGTTGCTCTTCGCCGGTCGCGACCTGCTACAGATGATCGGGGGCATTGTGATCATTATCTTCGGGGTGCTGGGCATCTTCGGCAAGGGCTTCGCCGGTATGCAGATTGACGAGCGCCCGGCCACAACCCTGTTCGGCTCGTACCTCTACGGCGCCACCTTTGCCCTGGGCTGGACAGCCTGCGCCGGGCCGCTCTTCGGCACGTTTATGACCATGCTCACCGTCTCGGGGAACGTCGCGGTGCTGCAGGGCGCGGTGCTGGCCTTTATCTACGCCGTGGGACTGGGATTGCCGCTGATCATTGTCGCCACCTTCTTTAACCGCCTGGGCCAGGGCTCGCGCTTCTGGCGCATGATCAGCGGGCGCGGGTTTGAAGTGCGCCTCTTCGGCCGCTCCTTCTTTATGCACACCACCAGTGTCATCGGCGGGGTGTTGATGATCACCATCGGCGTGCTGCTGGCCACCGGCCGTCTTGAGGCCATGACTCAGCTGGCCAGCAGCAGCGGCCTTGGCTCCTGGTTCGTGACCATCGAGACGAAGCTCAGTGAAATGTTTGGCCTGCAATGAGCCAGAAGCCTGTGCGCGCGGCGGGCGCGGTCGTCTATACGCGCGGTGATGACGGCGCGCTGCTCGTGCTGGTGATTAAGGATCGCTACGGGGCATGGACCATGCCCAAGGGCCACCTTGAGCCGGACGAAGCTGAGGAGGCCGCGGCCGTGCGCGAGATCGCCGAGGAGACCGGGATCGTCTGCACCATCGAAGGCCCACTGGCCCGGGTGTGCTACCCGGTTCTCAAGCACGGCGCGTGGCGCGAGAAGGAAGTGACCTATTTCCTGGCCCGCGCCGCGTATGCGCCTCCGGCGCCTGCCCACGATGAGGGCATCAGCGAGGCGCGCTGGATGTCGCCCGCTGAGGCTCTTGCTGTGATCACTTACAGCCAGGTGCGCGATGTGACCCGGCAGGCCCTCGCCATACTGAACGCGCGGGTTTGAGGCGCGGCGCTTAACCCTGCGCCCGGGCGCGCATCCGCGGCCCTGCGGCGCGCTGCTGCTACCCGGCTCCCCACCAGGCCCGCCGTGGGGTCCAGAATGAGCCGTAGCCTTCGCTCTCATGCCCCACGATCAATCCGTGGAAGCACAATGCCCACCTGGCCCTGATACTTCCCGCGCTTGTCGGCATACGACACCTCACACACCTCGTCACTCTCCAGAAAAATCACCTGGCCGATCCCCTCATTGGCGTAGATCCGCGCCGGCAGCGGCGTGGTGTTGCTGATCTCGATCGTTACGTAGCCCTCCCACTCCGGCTCCAGCGGGGTGATGTTCACCAGGATGCCGCAGCGGGCATAAGTGCTCTTGCCGATCACAATGCATGAGACGCTGCGCGGGATACGGAAGCGCTCCACCGAGCGGCCCAGGGCAAAGGAGTTCGGCGGAATGTCAATATGATCCACCTTCATATCCACGAATGATCGCGGATCGATCCGTTTCGGATCGACGATCACGTTCCAGACATTCGTGAAGACCTTGAATTCATCGGCCACGCGCAAATCGTAGCCGTATGATGTCAAGCCATACGAGATGACCCCTTCGCGCACCTGGCCGTCAACGAACGGCTCGATCATCCCGTGCTCCAGGGCCATCTTCCGGATCCAACGGTCGGATTTGATAGGCATTGGCGTTCTCCGAATCGATGATGCGGCTTTACCCCCCGCGGGTTTCTTCACGAGCCGCGCGTCTTCCTGGCGCACGTTCGTCGGGCAAGGCTCCGCGAAGCTGGTTGATACCATCTCATTGTAAACGCGCTCCGCGCCGGTCCTTATCATACCGGGGTGAAACGTGGGGAAACCAGGTTGCCCCACACCCCTGTCTGCCGGGGCTTGCACGGGTAGATTTTTGTTCGTGGGGGAGGGCTTCGCCCCCCTCAACCCTCCCGCGCGTGGACGAGCGTCAGGGTATAGGACTCTGGTCCCACCATGACTATAGGCGGATAGGACCATGGTCCTATAGCCATGCGTTCATGGCCTATGGTAAAAATCTGGTTAAAAGGAGGCAAACAGGGGAATGCCTATGGTGCGTGAACTGATCGAGCCAACTCTGGACGTTATGGATACCCACGTACTGCACGAGTTCCTGGACATGGTCGGCCCGGACGGACCAGCCCTGTTGCGCAGTATCGTTGAAACCTACGCCATCGAAACGCCACCACTGCTCGCGGCGCTGGGTCTGGCGCTCGAACGAGGCGATCCTCGCGCCGTTTCACGACTGGCCCACCGGCTCCAGGGCAGTTGCCTGAGCATCGGTGCCAGCGCCCTGGCGGCGCGCTGCGCAGCGCTCGAAGAGGCCTGTAACCAGAGCCTGCCCCTCTCACCCGACCTCTACTTCTCGCTGGAGGAGCAGTTTGCTGCTACGACTGCCGCCCTCCGCGCCTTCGTCGCCGATCTGCCCTGAACCTGTTGTCGAAGGAGAGCTTCTCGCGGGCGCCTGCCGCGCCTCCGCGGACCATTGCCGCCTGAAAGCCGCAGCAGGGAGGGCCGTGCTCTCGGTGACCCTCCCTGCCGCAGCTTTGCCTGGGAAGCAACCAGGCCTTATGTTCGATTGGAGATTGACAGTTCTGGACGTGAATGAACCCTCCACGCGCCACAACCGGAGCGCACCGGAACGCCGTCGGGCACCTTCCGTTCCAGAATCTGCAATGGCCCTGAAAGTGGTCGCTCAGACCTCCATCACCATCGGCAGCACCATGGGGCGGCGCCTGGTCTCACGATACAGGAACTCGCTCACCACATCCTTGATCTTGCGGTTGATGAAGCTGGCATCCACGCCTGCGCCGCTGACCACACCATTTCGCGTCGTAAGCGCCGCCCGAACAGCCTCTTTCGTCGCCTCGACCAGATCCTGGCTCTGGCGCATATACACAAAGCCCCGCGAGACCACATCGGGGCCAGAGACCAGCTCGCCGGTGGCGCTGTCGATCCCCACAACGACGATCAGCATCCCGTCCTTGGCGAGCATCTGCCGGTCGCGCACCACCACATTGCCCACATCGCCAACGGTCGTTCCGTCCACGTAGATATAGCCGACGGGCGCCTTACCGGTGACTTTGCCGAAGCCCCGGGCGAACTCCATAATCGTGCCGCCTTCGGGGATCAACACATTGTCGTTGGTATAGCCAGCGCCCAGGCCGACGGCCATCTTGCGATAGAGCACCATGTGGCGATAGTCCCCGTGGAAGGGCACCACGAATTCGGGCCGGAGGAGGGAGAGGACCAGCTTCAGTTCCTCCTGGGCGGCGTGGCCGGAGACGTGCACGTTGGCCTGGCCGCCGTAGATCACCTCGGCGCCGAGCTTGAACAGGTTGTTGATCACCCGCCCCACGCTGACCTCGTTGCCGGGGATGGGGGTAGCTGAGACCACCACTGTATCGCCGGGTTTAATCTTCAGGTGGGGATAGTCGCGGTTAGCCATACGGTTCAGGGCGGCCATCGGCTCGCCCTGTGAGCCGGTGCAGATCACCGCGATCTGGTCATCGGGATAGGCCGCCAGCTCATTGGGCCGGATGAGCGTGCCCGGCTCGGCGCGCAGGAAGCCCATCTCGAAGGCGATGCGCGTGTTGTTCTCCATACTGCGCCCGGCGACCAGCACCTTGCGCCCGTAGGCTTCTGCCGAGTCGATCACCTGCTGGACACGGCTGATATTCGAGGCGAAGGTAGCAACGATAATCCGTCCGGGGGCGATGGCGAAGATGTTGTCGAAGGCTTCGCCGACCGTCTGCTCCGAGGGGGTATAGCCTTTCGACTCGACCCGCACGCAGTCGGTGATCAAGGCCAGGGGCTTACGCTGACCCAGTTCGGCAATCTTCTGAATATCGGTCGGCTTGCCGTCGACCGGGGTATGGTCGAGCTTCCAGTCGGTCAGGTACACCACCAGGCCGGGGGGCAGATTAATGGCGAAGCCGACCGCATCGGGGATCGAGTGGGCGATGTGGAACGGTTCGACGGTGAACGAGCCTACCTGGAAGGGATCCGTGTCATTGATCACCACCTGGGTGACCTTATCCAGCAGGCGGTGCTCCTTCAGCTTGTTGCCGAGCAGGCCGTGGGTCAAGCGGGTACCGAAGATCGGCGGGAAGCCCAGGTCAGCAATGAGGTGCGGAACAGCGCCGATATGATCCTCGTGGCCGTGGGTCAACAGAATGCCTTTGATTTTATCGGTCTTTTCGCGCAGGTAGGTGATATCGGGTAGCACCAGATCAACACCGAGCATTTCAGCTTCGGGGAACATGACGCCGCAATCGAGGATGAGGATCTCATCGCCATACTCAACGACCCACATGTTTCGCCCGACCTCACCGGCGCCGCCGAGGGGGATGGTACGCACTCTCTGTTTTGCCATAGGTGTTGGTTGAAGCCGAAGCGCTGGCATCGTCGGCCAGCAAAGGCTTCATCTCCTTTCTGAAGTGTCACGAGCGGCGGGCAGGCCTGCTCATTGCCGGCCAGGCCGTGCCAGGCTGCGCCTGCGGGCCCGCTGGCCGAAAGCCAGATATGCAACAGAGGCGCCCGTCCCTCGGCGCCTCAATTCACCGAACCGGTTATGCTATGCTGGCGCCGGGGCGCGCCTGGCGTGGGAGGTCGCCTCGAGCGCGCCGTGGATCGCGGCAAGCAACTCATCACGTTCTTCCAGGCCAGGGTAGATCGGCAGGCGATAGCCCCCCCAGGCCTGGCGATGCAGGAAGCGCGCCACTGGATGGGCGATCTGCGCGCTCGCATCGGTATCAAGCAGCAGTTCATCGAACGGTTCGTCAGCGTCAGCATCAACCGGTCGCACGGCGCGCACCCGATCCCACGGGCAGGTTACGCTTACCCCCAGGCTCTCGAAGCGCAGCCCGTCGGGAGTAGGCGTGTACGCCACGGCCCATTCCGCCAGCAGCGCCCAGATCAGCAGCGGCGTGGCAACGATCAGCACCAGCATCAGCAACGCTGGCACCACCTGACCCACGCTCAATCCCTGGGCCAGGCTCTCCTGGAGACTGGGCCAGAATCGCAAGGGGTTATAGCTGATCCGCAGCGTGCTTGCGAAGCTCCACAGCGCAAACACCCAGATCAGCAGCGCCGCAACGAGCAGCACCAGCACGTTGCGCCTGCCTGCGGCGGAGAGACGGTAGGTTTTCATGCCCAACACGCCCGATACCCATAGGTGGGGAACCAGGGGTTCCCCGGACTCCTCTGTCCTGGCGCGCACGGAGGCGAGGGAAGCGTAGCGTTTCCCACCATTCGCCAGCCCGGCGCCCAGGAGCGCGCGCCCCTGCCTGGCAGGGGAAATCCGGCTGCTCAGATACTTACGTCCGTTTACCTCAGGCCCCTTCACAGCTTCGCTCCGCGCCACGCCGGTGCGAGCGAACCGCGCTGCAAGGTCCACGCCCTCCCGCCCCCTCCCATCGGGCGGGCCGGAACGCTCAGGCGACTGCGCCGACTGCCGCAGGGAACGCGGGGATGTCACCCCGTCCCGTCCGGTTTCCCCGGGGCTTCAGCCCGGCCCGCGCCTGACGGGCCTCAAAACAGACTCAATTGCTCCAGCGGCGGCTCACCGTCGCGGGGCGAGGTGGTAGCACTGCTGGGCGTCGCTTCACGCTCCGCCTCGGCCAGGATCTGCGGCAGCCGCCGAAAGTCAGCTTCAATCAACGGGCGGTTCTGTGGCTGGTGCAGAGCGGCCGCCGGGTGGATCATCGGCACGATCAGCCGGCCATCTACCTTGCGTGGCTGGCCGTGAATGCGCGAAATCTTCTCGCCTGGCAGGAACAGATTCATCGAAAAACGTCCGAGCGTAACGATCACGCGCGGCTGGATCGCCTCGATCTGGCGAAACAGAAAGGCCCGGGTGCAGGTCGTAATTTCGTCAGGCTGCGGATCACGGTTCTGCGGCGGGCGGCACTTGACCACATTACCGATAAACACCTCACTACGCTGCATCCCGGCCATTGCGAGCAGTTCATCGAGAAACTGGCCCGCCGGCCCCACGAACGGACGCCCGCGCCGATCCTCGTGATACCCGGGACCTTCGCCGATGAACATGATCTTCGCATCCGGAGGTCCCTCTCCCGGAACGGCGTGCGTGCGCCCGACGTGCAGCGGGCAACGCTTGCAGTTCTGGACCTCCCGGGCAATCAGTTGCAGAGTTTCAGCAGCACTCAAGGGGCGCGCCTGTAGCCACTTCAAGCATTATTTTAACCTCTCGTATTATACCTGATCCTGACGGGCAGGCACAAGATGCCCGAGCGGTAGCCGCAGGACTTGAGCAGCGTCGTCAGGCTCCATTCGCGGGGCGCACAGCGCCGCAACGAAAACAGATATATTGTAGTGGCGTTGCAATGCGCGCTGTTGGTATTCCGACCCCGGTGTATGACCCCGGTGGGCGGGGGTTTGGGGAAACCCGGTTTCCCCATATGTTCACATCAGCCGCGCGTACGGCTGCGCCGCGCAACGCCAGCATAACCATACGTACTCCCGGGAGGGCGGAGAAACCGGGTTTGCCCCGCCACGGTCACTGTGCTACCATACCCTACACAAGGCAAATGTGGCACATTTACACGGGCGGATGGCTCATCGGGGCCATCTCAACAGGCTTAAGGAGGGTTCCGTGACCGCAACTGCCGCCTCTGATCCGTCCACCGCCGCGCTCAGCATTCACGCTACTATTCTGGATACGATTGGCGATACGCCCCTGGTGCGCCTGAATAAGCTTGCCCGCGGCATCAAACCCACCGTCGCGGTGAAGGTCGAGTTTCTTAACCCTGGCGGCAGCGTCAAGGATCGCATTGGCATCGCCATGATCGAAGATGCGGAGCGGCGTGGGTTGCTGAAACCGGGCGGCACAATCGTCGAGCCAACCAGTGGCAACACCGGGATGGGTCTGGCGATTGCGGCCGCGATTAAAGGCTACAAGTGCATCTTCGTGATGCCGGATAAGATGAGCGAGGAGAAGATTCGCGCCCTGCGCGCCTTTGGCGCCCGGGTGGTGATCACCCCCACCGCGGTTGAACCTGACGACCCGCGCTCCTACTACTCGGTCTCGCGGCGCCTGGCCGAGGAGACACCCAACGCCATCCTCGCCGGGCAGTACTGGAACCCGGCGAATCCCGAGGCCCACTACCACTCCACCGGTCCTGAGATCTGGCGGCAGACCGCCGGGCGCATCAGCGTATTCGTTGCCGGTATGGGCACCGGCGGGACGATCAGCGGCACCGGGAGGTACCTGAAGGAACGTAACCCGGACATCAAGGTTGTTGGCGTTGACCCGGTTGGCTCGCTCTACACCGAGTATTTCCGCACTGGCCAGCTTGGCCAGGCCCACGGCTACAAGGTCGAGGGCGTGGGCGAAGATTTTCTCCCTGCCACGATGGATTTCAGCGTGGTGGATGATGTGGTGCAGGTGAGCGACCGCGAGAGCTTCCTGATGACCCGGCGCCTGGTGCGCGAGGAGGGTATCTTCTGCGGCGGCTCGTGCGGTCTGGCGGTCGCCGGGGCCCTGCGCTGGCTGCGCTCACCCGCGGCCGAGCACCTCACCGAGGAGGACCTGGTGGTGGTGCTGCTCCCCGACAGCGGCAGCCGTTACCTGAGCAAGATCTTCGACGACAACTGGATGCGCGAGAACGGCTTTCTGGAAGATGCCACCGTTGGTGATCTGCTCGCCGATCGCGCTGGCGCGTTGATCGCCGCCGATGAAAGCACCACCGTTGCTGCCGCCATCCGCCAGATGAAGACCCACGGCATCTCGCAATTGCCCGTGCTCGACCGGCAGGGGGGGCTGCACGGCATTATCAGCGAGAGTGATCTGCTTGATTATCTGGTCAATGGCGGTTCGATGGATCATACCATCGAGAGTGTCCATACCCACGAGGTCGCTACGGTCACCTCTGATACTCCGCTGGAGGAGTTGACCTCGCTGTTTGGGCGCAGCAATGCTGCCGTCGTGGTGGACGATGGTCGCGTCATCGGCATCGTGACGAAGATTGACGTGATTGATTTCCTGGCCTCGCGGAGTCGCTAGCGGTCTGCCACGATAATTGGGATGAACGTAGCAGGTTGGTTCTGTGAGGGCTGCGCCCTCCCGGGTCCTCGCGCGCGTGGGCTAGGGTCACGCGAGGCCACCGGGCCCGCTGTGACCAGCGCCGCCGGGATGCAGTCTCTACAGTGGACCTCTTCGTAGCTTTGTTGCTCAGGGTTAGGATAAGGTCAGCCCTGGCATACCCAGGAAGGAGCACTCCCATGCTGTTTGGCGGAGGCAAGAAGAAGGAAGAAGAAGAGAAAGCCAGAGCTCAGCAGGAGCAGGCCGCACAGGCCATGCGCCAGATGAGCGACCAGCTCGCGCAGAAGGGCAAGGAGATCGCCGATCTACAGAAGCAGCTTGAAGCGGCCAGGAAAGAGGCCAGCGCGGGCGACGCCGCCGAAAAAGCCCTCGCCGAGGCCCAGGCGCAGATGCGGCAGATGCAGGCGGAAATGGCCCGGCTACAGGCCGAGGCGGCGAAGGCCCAACAGGAGGCCGCCGCCGCCGTCAGCGCCGCTGCCGCTGGCGTGGCGGCCAAGGCCGGCGAGGCACCTGGTGGCGCGCCAGATCGG
>JBDNDG010000380.1:0-4430 GCA_046719255.1 Chloroflexaceae bacterium
CCTCCCAACCTCCCCCCGCTGGGGTGAGGAGTGTGGCACCCTCCCGGCCTCCCCCTGTGGGACGGCCCCCCTCCCAACCTCCCCCCGCTGGGGGGAGGAGTGTGGCGCCCTCCCGGCCTCCCCCTGTGGGGGGGAGGAGTCTGACTCCCTCCCCCGGAGGGGGAGGGTTGGGGTGGGGGCTAGAGTCGCCCCGCGCTGGAGCAGCTCCAGCTCGCGCAGGCGTTGGGTCAGACGTTCGCGGCGGCGGTGGAGTGACTGGTAGATCGCCTCGGGCGAGGAAGCCAGGCGGCGCTGGAGCACCGTCAGTGCGAAGCCGACCGTGCCGGCGCGCTGGTCATTCTGCAGTGCCTCGGCGCGGTTAAACTCCTCGCGGACATAGTTCGTCACCTCGCGGTAGAGCTGCGCTTCGGCATCGGAGAGCCTGTAGGGCACAGTGTAGGCGATCCGCTCCGGGAAGAGCCGCTTCCCATCGAACCTGAGCAGACGCTCCTTGACCATGCGCCGCATGATGTCGGAGACATCGACCTGGTGGACGCCATCGCGGAAGCGGCCCTCGAAGCGGTCGCCATCGAGCAGGGCCAGGAAGAGTTGGAAATCCTCTTCCTTGCCATTGTGCGGCGTGGCGGTCATCAGCAGGAAGTGGCGGGTGAGTGTGCCGAGGCGCTGGCCGAGGCGGTAGCGCTTCGTATACTTGATCTCGCCGCCGAAGAAGGTTGCGGAGAGCTTATGCGCCTCATCGCAGACCACCAGGTCCCAGGTGGACGTGGCGAGTTGCTGCTGTGCGGTCTCGTTGCGCGCCAGTTGATCTAATCGCCCAATACAAAGCGGAGGGATTTTAGATTTTTGATTTTTGATTTTAGATTGATCAAAATCTAAAATCGAAAATCTAAAATCTAAAATCTCAAAGGGCAGGTGGAAGCGGTGGTAGAGTTCATCCTGCCACTGCTCGGCCAGGCTGCCGGGGCAGACGATCAGGCAGCGCTGGAGATCGCCACGGGCGATCAACTCCTTGATCAGCAGGCCGGCCATAATCGTCTTGCCAGCGCCGGGGTCATCGGCAAGCAGGAAGCGCAGGGGCTGGCGCGGCAGCATCGTCTCGTAGACCGCGGTGATCTGATGGGGCAGCGGCTCGACCAGCGAGGTATGCACCGCGAGCAGTGGGTCAAAGAGGTGGGCGAGGCGGATGCGGTGGGCCTCGGCGACCAGCCGGAAGAGCCGGCCATCGCCATCGAAACTCCAGGGGCGCCCGGCGCTGACGAGCGCCAGGGCCGGCTCATCGTCGCGGTAGAGCAGGCGCGCGCCGGGGCGCCCGCAAGCGTCCTTATACGTTAGCTCCAGCGCGTTGCTGCCGTACCACTGCACGGCCACCACGGTCACCGTGGTATCGGGCAGGATGCCGCGCAGGGACGCGCCGGGGGTAAGCTCTTCGAGACGGGCCATGAGGGCATCCTGTTCACTACGATGAGGGCTGCGGCGTCGGCTCACTCGGGCGCTCGACAATCAGCAGGCCGACGGCGGCCACCGGGTCAGGAGGGGCGACGCGGGGCCGCGCACCCCCACGGCGGCGCGGACGCGACTCGTGGACCCTTGATCGTCGAATGGTTCATCCCTGCCGCGGGGGCCAGTGGGGACTGCGCGTGCCCGGCGCGGGCGATGAGATCCAGGCAGCGCTCCGAGCGTTGCAGGCGAGGACGTTATCATGGCATAACCGACTCCGGGATTTACAACTATTGAGAGATAATATAGATTCTGCAGCTTACCGACATGTAACACAGATGCGGACGGGACGCCCCCGGAGGCGGACTTCGCGCACGCCCTGCACCAGACAAATCCTGTTTGCGCCGCTCACGGCGTTGTGCTATAATTGGCCACGATGCGGGCGATTAGCTCAGTTGGCTAGAGCGCTTCCTTCACACGGAAGAGGTCAGTGGTTCGAGTCCACTATCGCCCACCAGTGTGTGCTTCTCACTCTCAGGCAGCCTGCAGGCTGCTTTCGTATTTTTGCGCCTGGAGGGGCGCCGGTTCAAGGGATTTCACCGGCTCCGGGATAGGCTTCCTGATGCGGGGGAAATGCGCCGACGAATGGGAAACGAATACACGCATGCGAACGGCGCGCCTGACTCTTCCAGGGAGGCACGCCAGCCTGGCAGCGGCGCGAGCACGGGGGCCACGCTCCGCGCATCCCGTGAACGCGCCGGTCTCGTGATACCCTTTGAAGGGGCGCCGGGCAGCGGGGGCGCTGCAACTACTCCGCGCGACACCGCGCCAGTTTTCGTCGAGGAGAATCCGCGTATGCACACGCACACACCGACCCTGGACCGGAAGGGCATCCTGAGCTTCATCGTACTCGCCTACGGGCTGGCCTGGCTGGTAGTCAGCCCGCTCTGGCTGAGCGGCCAGGGCCTGCGCCATCCCCTGGTGGGCCCGGCGATGATCCTGATGATGTGGACCCCGGCGCTCGCGGTCCTGATCGTGACACGCCTGATCAGCCCCCCGCCCGAGGGCCTGCAACGGGCCACCGGCCTGGTCCTGGGGCGCGGACGGCGCTGGGGATGGTACTGGCTGTTCGCCTGGTTTGGCATCACCCTGCTGGCGCTGGCAACGCCCTTTGTGGGTGCGCTCTTCAGGCTCTACACGCTCGACCTGGTCGAGTTCTCGGGCTTTCGCGCCGCGCTCGAAGCGGCGGGCGCCGGCCCGGTGCTGGAGCAGACCCCGATCCAGATGCTCGTTCTGGCTCAACTGGCCCTGCTCCCGCTGGCGCCCGCGATGAACGCCATCTTCGCCTTTGGCGAAGAGTGGGGCTGGCGAGGCTACCTGTTGCCGCGCCTGTTGCCTCTCGGCCAGTGGCCGGCGTTGATTCTCAGCGGGATCATCTGGGGTCTATGGCACGCGCCCGTGGTGCTGCTGGGCTACAACTACCCCGATCACCCCGTCACCGGCTGGCTGCTGATGACTGCGATGTGCGTCGTCTGGGGGCTGCTGCTGGGCTGGACGCGGCTGGCGACGGGGAGTGTGTGGCCGGCGGTGATTGGCCATGGCGCGCTGAACGGGAGCGCGGGCATCGTGGCGCTGCTGAGCCAGGCGGGGACACCCGTCAACCCGGCTCTGGTCGGGGTCACCGGTGTAACCGGCTGGATCCTGCCGCTTCTCGTCGTCGGGGCCCTGGCGCTCAGCGGACGCCTGCCGGTGGCGGACGCGCCTGATCTTGCCGGGCCGCAGGCCGACGCAACGGGTCGCGCCACGCCCGCGAGCGCGTCGTGATGGCCGGGGTGGCGCTGGTGCGGCCACACGCAGACGGATGGCGTCCTGATACGCTGCTGGTCCTCACCCCCCCTCAGCCGCGCGAGCACGATCGCCGTGATTCTCGCGTGCCGTGAACGCGCTCGAGCCCATCGATGGCTCACCGCGCCGCCTCTCCTGCGGTGCGTGGATAGCCGCTAGCCGCCCCCACGGCGGCACGGCGCATAACGACGAGGGCACGGCCAACACCGTTGGCCGCGCCCTCCTCGCTGCCTATGGGTAGATCACGACCCGGGTCCCGCTGTGCGGGCAGGTGCCGGCGATGCCGCGCATGCCGCAGGTTGACGTGACCAGCTCGGGTTCGGCGAGCACGTGCAGGCTCTCGCAGCAGGGACAGTAGCCGGCGATTGATGGCTCGGCCAGCAGGTCGGGGCCGGGCTGCGGTGGCCCGCCGGGCGGCGCCGGGATGGCCCCCGGCGGGGTTGGTGCACAGCCAGGAGTGGGCTGCGCCGGCCCTGGTGTTGGACGCGCGTCGGTAGCGGGACGCGGGCCGATGTCGTAGGCGACGACCGGGTCGATCACGGCCAGCTCGCCCGCTGTCTCGGCCAGGAACCCCAGTGGGATGCTGACCGTCTCAGGCTGGCTGAGTGCGACGCTGCTGATCAGCAGTGTGCCGCCGGGCGGCTGGCTGATCAGCAACTCGGCGGCGCTCACTCCGTCGGGGACGTGGCCGGCCAGGCTGAGGGTGTCGAAGTGCTGCCCGTCGATCACCAGGCGCAACGGCGCGGCGGCGCTGCCCTGCCAGCGTAGCTCGACAGTGGCCGGCTGCGCGCCGAGCGGGCCGTAGGGGCGCGCCTGGACCGTCAGCGTGAGCGGCTCGCCGGGGCGCAGGCTGACCCGCTGGCTCAGCACGACCGGGCGCCCATCGGCGGGCCTGATGCCGATCACCCCCGGGATCTCCGGCGGCACATAGGCGAAGATCTGGTCGGGCGCCAGGTCGGCGGGGCTCAGGCTCCAGCCGACGGGCACCTCGACCACACTGCCGTCGGGGCGGGTACGTGGCCGGCGCGGGTCGCCCGGGTCGGGCGCCGGCACCCGCGCGGCAAAGTCATCGTTCAGTGTGGCGCCGAGCGGGGCGCTGAGCTGGACATCGTCGATCAGAGCCAGGTTGCCGATCGGCACGCGGAAGC
>JBDNDG010000381.1:0-4400 GCA_046719255.1 Chloroflexaceae bacterium
AACGCACTGGCTGAGTGCCTTGATCGAGCGACGCAACCTCCTGGCCGGCGATTTCTTGAACCTCGTCGAACGCCTGGCCGAGCACGCCTTTACCGAACGCCGCTACCACGAATGCATCCGCCTCTGTGACCTGGCTCTGGTGGAGGACCCCGCCGCAGATGATCTGACCGTCTGGCTGCTGCGCGCGTATGCCAGCCTTGGACACACTGCCGAACTGGAGCATGCCTTCCAGCACTACCTGCGGGCTGCCCGCGTCGATCCCCGTGCCGGCGACGACCCCGTGGTGCGGGTCTATCTACAGTTGCGGCGCGAACGCGCGGTAGGTTAGCGCCTTTGCTGTGTTCCGGCGCCGGGGGCGCGGAGAGAGGAGGGGCAGGAGATGGGTTGCCCCTCCTCTCTCCGCGCTCTGCTTTTGTGTCATGGAAAGAGATTCTCCTGGAAGGGCTGTACTCTCCCAAACCCTCCCGGTGGCGAGGGCTTGCCAGCCCGGCGGGCAGGGGCGCGGAAAAACCCGGCTTCCCCGCTGTTCATATCACATACAAATTGGTTGCTGTTTGGGAGGGCGGAGCCCTCCCACACCCTCCCCTCGGGGAGGGGGATGGGGAAGCCCGGTTTCCTCGATGTTCACATCAGTGCCGATAACTGAACAAAGTAGCGATTGTAGTACTGCTTCGAGGGGATAAAGCCTTCGTACATCTCTTTTAAATATTATTTACCATTGTAGTACTAACAGAAATAACTAGATTACGAGAAGATTACAACGAAAAATATCTGTTTCTGGTAACAAATCGGTAATAAGCAATCGATACCCTGTGAACAAAGTTAAATAACGACGCTGCGCTCCCTTCTGAATCATCTTTCTTCTACGTCCAACCCCAGTGAAGAGGAGGAGCCTGTGGTCTCGACGACCCTTCATCGCTATCCACCCCTGTCAGCCACGATCGAGGATGCCCCTGTCTCTATCCACACGACCGTCCTGATCCCCGTCTATAACGAAGAAGCGGCCCTGCCTCGCGTGCTCGAGGATGTGCTCGCCAGTGTTGGTCCCGGCTACGAGATCCTGGTCATTGACGATGGTTCCAGCGATGGTACCGTCGCTGTTGCGCAGGACTATCCCTGTCGGGTCATCAGCCACGCCATGAATCGCGGCAAAGGCGCCGCGATGAAGACCGGGCTCGCCCATGCCCGCGGCGAGAAGGTGATTTTCATTGATGGCGATGCCACCTACCCCGCCAGCGCCATTCCCGAGATCTCTCGCCAGCTCGATCGCTACGATGTGGTGCGTTGCGTGCGCCACACGGGGCGCGACAAGATCCCGCTCGTTAACCGGCTGGGTAACCTGTTCTTCGACCACCTGATCCGCAGCGTGCATCAGATCGAGGGCAGTGACATGCTCAGTGGCCTCTACGGGTTGCACCGGCGCCACCTGATGGCGATGCAGCTCGAAGCCGACGGGTTCGATATCGAGACGGAGATTATGGTCAAAGCCGGCATGCTGGCCCTCACCACCCACAGCATGCCCATTCAGTACCACGAGCGCCTTGGCGAGAAGAAGCTGAAGCCGTTACGCGACGGTTGGGTCATTCTCCTGCGCGTGCTGCGATTGGCGGCAATCTTTAATCCCTTCGCTACCTATATTGTGCCCGGGCTGATGCTCTGGCTGATCGCCTTCGCGGCGCTGCTCGCGCTGCACTACGCGCCGGATGGCGCTGCCGGCGGCGCGTCAGGCGTCCAGGCCTTGCTTATCAGCGCTATGGCGTTTCTCACTGGCTTCCAGTTGTTGCTGCTGGGCGGAGTGGTGCACCTCTACACCACCCGGCACGGCATGCGCCGGCCCAATCGGGTCCTTGAATTGCTGACCCGTCCGCCGCTGCGGCTCATCACCTATGGGTGCGCCGGGCTGCTCGTCCTTGCCGGTAGTCTCTGGACGCTCGGTATCGTCGGACAATGGGTCTGGGGCGGTCCGGCCTTGTTTCGGTCCGGTGAGGGGTTGATCGTCGCCCTGGCGATGGTTGTTGGTGGCACGAAGCTTTTCGCCACTACCCTGCTCATGGCCTTGTTCGCCTCCGGTACCGCAGGCCAGCAGGATGCCCGGGGTGGTCGGGGTGCTGCTAGCCACGTTCCGAGCGCTGAGCCGGGCCACTCCATGCTTTGAAGACAGGAGGTTTGTCGTGGTATCACCACAGGATCTGTCGGTCTCAGTCATCATTTGCGCCTATACCGAGGCTCGCTGGGATGACCTTCGCGCTGCCGTTGCCGCACTGTGGACCCAGCAGGCTCCGCCTCACGAGGTCATTGTTGTGGTGGATCACAATCCGGCGCTCCTGGAGCGGGCCAGAAACGCGCCGGAGTTGCAGGGCGTGCAGGTGCTTGCCAACAGTGGCCCCCGTGGCCTCTCGGGCGCCAGGAACGCCGGTGTGGCGCGCGCCCGCGGCGCGATCCTGGCCTTTCTCGATGACGATGCCATCCCTGAGCCGGACTGGCTGGCTCAACTCCTTCAGGCCTTCCGCGATCCGCGTGTGATTGCCGCCGGCGGGGCGATTGAGCCGCTCTGGCCCCACACGCGGCCAGATTGGTTCCCCGAGGAGTTCGACTGGGTGGTTGGCTGTACCTACCGGGGCGTACCGACCGCCCCGGCCCCGGTCCAGCGCCTCATTGGATGCAATATGTCGTTCCGGCGCGAAGCTTTTGAACTGGCGGGCAGTTTCCGCAGCGAGGTCGGACAGGTGGGCAACGATCTTATGCGCAGCGATGACACCGAGTTCACGATCCGTTTGTGGCAACGGTGCGGCGATCGCATCCTGCTGTTCATTCCACAGGCCCGGGTGCGCCATCGGGTAACTGAGGGCCGCGCGAGCTGGCGGTACTTTCGCTCGCGCTGCTATGCCGAAGGGTTCTCCAAGGCCCAGATGGCCCGACTGATCGGTTCCCGCGATGCGCTCGTCGCCGAGCGCGGCTATGTGGCGCGAACCCTGCCGGCCGGGGTGGTGCGCGGCCTGGTGGAGACCATCAGCGGGCGCGATGTTGGCGGGATCCGGCGCGCAGGCGCCATTCTGGCCGGCCTCGCCATTACCGGCTTCGGGTATGTGACCGGCACGCTGGTGGGCCGCCTCGACACGCAGCGCCGCCACGGCCTTAGCCGCTATGTGCTCCCACGAGGCGTCCAATGAAAATCGTACATGTTACGTCAGGCTATTACCCTGACCTCGGCGGGATCGAGGGCCATATCCAACTGCTGAGCGAAGCGCTCGTCCGACACGGGCATCAGGTGACGGTGCTTGCGGAAAGCCGCCAGCCCGGGCGGGGGCCGGTGGAATGGATCGAGGGGGTCGAAGTGCGCCGGTTTCCCGTCGTTGGTCGCGGAGTGTACCGCTATCCGTCGGGCATGCTGCACTACCTGCGCGCGCACGCTGGCGCCTTCGACGTGGTGCATGCCCACAATTACCACGCCCTGCCCCTCGCGCTGGCCTGTCTCGCACGCCGGGCGCCGCTGGCTCTCTCGCTGTACTACCACGGTTGCGGGCATTCTCCGCTGACCAACCTGTTGCACCGGGTCTACGTGCCGGCCACCAGACCGCTGGTCCGGCGCGCGGATGCCATCGTGTGTGCCTCGGAGGCCGAGGCGACGCTGGTTATTCAGACGTTTGGCCTTGACTCGCGCATGGTCAGCGTTGTTCCCACCATTGTTGCGCTGGCTGACGAGGCGCATGCCGGTGTGGAGATGCCCCCCCGCGCGGAGCTGCGGGCGCCCGCTTGCCTGCTCAGCGTCGGGCGCATGGAGCCCCACAAGCGGATGGATCGGCTGATCGCGATGCTCCCGTGGCTCCCGGCCGGCTACACACTGACCCTGGTCGGTGATGGACCGGAACGCGAGCGCCTGGAGCATCTGGCCGAAGAGTACGGGGTGCGGTCCAGGATGCATATGGCCGGCCGGGTGAGCGAAGGCGACTTGCGCGCCTGGTATCGCCGCGCAGGGGTGCTGGTGTCACTCTCGGAAGCCGAGTCGTTTGGGCGTACCGTCGTTGAGGGGTTGGCCCTGGGCTGTCGGGTGGTATGCAGCGACATTCCGGCGCACCGTGAGTTTGCCCGGCGTTACCCGGACCAGGTAACCCTGGCTCCCCTGGACGCTGACGCCGGGCAACTCGCGGCGCTTGTTGACCGGATCGCCCGGCAGGAAGCGCCTGCCCGACCCGACCTGCGGCCGTACACGCAATCGGCAATTACCGGCGCGATGCTGGCGATCTACGGCGTGCTCCAGCAAGGTGGAGCCTTGCGTGAGTCGGAGGCGCGGGCTGAATACCATTTCAGCCGTCCATGCGGCTGCGCCGCACAACGCCAGAATGAACATACGTGTTCTTGAGAGGGTGCAGCCCTCCCAAACCCTGCCCTCAGGGACGGGC
>JBDNDG010000382.1:0-4394 GCA_046719255.1 Chloroflexaceae bacterium
CTGAGGGGAGGGTGTGGGAGGGCGCAGCCCTCTCGGGAACCAACCCGCCGGGCAGAAGCATATGGTATGATACCGGGCAGCCGGCCGTTCCACTCCAGGGAGGATCCGCATGCTTGTGACGACCCCGGCGCTCGCACGCGATGCCTACGCTGATGATCCGACCTGGCGGGCCATCCAGGCGTTCCTGCCCGCCGAGCTGCGCTTTGGCCCCGGGCTGATGCCGACCAGTAGCTTCTGGGCATGGCAGGGCCACCAGATACACCTCGACCGCTTTGCGCAGCCGGATTCGCCGGTGACACTCATCCTGCTGCACGGAGTCGGCACCAACGGCCGACTGCTTTCGCTGATCGTCGGCGGCCCGCTCTGGCGCCGCGGTATCGAGAGCGTGGCTGTCGATCTCCCGCCCTACGGCCAGAGCCGGCCCGCGCGGCGTGTGACCGTCACCTACGACGACTGGGTGCGCCTGGTCTGTGATTCCATCGCTGCCGAGCGCCAGCGCAGCGGACGCCCGATCATGCTCTTCGGCCTCTCGGCGGGGGGGATGCTGGCCTACCACGCGGCGGCAATCGACGGCCAGGTCGCGGGGATAATCGGCACGACCTTTCTCGACCAGCGCATACCACGGGTGCGCGATGCCACTGCGCTCAACCTGCTGATGAGCCGTGGCGGCGGCGCGCTCGCAGCGATCCTCGCTGGAACCCCGCTGGGCCGCCTGGCCATGCCGATGCGCCTGGCCTCGAAGATGCACACCCTGGTGAACAATCCGGCAGCGCTGCGCATCCTGCTCCGCGACCGCAGCTCGGCAGGTAGCTGGGCGACGCTCCGCTTCCTGCACTCGTACTTGAGCTACCAGCCGGCGCTGGAGCCTGAGGATTTCGCCGTCTGCCCGATCCTGCTGACCCAACCCGGCGCCGATCGCTGGACGCCCGCCGAACTCAGCGCACCGGTGCTCGGCCGCGTCCGCCAGGTCCCGGTGCGCTCGGTCCAGCTCGATGGCGCGGGCCACTACCCGCTGGAGCAGCCAGGCCTCAGCCAGCTCGCCGACGCGATCGAGGCCTTCGTGCGCTCGCCCGGCCAGTGATGGGCGTGAGGCGGCGCCGCAGCCAGTCGTCTGGCCGCGCCGGTCGCTCAGGCACGAGGATCTGCTCAACCCCGGCGCCGAGGCGCACGGCCAGAAACGCCGCGGCGACGCTGCGAAACGCAGAGCGCAGAACGGCAAACGCAGCACGGCTCTCGCTGTGACTGCACGACGGTCACCTGTAACCCGCTCTACGTTCTGCGTTCTGCTTTCTCCGTTTGCCCGGCATTGCAGTTGCCCGGGGCCGGCAGGCAGCTGAGCTGCTGGCCGCTCTGGTGTCCGTCGAGCGATTGCCGCCGCGATCCTGCGCCCTGCTCGCGCGCAGTTGGTAGCTCTTCCTGCAGCCGATCCCCATAGCCCGCATTCGGGCAGCGGTTGCGCGCTGCCCGAGGCAGCTGATGGCGCTGGGACGGCAGAAGACGTGCGGGATCAGGTGGTCTTTCTCCCGTTCTGAACGGCCTGGACAACGAGCACAACGGCGCTCCTCGCCGGTGAGGGGCGCCGCTGCTTTTCAACAGAGGGTTGGTCAACCAGCGGCGTCATCACCGCTGCCACGGACATTGCCCTCAAACACGCTCTCGCTTATCATGGGCGCATCGCCCGTATTCGACTCAACACGCCATTCAGGCTGAGAAACGTTGGTGCGCACCAGACGACATATTGCTGGCATCCCGCTCGCCCTCGCGCTGTTTGTCGTGTTGTTCGGCGCGCTCAACCCGGCCACTGCGCAGCAGCCCGCGCCGACGGCTACACCGCCGCCTGCAACCGCGGCGCCCACCGTGGCGCCGCCCACGGCGACCGTAGCGCCGCCGACGGTGACCCCTGCCCCGCCGACGCAAACGGCAACGCCGCCGCTCACACTGACGGTCGCGCCCACCCCTGAGCCGACACTCACCGTGCCGCAGGCCTTTGACCGGATCATCAGCGGCGAGAAGCCGGTTGAAACCTTCTTCACCCCGCTCGCCCAGCGGCCGCCGTTGCAGATCGCCGGGTTGTTTGTGCTCGCGCTGCTCATTGCCGGTGCTGTCGCCGCCGTTGAGCCATGGTGCGAACGCTTTCTGCGCTGGCTTGATCGGAGGACGGGTGGTGAGCGGATTGACATTGAGGACGAGGTGCAGCGCGAAGCGCAGAAGAAGAAGGTCGAAGACGAACGGAAAGCCAGCCAATTCCAAGCGGCGTTGCCGGCCGGTAGCATACACTATCTTAACTGGCTCCAGGCAGAATATGGCTCCACGCAGCCGCTCGGTATCGCCACCGAGCAGGTGCAACTCAGTCTTGAAGCTGTTCACGTGCCGCTGCGGGTCGTCGAGCGCGGCGCGATCGAGGCCTACCGCAGGGGCATGCGCGGTGAAGATCGGAACACGTCGGGGCGAGCGTTGTCCGATACGGAGAACAGCAGCGGCTATGTGTTTGAGCTGCTGAGCGAGCCGGATCTGTTGGCGGCACACCAGGCGCCTCCGGGCGGCCAGCGTCGACAACAGGTGAATCGCTGCATGTCGACCGATGATGAGCCCCCGCCACCTGTTACCACAACGCGCTTGTTGCTGCTTGGCGATGCGGGAAGTGGGAAAACAATTACATCTACGAGCCGAAACGGCGCAAGATCAGCGCCGCGCCGTTTCGCGACCGGGTCGTCCACCACGCCCTGGTCAACGTGATCGAGCCGATCTTCGAGCGCCGGTTCATCTTCGACTCCTACGCCTGCCGGGTCGGCAAAAGCACCCACCGCGCCCTCGACAGGTGTACGGATTTTGTGCGCCGGAACCGCTTTGTGCTGCAATGTGATGTAGCGAAATTCTTTCCAACTATCGACCACGCCATTTTGCTCGCGATCCTCGGGCGCATCATCGCCGACCCGCAGGTGCTGCGGCTCTGCGAGCGCATCGTGTGCAGCGGTGAGGGCGTGCTCGACAGCGAGCGCGGTGTGCCAGGCGCGGTATGGATGGCCAGCAAGGCATCCAGGCCGCCGGTGGCATCACAAGCGCGCCAACGCCCGACGGTAGTGCGAGGCACGCCGCGCAGGGCGGCCCCATCCTGCCGCTCGTGCGCCTGGCCAGGAGCCAGGAGATACAGCATCTGGAGGCGCGGTTTCGTGCGGCCATCGCGCTCCTGCTGGAGGCGCAGCGTGAGGTCATCGACGGTTTCCGTCATGGGCGAGATGGGAGTGCGCATCGGAGACACGCCTCGCAGGTTCAACGGCTGGCAGGAGTATCCCAAACCTGTGCACAATACTCGATCCGAATTCATATAATCTATATATCAATCCGTAGCCGATAGCCAACGCCCGGCTCAGTAGTCAGATAGATCGGGCGGGCGGGGTTCGCTTCAATCGCGTTCTACTGCCAAACTGATCGCCGTTCTGATGCATGCCAGCTGCTCGTTTGTTATCGCGGGCAGCAGGGAGCCGGCAAAATCACCGTTCTGGAGGCGCTCTTCAACACGCGTGCCCCGGAGACGCACACGGTGCGGGTGGAGAACAACACCAACGAGTTCCGCCTGCCGGCAGGTGCGCATGTCACCCGCCTGCGCATCGATGACAGCAGCATCAGCGCCACCTGGCGTAAGCGGCAGGAGACGGTGCGCGAGAACTGCGCATCACACCCGACCTGGCGGCGCTGAGCGAGGTGCGTGGCAACGAGGCCGGGCCGCCCCCAATGATTGCGCGGCACGACGAGCAAATGCTGCTGCGCCTGGGTGAAGCCCCCGGCCGTCAGGAGGTGCTCGACGACGTACGGATGCTGAAGCACGGCCGACTCAAGACCCATGGCGTGGCCGTGCAGCGCTGCCTTACGCTCGCCCGCGATGCAGTATCTCGGAGCAGCGCGACCCCGCAGCGTGCGCAGCGTGCGCTGGGTGACACAAGTGGCCGAATGAGCGTGGATGTGGCGGGTATCGGTGGCACGATGGCCGCGGAGCACGGAGTATCTCGGGGCAGAGGCGGCAACACCGCCGCGGAGCACGGGGACGGCGGGTCATCGGTTGACAGTTCGCCGCGGAGCATGCATACTTGGGGTGGAGGTGGCAGGATCGCTGTCTACTTCATGTTAGCCCGCGTATGACGGGCAGGATGAAGAGGATGGGCGAGTTTCTCGAAAGCGAAAAACTGCGTCAAGCAGAGTTCAAGGCAAGTTCTCCATACTTCTCCAACGCGGCTCGCGCTGATGGAGTTTATAAGGGCAAGTTGCGTCCATTTTGTTTGCCTATCGAATACGCTGAAGAGAATCTGTTTCCCGAAGTTCGGGAGGCGGCGCTTGCCTACTTTGCTTCTCAAGGTATCACATGGCACGACGGGCAAAGTGGGAAGCCCAGCAATCAT
>JBDNDG010000383.1:0-4379 GCA_046719255.1 Chloroflexaceae bacterium
CCGATCTCGCGCAACTCTACCCGCGCGCGGGGATCAAGGCCGCTGGCCGGTTCGTCGAGGATGAGCAGCACCGGATCGTGGAGCATGGTGCGGGCCAGGCTCAGCCGCTGCTTCATCCCCCGCGAGAGGCCCATCACATCGGCGTCGCGCTTGTGGCTCAACTCAACCAGGGCCAGCAGATCGCTGATCAGGCCAGCGCGCCGCTTCACCGGCACGTCGTAGGCCGCGGCGAAGAACTCCAGGTACTCCTGCGCGGTCATCTTGTCGTAGACCCCGAAGAAATCCGGCATAAAGCCTACGGCGCGCCGCACCGCCGCCCGCTCGCGCTGCACTGAGAGGCCCGCCACCCGCGCTTCGCCGTCGCTGGGCGCCAGCAGGGTGGTCAGGATGCGCATGGTGGTGGTCTTGCCGGCCCCGTTCGGCCCGATGAAGCCGTAGATCGCCCCCTGCGGAATGCTCAGGTTCAGGTGGTTGAGCGCCAGCGTCTTCCCGTAACGCCGGGTCAGATCGCGGGTCTCTACAATCGCTGTCACGGCTGCGCTCCATTGCGATTGAGCCTGATGATCACCAGCGTCTCGCCACGGGGCTGAACGGCGCGGCCTTTCACGCTTACGGCCAGCGCTGGGCGCTCGATCCAGCCGATCAGGTACGCGCCCTGCGCGTCGGGATGGCCTTGCAGGCCCGGGCCCCGAACGGCGGGGCCGCCCGCGTCGAAACGATGGGAGGCAAACAGGGAGATCAGCGTCTGGTCACGGTAGAAGAGGCCGGAGTCGCTCGAGAACGACTGGAAGGGAAAGTTCTGTGCCTCGAGCAGCAGATCGACGGGCGCCGCCGTTCCCGGCTGCAGATCACCGATCCGGCTCGAGGCCGCGCCAACGACGATCTGCGCGTCGCGCAACGGCACAGCGCCGTCGAGGCGCACCTGCCCGCGCAGATGCGCGCCTTCGCGCCGCAACTCGCTCTGCACCTGCGGCACATCACCAACCGCCTGCTCAACCATCAAGGTACTCAGCGAGCCGACATCGATCAGCAAATCGGACACGCTGCTGCCAGTCGCATCGCGGCTCACCGTCATCGGGGCAATGCCAAAGCTCGTCAGGATCGAGGGCGTAATCAGGCTTTCGGCGGCGAAGTCGAGGCGATAACTCTGGCGCCCTGGCGAGAAGATGCCCAGGAAAGCCGTGGCCTGGCCCGTGGACGCGCCCTCGAAGCCCTGCACCACCGCCAACTGCACGACCTGCGCCACCGAGCCGCGCAACATCAGACTGCCCCCGTAGGTCAGGCCCAGTGCGGCAAGGGCGATCAGCGGCGTGGTGACCCAGGCCAGTTCGATGCGCCGGAGGCGGCGCAGCAGCAGGAAGTTCAGCGGCCCGACCACGACGATGTAGGCCGCCATCAGCGCCAGCACCACCCACGGCGAGGGCAGCCAGGCAATGCTGCGGCGCAACGCATGCCGCAGCAGGTTATCTCCGCTCCAGCGGAAGCTGGGGCCAATCTGCGCGCGCGGCACGATCTCGATCGCCTGTTGCCAGAGCGCCGCCTCACCGGCCCAGCCGCGCAGCGCGGCCAGATCGAAGGCGGCGAAGATCACCTTGCCGGCTCCCTCGGCCCGGGCGCTGAGCAAACCGGCGCCATCGAGCGCGCGCGCGCCCTCCCGGAGACGCACCTCGTTGACTGTCAACCCGGACAACTCAGCAGCCAGTTCGGGGCGGCGGGCGAAGACGGCCAGCGAGGCGAACGGCGCATCGGCCTGCAAGGCCCCCACCGCTACGGGTGAGACCTCGGCCAGGCCCGACAGCGTGCGCTCAGCCCGGGGTCCGCCGCCGAGGATCAACTGGCCGCCCAGGCGCGTCCAGAGCAGCAGCGCCTCACGCTGGGCCGCGCTCAACTCCGCCGTGGCCAGATCGTGGATAAAGATCGCGTTCAGGCCGGCCAGCAGGGCCGCATCTTCGGGCAGCAGGGCCGCATCCAGGCGCACCAGCGCCGTGCTGGAATTGGGAGAGAATTGCGCAGCCTGCAGGCTACTGAGCACCGTCGCGTCGGAACTGATCACCGCCAGGGTCGGCCTTTCCGAGTCGATCCGGTTCAGCGCAATCAATTGCCGGGCCACGGGCTTGCCGTCAATCTCCAGGCTGACCCGGGAACGAAAGGCGTCGTTGCTCAGCATCGGGAGCACCACGCGCTTGCGGGCGCCCCGAGGCAGATCGAGGACATACTCGAACGAACCCTGGCCATCGCCCGTACCGATCGTCAGGGTGCCGATGCTATCGCCACCCGTATTGCTGACCGTAACCGCAACGGGGAACCAGAAACCGGCACGGTACGTGCCCATGCCATCGTAGCCGGCCTGCACCTCGAGGGTGACAGAAGGCGGCGCCTGCGCGTGCGTCGGGGCAACAAACAGACCGATCAGCAGCACGAGCAGCCAGAGCCTGAACGTCACCACCATCTCCCTGCCGAAGCAACCGGCCTCACGCCGAGCCAGGGTTGATCTCGTTGTAGCGCTTCTGCGCCTCGTGGTACTGCGCCAGCAGGTCGAGCGTATCGTTAAGGTTCTTCTCGCGCTCACCGCGCTTAAAATTGACGACGTACTCGTTAATCGTGCTGACTACCTGATTGGGGCGTGGCACGCGCAAAAACGTAAACTTGCCACCCGCGCCCGCCGTCTCCAGCACCACATCGCCATACCCCAGCAGGTTGCTGATGAAGGTTGTCTCGAAGCTGACATTCGTAATCGCTCCGAGGCTGGCCTGGCGTCTATCCTCGGGGCCAAAGGGTTTCTTCTCGATATCCACCACGTTCGTGGGGGCAAGAATGTATTTGTCGTTGCGGTAATCTTCAAACTCCCATGCTGCCCAGAGCACATAGGCAATCACCACCAGCAGCGTCGCCAGGAGAATCCAGCCTGCCCCCGGCGCCAGATAACTGTTGGCCAGCGCAAGGATAAGCAGCCCCGACACCAGCAGCAACGTCGGGCCGATCTGGGCCCGGAGCATAAAGAGCCAGTGGGGCCGCCAGGTGTAGGTCAGGGTCTTCTCATCGATCTCGGGATTCTCGGGGAAGAGCGCATTGAGCCAGCGCGCCGGACGGGTCTGTTTGAGCACCGTGGTGGTCTTCCCGGTTGAAGTCTTCTTGCCATAAATACGCTCGTCAATCATGCGCTGGTAATCGGCGACCGTCATCCGCTTGCGCAGGGTGCGCACCTGGTCCATAATCTGTCGCTGCATCTCCATCGGCTGGCTGGCCGACTCAAAGACAATATTGCCGCCAAACCGCGCCGACTTTACCGTGACGGTGCCATACTTCAGGATATGCTGAGGATAGGTGGCGGTTTTCGCGTTCACGTCCTGCACATCTTCAAGAAAGATCTGCTGCTGGACACGCTGCTCGATCAGGCGTGGAATGAACACCTGGTCGTTATCAAAGACCACCCGCTGGTTGGTGAGGATCAATTCGTCGTTCAGCCAGTCATAGAACGTAAAGAGCAGCATGAACACGCTGGCGAGCGCCAGTATGATCAGGAGGATGTTCCACACATCGCCGCGCTGGCTCAGCGCCAGTTCCGGCTCGATGGCAAAGATGCGACCACCCGAATACCGGTAGTAGAGGAGCAGAAGCACCGCCCCGACACCCAGCAACAGCACCCGGCGCGGCCTGCGCGTCCTGGCGCCACGCACGTACAGAACCAGCCAGACAAACAACAGGCCGCCGGCAACGAAGGCCAGCAGCCAGTTCAGCGCATCGAGGCCCGTGGTCGAGCCAACCTCACGCACCAGGAACGTGCCCCCCGCGGCACGATACATCGCCAGCCCGCCAAACAGGGCCAGGGCCATCAAGGGCAGGATCATACGGGCGAGCAGGACGATCCAGTGACGCCCGATCACGAAGAGAATCTTCTCGTCGGGGCCGAGGTCAATTGCCGCCTCAGCATCCAGCTCCAGCAGTTTGCGCAGCCAGTTCAGCATAGGGGCCAGCCCCTCCTGCGACGCTGATATGCCCGACTATCGGCAAGCCTCGCGTCGGAGCGCCTGCCGCGAGCGCCATGTGCAACCGGCTGTATAGTAGCACGTAGCGTCTGTGTGGACAACTCCTGTCGGTGGCAGATGTTCAGCGTTGGGGTAATCACACACGCCGGGGAGCGAGAGCGTCCCACCCTCGTCAGCGTTCGAAGGCCGGGCAGGGGCATGGGGAAGCCCGAACCCGCTGGGCCACCACCGACCGGCCGCCGCGGTGTGGTTCAAAGGCCGGGCAGGGGCATGGGGAAGCCCGAACCCGCTGGGCCACCACCGACCGGCCGCCGCGGTGTGGTTCAAAGGCCGGGCAGGGGCATAGGGAAGCCCGAACCCCTCCCCCCGGCGGGGAGAGGCTGGGAGGGAGGG
>JBDNDG010000384.1:0-4362 GCA_046719255.1 Chloroflexaceae bacterium
GGCCAATGGTGGCCATGCAGCGGAGGTGGATCATGCGGATCTCGCCGGAGGGCATACGCAGCGTGGCATAATCGCCCTCCTTGGCCATTAGCTGCGCGGCGGTGCCAGCGCTGCGCACGAGCACCCCGCCACGGCCGATCTCCAGTTCCACATTGTGCACCTGCGTACCGAGCGGAATGGCGCTCAGGGGCAGGGCGTTACCCACGCGAATATCGGCATTCGGGCCGCTCATCAGCACATCGCCGACATTGACGCCCACGGGCGCGATGATATAACGCTTCTCGCCATCGGCATAGGCCAGGAGCGCGATCCGCGCCGAGCGGTTGGGATCGTACTCGATTGCCTGGACGCGAGCGGGGATGTCGTGTTTGTTGCGCTTGAAATCAATAACGCGATAAAAGCGCTTGTGCCCGCCGCCGCGGTGCCGGGTCGTGATGCGACCCTGGTTGTTCCGACCGGCGCGTTTACGCAGCGGCTCAAGCAGCCCCGGTTCAGGGCGTTTTCCTTTTGTCAACTCCTCGAAGGTCGAGACCGACATGTTGCGTCGGCCCGCCGAGGTTGGTTTGTATTTTCGTACACCCATTCTTCTTCTCCCTGGCGGGTGGGGGCGCCGATCCCTTCCGACGCCCGCTGAGTCGCGCCCTTCCGGCGCTTGCGTAATCCTGACCAGCCACGGCGACAAGGCCCGCCGGTCGTCGCTCTGCCCGCGCACCTGCGTGAGGCACCGCTGGATCGCGGGTAGAGTTTTAAACTGTTCGCCGCGTGCAGCGCCCTGAGGAGCGCGGCGGAGGGTGCGGATAGACCCGGAACGCCCGTTTCGATGTGGTCTTGCTCAGGGTGCTTTGCGGCGGGCAGCGAGACACGCGACCGACGCTCTAGCTCCCAAAAATCTCGATCTGGTCGCCGGGCGCGAGGGTCACAATAGCCTTCTTCCACTCGCGCGTATACCCCGTAGCGCGACCGCGGCGTTTGAGCTTGCCGCGCACGTTCATCGTATGCACCCGCGTCACGGTGACATCAAAGATCGCCTCAACGGCGTTTTTGATCTCTGGCTTGCTGGCCGTGCGCAGCACCTCGAAGCAATACTTGTTGTTCTCCATCAAGAGGGTATTCTTCTCGGTGACGAGCGGGCGAATAATGATCTCGTGGGGCGTTGGCATGGTACCTACTCCTTGTCACTCGCCGCCGCGCCGGGGCCCAGAATCCCCTCGACGACCGCCACCGCGGCCCGGGGCATCACGATATTGTCGTAGTTCAGCAAATCGCGCACGTTCAGATAACTGGCCAGAATGGTCTTAACCTCAGGCAAATTATTGATCGAGCGCTGAACCGTCAGGTTCTCCGGACTCTTGCTATCAATGACGATCAGCGTTTTTCCACGCAAGCCGTGGGCCTGCAAGAAGGCCACAGCCTCTTTGGTACGCGGCTGCTCAAAGCGCAACGTATCAATAAAGCGGATCTGCTCGGCGGCGTATTTGGCCGAGAGAGCCGAGCGCACAGCCAGCCGGCGCATCTTGCGCGGCATGTGCAGACGGTACGAGCGCGGGTGTGGGCCATGGGCGATCCCGCCACCCTTACGGTGCGGCGCGCGAATCGAACCCTGGCGAGCGCGTCCGGTTCCCTTCTGGCGGTAGAGCTTGCGCGTCGATCCACTGACTTCACCACGACCGCGGGTGTTATGGGTGCCCAGGCGCGCATTGGCCTGCTGCATCACCACATACTGGTGCATAACGGGCACATTGGGGGTGATGCCGAAGACGTAGTCGCTGAGTTCGATGCTCCCCACCTGCTCGCCGGCCTGGTTATAAAGCGTCGTTTGCATCAGTATCACCTCTTACTGCTTCACGGCGCGGCGAATGTGAAGCAACCCATTGCGCGCACCTGGCACGGACCCCTTGACCAGCAGCAGGTTGCGCTCAGGGATCACCTCCACGACTTCCAGGTTCTGCACGGTCACCCGCTTGCCCCCCATCCGTCCGGCCATCTTCTGACCCTTCCAGACGCGACCAGGGGTCGTGCCCGCGCCGATTGAGCCGGGGGCGCGATGCCGGTCGCTCTGGCCGTGGGTCTTGGGGCCGCCCCGGAACCCGTGGCGCTTGACCACACCGGCGAACCCGCGGCCCTTGGAGGTACCCGAGACATCAACTTTCTGGCCCACCTGGAACAGATCGACGTTAATCACCTCGCCGACGCTGTGTTCCTGGGGATTATCGGCGCTGAACTCGCGCAGCACACGCAGCATGGCGCCAGCGCCCCGCAGGTGGCCCTGCTGGGGACGGGTCAATTTTCGCGCCGGCACCTCTTCAAAACCGAGTTGCACGGCCTCGTAGCCATCGCGCTCGACCGTGCGCACCTGGGTGACCACGCACGGCCCCGCGCTGATGACAGTCACAGGGACGACTTCGCCTTTTGCGGTGAAGACCTGCATCATCCCAATTTTTCGGCCCAACATTCCGTGAACCATAGAGAATCGCCTCCGCAGCATGCGTCCTGGCGCAGCGGCTGCCCGCTCTTCCGGCTGCCTGACACGACCCGGGGAGAAGCTGGCGTCTGGTCCCCGCCGGATGGCAGGCGGGGTTGGACACGGTCTCTTCACCCGATTGTTCCGCGCGAGGCAGCGCAGTACCCGTATCTCTTACATGAGCCGTCTGTGCGGCTGCGCCGCGCAACGACACGATGGACGCGGTTTTCTTCCGGGGAGGGCTGCGCCCTCCCAAACCCTCCCGGCGGGAGGGGCATGGGGAAAACCCGGTTCCCCACGCGCATCTCGGACCTGACAGAGCCTTTACAGCTTAATCTCGATATCCACGCCAGCGGGCAGGTTGAGCTTCATCAGCGCGTTAATGGTTTGCTGGCTAGGATCGAGGACATCGATCAATCTTTTGTGGGTTCTAATCTCGAACTGCTCCTGCGAGTCCTTATCGATGAAGCCAGAGCGAATAACGCTAAACTTCTCGATCTTGGTAGGCAGGGGCACGGGGCCGGCCACCAGCGCGCCGGTGCGCTCAGCAGCCTCGACGATCTGGCGCGCCGACTGGTCCAGAATCTTATGGTCGTATGCCTTGAGGCGGATACGCACCTTTTGCTTGGCCATAGATTTCCTCTATCGCAACCGGTGGGGCGAGGCGCGGAGCCTCACCCCACGGAGAACTCTCGACTACTCGATGATCCTGGTGACAACGCCAGCGCCGACGGTGCGCCCGCCCTCACGGATGGCGAAGCGCAGCCCCTCTTCGATGGCCACTGGCACGATCAGCTCCACCCCCATCACCACGTTGTCCCCCGGCATCACCATTTCCATTCCGCTCGGCAGGGTGATTGCCCCCGTCACGTCCGTGGTGCGGATGTAGAACTGTGGCCGGTACCCCGGGAAGAACGGCGTGTGCCGCCCTCCCTCTTCCTTCTTCAGCACGTACACCTGCGCCTCGAACTTCTTGTGCGGCTTGATGCTCCCCGGCGCGCACAGCACCTGCCCCCGCTCCACCTCGTTCCGCTCCACCCCGCGGATCAGGCACCCCACGTTGTCCCCGGCGATGCCCTCGTCCAGCGTCTTCTGGAACATCTCCACGCCCGTCACCACCGTCCGCCGCGGCGCCTCGTTGGTCATCCCCACAATCTCGACCGTATCCCCCACCTTCACCTTCCCGCGCTCGATGCGCCCCGTCACCACCGTGCCGCGCCCCTTGATGCCGAACACATCTTCCACCGGCATCAGGAACGGCTGGTCCGTCGCCCGCACTGGCGTGGGAATGTAGGTGTCCACCGCGTCCATCAACTGCAGGATGGGCTGGTACTCCGGCGCATTGATGTCATTCGACGTACTCTCCAACGCCGCCCGGGCCGAGCCCCGAATGATGGGGATCTCGTCCCCCGGGAACTCGTACTTGCTGAGCAGCTCCCGCAGTTCGAGTTCCACCAGTTCGAGCAGCTCCGGGTCGTCCATCATATCCACTTTGTTGAGGAAGACCACCATTGCCGGCACCTGCACCTGCCGCGCCAGCAGGATGTGCTCGCGGGTCTGGGGCATCGGGCCGTCGGGGGCCGAGACGACCAGGATGGCGCCGTCCATCTGTGCGGCACCGGTAATCATATTCTTGATGTAGTCGGCGTGGCCGGGGCAATCCACGTGGGCATAGTGGCGCGCGTCGGTCTGGTACTCGACGTGGCGAATGGCGATGGTGATGCCGCGGGCCCGCTCTTCGGGGGCGTTGTCGATCTGGTCGTAGGCCATAAACTGGGCTGCGCCCTTCAGGGCGAGCACCTTGGTAATCGCCGCGGTCAGGGTCGTCTTGCCGTGGTCCACGTGCCCAATCGTCCCGATGTTGACGTGCGGCTTGGTCCGCTCAAATTTCTGCTTGGCCA
>JBDNDG010000385.1:0-4362 GCA_046719255.1 Chloroflexaceae bacterium
ATATCGCCGTTCAACGTGATACCATGGGGTCGGTGTGGCGCGGCAGGCGGAACCGTGTCGGTTAATGGTTGTGTATTGATGCCAATAATCGCATGAAGATGGTCGGGCATAATCACCCACGCGTCCAGACAAACGTAGGGGCGTATCACGGCGGTGCGTTGCCATTCCAGGGCTACCAGGTCGCCTATCGCTGACAGGTGTACAACCTCATCGACAACCGCCCCCAGGCAGGGTTGGCGTCCGTGGGTGCAGATCGTCACAAAATACCAGCCCGTGGTATAGCCCCACCCCCGTTTGCGCGCCGACTCGATCCGGTAGCGATTCTTGAAGCGCGTCATGACTGGCCTCACTGTAATGCTCGCCTGAATGCCCTCCCTCCATTGGTGTATACCGCCAGCACCTGCCGCTCGAAACGCACCTCCCTTGACACATGCCGACCCCGGTGGTACCGTTCACCTGCGGCGCCTGACCGCCTGTGATGGGAACGTCGATGCTCGGCCACCTCCGTGCCGTTCCATTGCTGCTAGGCCAACCGGTCCGGTTGCTGCGGCATTACCCGCGGGGCGCCCTGCGCGATGATGTACTCGCCGGGGTTACGGTGGGCCTTGTGTTGCTTCCGCAGGCCCTGGCGTTCTCGCTCCTGGCGGGGCTTCCTCCGGTCATGGGCCTGTACTCGGCGATGGTGGCCTCGATCGCTGGTGCGCTCTGGGGCTCCTCGAGCCATCTCCACAGCGGCCCTACCAATACCGCTTCAATCGTAACCCTGTCGGTGTTGCTGCCGATCGCTGCCCCGGGGTCGCCCGAGTTTATCGCCGCTGCCGGGCTGATCGCAGTGATGGCCGGTATGATCCGTGTGCTGCTTGGCCTGGCGCGACTGGGGTTGCTGGTCAATTTTGTCTCCGACTCGGTCGCGGTGGGCTTTACGGCCGGCGCAGGGATCCTGATCATCTCCAATCAGATCGAACCGCTCCTGCGGATTGATCTCCCTCCCTCGACCGGCCTCCTCGAGACACTGCTCGGCGCAGCGCGGCAGATCGGCGCCGCGCATCTGCCCTCGCTGCTGCTGGGCGTCGCCACAATGCTGATCATCTTCGTCTGGCCGCGGATCACGCGCCAGGTGCCGGCAGTGCTCATCGGGGTGACACTCGTGGCCGTGGCTTCCTACCTGCTCGGCCTGGAGGCCCTGGGTGTGAGCGTGCTTGGTCCTCAGCCTGCCAGCCTGCCGCCCCTGGCCAGTCTGCCCCTGTTGAACCTGGAGCTGATCGGCCATCTGGCGAACGGCGCCCTGGCCCTGGCCATCATCGGCCTGGTGGAGGCTGTGGCCATCGCCCGGGCCATTGCCGGCCATTCGCGGCAGCGCCTCGATAGCAATCAGGAGTTTGTTGGTCAAGGTATGGCCAACATCGCCGCCGGCCTCTTCTCGGGGTATCCCTGCTCCGGCTCGTTCAACCGCTCAGCGCTGAGTTTCCAGTCTGGCGCGAAAACGGCCCTCGGCAATGCCTTCTCAGGCCTGTTTATCCTGGTGGCGATGTTTGTCCTGGCCCCATTGCTGGCGCATCTGCCCCGCCCGGTGCTGGCCGGCGCCCTGGTAGTGACCGCCTGGAGCATGGTTGACCTCAAGGCGATGCAGCGCCTGCGCCGGGGCGACCCCGGCGATGCGCTGATTATGGGCGTGACCCTGGTTGCCACGTTGCTGCTGCCGTTGCAGTTCGCCATTCTGATCGGCGTGCTGATGTCGCTGGGCTACTACCTGCTCCGCACCAGCGCCCCGCGGGTGGTCGCGGTGCTGCCCGATGCCGACTTCAAGCACTGGGAGCCCCACGCTGGCCGTCCGCAGTGCCCACAACTGGCCGTGGTTGACATCCTCGGCGATCTTTACTTCGGCGCCGTCAATCACGTCGAGGAGACCCTCAACGCCATTCTGGCCGCCACTCCCGGTCAGCGCTTTGTGCTGCTGCGTATGCACAGTGTGCAGCACATTGACATCAGCGGGATCAGGATGCTCGAAAACCTGCGCCGGCAGCTCCGCGAACAGGGTGGCGAGCTGTTCTTTACCCGCGTGCGCGGCCCGGTCCTGGAGCGGATGCGGGCCAGTGGCTTCTTTGAGCACCTCGACCCCCGACAGATCCTCGATGAGGATACGGCGATTGATACCCTCTTCTACCGGGTGATTGATCCGGCGGTGTGCGTCTACGAGTGTGAGCGGCGCGCCTTTCTGGAGTGCCAGACCCTGCCCAAGCGCACCCTCCCCGGGGGCGGTGCGCCCCACATTCCGCTCTTGCCACTCAACGCTCGTCCCGCCCCTACCCTGACGCCTCGTGAACTGTGGGACGCGCTGCACGGCTCCGACCCGCCACTGGTGGTAGATGTGCGTGAGCCGCGCGAGTTCCGCAGCGGGCACGTTCCCGGTTCGCTCCTCGTGCCGTTGCCCACCCTGCTGAGCGACCCGCAGGCGGTGCCCCGTAACCGGCGGCTGGTGCTAGTATGCCGCAGTGGGCGACGCAGCACCCGCGCGGCAGCCGTGCTCGCCGGGCGCGGCTACGATCGCCTGGCCGTGCTGGAGGGTGGCCTGCTGGCCTGGGAGGGACAGAATCTGCTGACCGCGGTGGAAGAGGTGATCCCGTGACTGAACCGCGCCTCAATCGGAACACCGGCCTTGACCTGGTGCGGGCCACCGAAGCCGCGGCGCTTGCCGCTGCTCGCTGGATGGGCCTGGGGCGACGGGAAGAGGCCGATCAGGCCGCGACCACTGCCATGGTCGCCGCCCTCAACAGCCTGGAGCTGGATGGGCGCATTGTCTGTGGAGAAGAGGGCCGCGAGGTGGTACCCGAGGCCCTGGTGGGCGGCGCCCGGGTTGGCAGCGGGCGGGGTATCGCCGTTGATGTGGTCGTTGACGCCATTGACGGACGCCGCTTGCTGGCCCGTGGGCGGCCCGGCGCCGTGGCCGTGGCCGCTGTCTCGGTTCGCGGGGCCATGTGGGCCCCGGCGCCCGCAGTGTACATGGATAAACTGGTGGTCGATCGCACCGTTGCCCCGGCGCTGGTGCCGGAATGCCTCGACGCCCCGGCCGCCTGGACCCTGGGGCTGATCGCCCGCGCCAAGCACAAGCCGGTGCGCGACCTGACCATCTTCGTGTTGGAGCGCCCCCGCCATGCCGACCTGATCGACGAGATCCGCGCCGCTGGCGCCCGGGTCATGCTCGCCGACGACGGCGATATTTCCGGCGCGGTCCTGGCCGCCTCCCACGACAGCCCGGTGGACGCGCTGATGGGTGCTGGCGGCACTGCCGAGGGGGTGATCGCTGCCTGCGCCATCAAGGCCCTGGGTGGCGGCATGCTGGGGCGCCTGTCCCCGCAGAGCCGCGAGGAGGCCGCCGCGGTTGCCGCCGCCGGCCTTGATACCCGCCGCATCTTCTCGCTTGACGATCTGGTGCGCAGCGACCAGATCTTCTTTGTTGCCACCGGCATTACCGACGGTTTGCTACTCAAAGGCGTGCGCTTCGAGGGCGACCGGGCCACCACCAACTCGCTCATCCTCCGCTCCGAAACCCGTACCCGACGCCTGATCTTTGCCGAGCACCTGCTGGAACCGGGAACGTGATGCGGCAAGCGTGCGCGGGTCGGCGCCTCGCACCCCCGGGTTGACCCGGGCAGTATCCGCGCCCGCGAGGGCGGAGCTATCCCAATTACCCTATTTCATCACGTCGTTGTGCGGCAAAGCCGCATGGGGGTCTGACGATCTTGTTATCCTTTACCTCTGGTTCTTACCTTGACACTTCCGTATCCGCGGCGTACACTCTGCACAATGTGCCGGATCGTCGCTTCACACAAAAGGAACACGCAGGATGGCCCTCGAAAACATTCTCGCCGATCCCCGCCGGCTCGTGCTCCTCTACGGTACCACACCTCCGCGCGCCACTACTCCTCCCGACCGCATACAGCTTGCCGCCTCGCGCCTGGCCGGGCGCGTCGCTACCCTGCCGCTGGACGGCCTGGTTATCTACGATGTCCAGGATGAATCGGCGCGTACCGCCGAGCCGCGACCCTTCCCCTTTCTACCCACCATCGAACCGCCGAGCTACGCCGCGCTGCTCTACGAGTTGACCGGTCTGACCACGGTGACCTACAAGTGCATCGTTAATGAGACGGAAGCGACCTGGCCGGCCTGGCTCGACGAGGCTCACGAGCGCTACGGCGTGCGCTATCTGTCCCTGGTAGGGCTGTCGAGTTCCAAACTGGCCCGCAGCAGCATCGCCCTCAGCCGCGCTTCGGAGATCGCTGCTGCCCATGCCGCTGGCTTCGTGCTCGGCGGTGTAGCGATCGCCGAGCGTCACTCAGCCGGGCGCAGCGAGAGCCTGCGGAT
>JBDNDG010000386.1:0-4360 GCA_046719255.1 Chloroflexaceae bacterium
GGCGTTGGCTCACTCTCGGTTTGTTGCAGCGACCCGGCAATCTTGCCGATCTCGGTCCGCGGCCCGATGGCGGTTACCACGGCGCGACCGCGACCGGCAGCCACCGCCGTGCCGCTGAAGAGCATATTGTGGCGATCAGGAATGGTCACCTCCGCGGCGATGGGGGCACTGTCCTTACTGACGCTCGTGCTCTCACCGGTCAGCACTGCCTCGGCAACTCGCAGGGCAATCGACTCGATGAGTCGCGCATCGGCAGGCACGGTATCGCCTTCTTCGATCAGCAGAATATCGCCCGGCACCACCTCCGCGGCGGCAACAGAACGCGGGGCGCCATCGCGCAGCACCCGGGCCTGTGGCGCAGCCAGGGCGCGCAGGGCGGCTACGGCCTGTTCGGCGCGGCTCTCCTGCACAAAGCCGAGCACGCCGTTCAGAAGCACGATGGTCAGAATGGTCAGCGCCTCGAACGGAAGCGGATCGGCCCGCTCGATCAGCCACACCACGAAGGAGATCAGGGTGGCCACCAGCAGCAACGCGGTCAGCGGATCGCGAAACTGGCCCAGAAAGCGCAACCAGAGGGGTGGCGGCGGCGTCGCGGGCAACTCATTGCGTCCGTAGCGCTCGAGACGCGCCCGGGCCTCGGCAGAGTCCAACCCGCGGGCCGGATCAACCTCCAGCGCCGCGAGTACCTCGGCCACCGGGCACTGATAGGCACGCTCCAGATCATCGGGGATAAGCATTGCTGCACTCTGCTATGCGCCGGGGCCAACGGGTTTCCCCGCCATCCCTCCAGAGGAGACCTGTAGGGACAGACACAACAGCCGGGGCAGCGCGGCTGGTCAACCTCGCGTCCCTATGGTTCAGCATAACGCCTACGCTACACCCTGGCCATGTACCCGTCGCACCGTAACGCGCACCGAGGCGCGCGGGGCATCGGGGCGCCGGGCGAGCCACTCCTCGACCCGTTCCGGGCCGAGGTAACGCAACGCCAGACGCCGGCGCAACTCCGGGTCTGCCGGCTCAACCACGGCAACCCCACTCAGCGAGAGGTAGCGCACTCCATCCTCGATCGTCACGGCGATGGTCGGATTGCGGCGCAGGTTCCGCGCCTTGACGCTCTCGGCACCGATGCTGAAGCGGATCTGCTCCCCCTCCAGCAGGTACCAGACGACCGTCTGGTGAATGCTGCCATCGGCGTTGAGCGTGCCGATAACCGCGTAGTGCCGCCCCTCCAGAAACTCGCGTTGCCGCTCGGTCAGAAGCATCACCACCACCTCCATCCGGTCCTTAGCAACTGGCCGCGCTGTATTGTACCCTGAAACAGCGGGGGGGCGTGGGGCGCGTGGAGTTCCCCGCAGGCTGATGCAACCCCCGTAAGCGCGCCGCCGGAATTGTGAACAAAAGTACTACCGCGCCACAGTGCGGAAGTTCAGACTTTCTTCACCCAGAAGGGGTTGACTTTAACCGTTGCATAATGCTATAGTAACAGCGGCAAAGTGAACGGGGTGCCATGTTCGCGTCCCTCCAGGGTGTGAAGGGAAATGGGGTTTGAGTTCTCAGGCTCGGCCCCTTCTTCTTGCCAGCAATGCCACACCGGGTCGGCGCGAAGGGCCTGAGCGGACCAGATACCCGCTCCGGCCCTATTACGTTCCCGTGATTCGCTACGCAGGGAGGCCGTATCCCTGGAGACAGAGTAGCGAGTTTTGGAAACAGCAGGCCATTGTATTCAATGGAAAAGGCAGGAAACGCTTGACAGTGGGTGTATTATGTTAATTGCACCGGGGCGCGGCGCAGGGCCGTCAGGCGTGCCTGAGGACGAGGATGGTACCGCAGATTAATGCATCCACACAGGAGTCGGGGCCGATGAGTGAGCAGTTGCTTGAGCTAGCGCGGCAGCGTGGCTTTGTGACCTACGGTGATATCCTGGAGTTCTATCCGCAGCCGGAACTGCATGTCGCCGAGGTCGATCAGCTCTATGCCCGTCTGCAGGCAGAGGGTATTAAGGTGGTTGAGACGGCCGCCGATTTTGATCAGAACGCTGGCCAGGGTGAAGAGGAAGCGCTGAGCGAATTGCCTGATCTCGCGGAGATCGCCTTCGATGACCCGGTGCGGATGTACCTCCAGGAGATCGGTCAGGTGCCGCTGCTGACGGCGGAGCAGGAGGTCGAACTGGCCCAGGCGATGGAGGCGGGCGATCTGGCCCGCCAGCGCCTCGAACGCGAAGAGTACGAGCATGGCCACGAGAAGGCCATGCTCGAACGGGCGTTTGCCAAGGGTCAGGAGGCGCGCCAGCATCTGATCCAGGCCAATTTGCGCCTGGTGGTGTCAATCGCCAAGAAGTACACCTCCTATGGCCTCACGATGATGGATCTGGTTCAGGAGGGGAACATCGGCCTGATGCGCGCGGTTGAGAAGTTCGATTATAAGAAGGGCCATAAGTTCAGCACCTACGCCACCTGGTGGATCCGCCAGGCCATTACCCGCGCCATCGCCGACCAGAGCCGCACCATCCGCCTCCCCGTGCATATGGGCGAGGCGATCAGCCAGGTGAAGCGCACCAGCCACAAGCTCCAGCAGTCAATGCAGCGCGAGCCGACGCCCGAAGAGATCGCCGAGGCCATGGGTATCAGCGCCGGAAAGGTGCGACGGACCCTCGAGGCGAGTATGCATCCCCTCTCGCTCGAGATGCCGGTGGGCCAGGAGGGCGAGGGCCGCATGGGCGATTTTATCGAGGACGAGCGGATCTCGACCCCTGCCGAGGCCGCCGCTGCCGCGATGCTCCGCGAGCAGATCGAAGAAGTGCTGCAAAAGCTCCCCGAACGCGAGCGCAAGATTATTCAGTTGCGCTATGGCCTCAAGGATGGGCGCTACCGCACCCTTGAAGAGGTGGGCGTTGAGTTTGGCATTACCCGCGAGCGCATTCGCCAGATCGAGGCCGTCGCCCTCCGCAAGCTGCGCCATCCCCACCTGGGCAAGAAGTTGCGCGGCTATCTCGATTGAGCCCCTGCAGACTCTTCCTGGGAGCAGGTGTTCGCCCTTCTCCAGGGAGCGCGGGCAGCTTGCCCGCATCCGGGCCATTGCGGGCGAGACGCCCGTGCAACCGTGGTGGCGCTCTCCCAGGTGCAGGGTCTTTGGGGACGTATCAGGAAGCCATAGCTGCGGCGAGTCCCCACCCCCCAGCCCCCTCTCTCACCAAGGAAGAGGCGGATCCCCTATGTGGCGTCCCCATGCCCGCTCCCCCCTCTCCCGATCAGGGAGAGGGGGGCCGGGGGAGTGAGGACCGACGGCGCCTCCCTACCCCAGCACACCCCTCAGCACCCATCCGTTCTGTCCGCCTCTGAACCGATCAGGGAGAGGGAGGCCGGCGGAGTGAGGACCGACAGCGCCTCCCCACGCCATTACGCCCCCAGCCCCTTCCCTATCCCGAACACATCCCGTCCTCCCCGCGCCTCGCCCGGCGCGCTTCAGGGTATAATGGCCCGGCTATGCCAACCACCGACCCTGGACCACGTATGAGGTTGCCCATCCTGGAGAGGGCTGCGCTGCGCCCTGCCACCGCGGATCGCCCGCGCCCGGAGTTACTGGCTGCGCCTGTGCTACTGGCCCTGCTGACGCTGAGCCTGCTTGTGGCCGGTGCGCTGATTGGCAGCCCTGGTATTGAGCTGATTGCCGATGATCCGGCGGCGAGCCGGGTGCTCACCCGCTTTCACGGCCCTGAGCGCAACGCTACCGATGTCTACCGCTGGAGCGAGCCGCTCGCCGCCGTGGTGCTCTTTGGCTTCGATGGGCGCCCGGCTATCCTGAGCCTGCGCCTCGCGGCACCCCGCCCCCCCGGAACCACCCCGGTTGAAGTGCAACTGCGGCGCGATGGCCAGCCATTCGGCGCCTTCGTGGCCAGCGGCGACTGGCGACGGTATCACCTCCTCACTCCGACCAATCCGGTCGGCGAGAGTGTCCTGGTGCTGCAAACCGCTCCCTTCACTGCCCCCGGCGACCCGCGCGAGCTTGGCCTGGTCCTGAGCAGGGTACGCGCCGCGCCGGCCACCAGCGGGCCGTTGCTACCCCCGGCGCGGACGCTGTACCTCCTGGCCCTGCCGCTGATCGGCTGGTTACTGCTCACGCGCCTGGATACGCCGGTGCCGCTGGCGCTGGGCTGCAGCGCGCTGCTGGCCCTCGCGGGCGGCTGGGCCATGGCCTTCCCCACTGCGGCGGGCTACTGGCTGCCTACCCTCGGCTGGCCCTGGTGGCCTGCACTGCCGCTGGGCCTCCTGGCGGCCTGGCCCTGGCTCGGAGCCAGCCTCGCTGCTACCCGTGCCCGGCTGGCGCAACACCCCGCCATCGCCCGGGCCGGCCTGGCCGTGGC
>JBDNDG010000387.1:0-4351 GCA_046719255.1 Chloroflexaceae bacterium
CCCCGGCAAACGCGCGGCCTTCGATGCGCTCAATGCCGCCAGCATCACCCCCGAGCTGGCAGCGCGCATCGTCTGGTTCGATGCCTTCGTCACCAATGTTGACCGGACAGCGCTCAACACCAACCTGCTGCTCTGGCATCGCCAGCTCTACCTGATTGACCACGGCGCGGCGTTGATTGTTCACCATACCTGGGAAGACTGGCGCGCGCGGGCCGGGGGTCGCTTCACGGCGATCAGGAACCACGTGCTGCTCCCCGTGGCCGGCGATCTGCGCGCCGCCGATGCCGCGCTGGCGCCCCGGATCACGCCCACCCTGGTGGAACGTCTGGTTGCAGCGGTGCCCGATGTCTGGCTGACCGGTGATAGCCCGTTCGAGAGCCTGGAAGAGCACCGGGCGGCCTACGTCGAATACCTGCTGGCGCGGGCAGCACCGCCACGGTTGTTTGTTGAGGAGGCGATCCATGCCCGCAACCAGCGTCTTTGAGTACGCCCTGCTGCGGGTGGTACCGCGGATCGAGCGCGGCGAATACGTCAACGTCGGCGTGGTGCTCCTCTGCCGACAGCACGGCTTTCTCCAGGCGCGCCTGCGCCTCGACACGGCCCGCCTGCGTGCTCTCGATCCCACGCTCGACCTGGAACTGCTCGAGGCGCAACTGGCGCATATCCCCTTGATCTGCGCCGGCGGCGCCGCCGCCGGTCCAATTGGCGCCTTGCCGCACTACGAGCGTTTCCGCTGGCTTACTGCCCCGCGCAGCACCATCATCCAGCCCTCGCCCGTTCATACGGGCCTCTGTGTGGACCCGCAGGCAACTCTTGAACGAATTTTCGCCCGCAGCGTCGGTCAGGGGCACGCCTGAGCGGTCGGCCCGCTCCCCGCCGCCCCGCGGCGTTGCCGCGGTCCCGGCGCATGCCCCCGCCGCCCCGCCGCGTTGCCGCGCGCCCCGGGGCAAGGTCAGGCCGAAGCATTCGCGCCAGGCGGCGCAGATCCGCGGGGCGGCGCGGGGGGCAAATGCTTCGGCCCTCCATGCCGCGGTCTCGGGGCATGACCCCGCCGCCCCGCGGCGTTGCCGCGCGCCCCCAGGGTGAACACGTACCGAACCATCGTGAATTGACAAACTCATTGCTCCGCGCTACACTTTTATTTAATAACCCAGATTAAATTGACACCCCCCTTCGTGGAGTGACGCTGCTACGTCAGCAGCCTCTCCGGCAGTGCTCCTGTCGGTCGTTGGACAATGCTGTCCACGGCCTTGCGTTCCGGCATTGATGCAAAAGGTTGCCACGTTGCCTCGATTGCTGGAGGCCTGATTTGACATACTCTGCTCAGGGTGTCCCTGGCGGCGCCCCCGGAACTCTGGTTCGGCGCGTCCTGCCCGTTATTGGCGTAGTCGTTGCATTGCTACTGCTCTGGGAGGGCGCCCGGCTACTGTTTGGCTTCTCCGAGCAACGCCTGCCGTCGCTGGGTTCGATCGTCGAGACAATGTTCACCCGCACCCGCGGGGGCACAGGCCCGCTGCTGATCGTGCAGATGCTGGCGAACGGCTGGGCCACCTTTCGCGTGGCCCTGGGCGGGTTCGTCATCGGCGGATTACTGGGCTTCGGTCTGGCGGTGCTCTTTATGCGCTTGCCGGTCCTGGAACGGGGCCTGATGCCGTATGTCATTGGCTCGCAGACCGTACCCATTCTCGCCATCGCCCCGATGGTGGTCGTGGGACTCGGGCGCATGGGCGCGCCTCCCTGGCTGGCCAAGATGATCGTCGCTGCCTACCTGACCTTCTTTCCCGTCACTATCGGCATGCTGCGCGGGCTGCGTTCGGCCTCGCCCCAGAGCCTCGACCTGATGCGCTCATATGCGGCTACGCCGTTCCAGTACTTCTGGAAGCTGCGACTTCCAGTTTCGCTACCCTACCTGTTTACCGCCCTCAAAATCGCCGCCTCGGCAGCGGTGATCGGGGCGATTGTGGCCGAGTTGCCCTCCGGCGCCCGGGAGGGCATCGGGGTGATGATCCTCAACGCGGCGCAGTACTACAATTCGCGACCACAGGCCCTCTACCTGGCTATCCTGGTTGCCGGGCTGGTGGGCATTGGTTTCTATGGCCTGGTGGTGCTGGCAGAGCACCTGATCGTAAAATGGCGAACGTAGGGGCACGCCCGTTCTACGTTTGTGGAGCCTTCCGCACGGCAGGATGAATGGCGATCTTCTCGGGAGGGCGGCGCCCTCTCAAACTCTTCCTCGGACAGGGGTGCGGGGCAGCTGCCTTCCCCACCATGCTGGTCCTGGAGAGGCCGGACATCCACCCCACGCGTTCCAGAAATCCGAACCCTATGAGTACTCTACCCATCATCGAGTTCGAGCGCGTGAATAAGGTGTATCAAAGCGGTGGCGGGCCGGTCACCGCCCTGCTCGATGTGAACCTGAGTATCGCCACCGGCGAGTTCATCGCCCTGATCGGGCCGAGCGGCTGCGGTAAGAGCACCCTGATGCGCCTGATCGGCGACCTCGAGCAACCCAGCTCGGGCACAGTGCGGGTGAAGGGCAAAACACCCGCTCAGGCCCGTCTCGACCGCGACTACGGCATCGTGTTCCAGGCGCCCGTGCTCTACGAGTGGCGCACCGTGCGCCGGAACGTGGAATTGCCACTGGAGATTATGGGGCGGCCCCCCGCAGAACGCCGGGAACGGGCCATGAGCCTGCTGCGCATGGTCGGCCTGGGGGATTTCGGCGATGCCTATCCGTACCAGCTCTCCGGGGGTATGCAGCAGCGGGCGGCGATCGCGCGCGCCCTCTCCTTCGAGCCGTCCATTCTGCTTATGGACGAGCCGTTCGGCGCGCTCGACGAGATCACCCGCGAGCGTATGCAGACCGAATTGCTGAGCCTCTGGTCGAACGCCATCCCCCGCCCCACGGTCATCTTCGTTACCCATAGCATCCCCGAGGCGGTCTTTCTGGCCGACCGGGTGGTGGTGATGTCACCGCGACCGGGCCGCGTCCAGCGGATCGTCTTTATTGACCTGCCGCGCCCCCGGGTGTTTGAAACCCGTGAGTCGCCTCGCTTCTTCACCCTGGTGACCGAGGTCCGCGAGGCGCTCCGCGCCACCGAGAACGAACGGGTAGGAGCATGAGCGCGCCGGTACAGGCAACCACGGTGGCCCGCCAGGCGGGCCAGGCAGCGCAGAAGGGCTTCAGGCTGAACGACCTGTGGCCGCCGCTACTCACGTTTGTGCTGGTCATCGGGCTGTGGGAACTGGCAGTATGGTTCTTCCAGATCCCGCTCTACCTGCTGCCTGCTCCCAGCCAGATCCTGGAAACGTTCCTGGCCCGCCCCGCCTTCTTGTTGCGGATCGGGCTGGTTACCTTTATCAATGCGGTGATCGGGTGCGCCATCGGGGCGAGCCTGGGTTGCCTGGTGGCGGCACTCTGCGTGCGCTGGCGCGTGGTCGCCGATGGACTGGTGCCCCTGGCCGTAGCGGCCAGCGCAGTGCCGATTATCGCCCTGTCACCGCTGATGGGCATCTGGCTCGGGAGCGTCAGCCCGCTCTCGAAGATCGCCGTGGTTGCGGTGATGACCTTTTTTCCGACCCTGGTGAGCGTCTACCGCGGCCTGGTCTCGCCCACCGCCGATGCGCTCATGCTGATGCGCTCCTATGCCGCTCCTCAGCGCGTGGTTTTCGCCAGGCTCCGAGCGCCCGCAGCGCTGCCCTTCCTCTTCGGCGCGCTGCGCGTCTGCGCTACGATCAGCATGATCGGCGCGGTGGTGGCCGAGTTCTTCGGTGGCCCACAGAATGCCCTGGGGGTGTACATCAAAACCCAGGCCGGCATCCTGCGTACCCGCGAGGCCTGGTCGGCGATCCTGGTGGCCTGTCTCTTCGGGCTGGCCTTCTACCTGGCAGTGGTCCTCGCCGAGCGCGCTGCGATGCCCTGGAAACGGGGGCGCTGAGACGCCAGGGGCTCATACGCGGGAGGGTTGGGCGCAGCCCTTCCAGGAGAATCGCTGTTTTGATCACGGGGAAACCGGGTTTCCCCAATCCCCCTGCCCGCCAGGGGCAAGCCCTCCACGCCGGGAGGGTTCGGGAGGCCACGGCCCTCCCGGCGTTCAGAGTCGCGACCGGGCAGCGTCGCCGTTCGGCAACGGAGCACAGGGTACTCATTCGTGTTCGGGTTCGTTGACAGATGTCAAGGAGGATGACCGTGCAGATGCCCAGACGTTTCGGATGGATGGCTCTCCTGCTGCTGATCGGCGCGCTGCTGGCGGCGTGCGGCCAGGCCCCCGCCGCGGCGCCCACCACCGCTCCCGCCGCGGCACCCACCACTGCCCCCGCCGCGCTCGTGCCCGTGCGCCTGCAATTGAAG
>JBDNDG010000388.1:0-4347 GCA_046719255.1 Chloroflexaceae bacterium
CGCCGAGGGCTACCCAGCTCACCCAGGAACTCTGGCGCCCCAACATGACCCGCGTGGAGGCGGTGGAGGATGCCTGGGACCGCTTCGACAGCTTTGCCGAGTACGACGCCTTTACGCGCCGCTGGCTCGCGGCCTGCCGACGCGTGCTCAAGGATACCGGCACGCTCTGGGTGATCGGTTCTTACCACAACATCTACCGCGTCGGGAGCCTGCTGCAAGATGCGGGGTTCTGGATCCTCAACGACATTGTCTGGATCAAAACCAACCCTATGCCCAACTTTCGGGGCGTGCGCTTCACCAACGCCCACGAAACCCTGCTCTGGGCGCAGAAAATCAAGGGCGCCCGCTACACGTTCAATTACCAGGCCATGAAGGCCCTGCACGACGGCACGCAGATGCGCAGCGATTGGGAACTTCCGCTGTGCACCGGCAGGGAGCGCCTCAAACTCAACGGCGTGCGCGCCCACTCTACCCAGAAGCCCGAGGCCCTGCTCTACCGCGTCATCCTGGCCAGTTCCAACCCGGGCGACGTAGTGCTCGACCCCTTTTTCGGCAGCGGCACCACCGGCGCAGTGGCAAAAAAGCTTCGCCGCCACTGGATCGGCATCGAGCAAAACTCCGACTATGTGGCCCTGGCCCGCGCCCGCATCGACGCCGTTTCCCCCACGCCCGACCAGGAGGGCCTCGTCGTGCCGGGCAAACGCGATCGCCCGCGCATCCCCTTCGGTGCGCTGCTGGAGCACGGTCTGCTGGCGCCCGGCCAGACGCTGTACTTCGGCAAGACCGGCGACCGCGCCGCGACGGTTCTGGCAAACGGCCAGCTCCGGTACCGCGACACGGTGGGATCCATCCATCAGGTCGGGCGGGCCATCCAGCAGGCACCCTGCAACGGCTGGGAGCACTGGTACTACCTCGACGCGCACACCGGCGAGCGACGGGCAATCGATACCCTGCGCGAGCAATTGTACGCCGAGGCGCAAGCGTTGCCCCTCGCCGGCGATGAGTGATGCCAGTTTCACCCTGAACACTCCGCACGCAGCGGTGCGTCAAAGCCACCTGGACACCTGGCGCAACAATAACAATCTGCAATCCGAAATCTACAATCTAAAATGGTATGATACCCATGCTGCTCGATGGCATCGCAACGGAAGCCGCCTCCCCGGGTGCCCCCAACGGCCAACATTTCGCCGCCCCTCGGCGTATAATGGAAGAAGCACTCCACAGCAAAGGGGAAGCGCGCCATGTCCATCGAAACGTTCCGCGACCGCACGCGGCAAATCCTGGAGAATCTGCTGAACGAGACGCCCAAGGCCGATCGTTTCGAGCTGATCGAGGTGTATACCGACCTGATTACCCGGTTGCACGCCGCCGAGGCCTACTCGCTGCTCAACGAGGTGATTAACGACGCCCGTACACGCCTCGATGCGCGCCTTTCACCTGATCCCGTGCGCCAGACCATCGCCGGCGTGCAGACCACGCTGCAGGATATCTGGGATGCCCTGTGGCGGTGAGTGCGAGCGCAACCACGCTCGCCCCTCCCCGCGCGCCCTGGCGGTGCACGTTCACCCCGAAAGGATTCACAATGCCCGAACCATTGCTGATCGCCCGCAGCACCCAGGATGTGTACCTCCTCCCCGCCATGGCCAACCGTCACGGCCTGGTTGCCGGGGCCACGGGCACCGGCAAGACGGTGACCCTGCAGGTGATCGCCGAGCAGTTCAGTCGCATCGGCGTACCGGTCTTCGCCGCTGACATCAAGGGCGATCTGTCGGGAATCAGTCAGCCCGGTGTGGCAAAGCCGAAGATCGTCGAACGCATCGAGAAGTTGGGGTTGCCCGCCTACACCTGGGAGGGCTGCCCGGTGACCTTCTGGGACGTGTTCGGCGAGCAGGGCCACCCGATGCGCACCACCGTCTCGGAGATGGGGCCGCTGCTCCTCGGGCGCCTGCTCAACCTGAACGAGACCCAGGCCGGCGTGCTCACCCTGCTCTTCCGCATCGCCGATGATAACGGTCTGCTGCTGCTCGACCTGAAGGACCTGCGGGCCATGGCCCAGTTCGTCGGCGATAATGCGCGTGAGTTTACCACCAGCTACGGCAACATCTCCGCGGCGAGTGTCGGGGCCATCCAGCGCAACCTGCTGGCGCTGGAGGAGCAGGGCGCCGAGGCGTTCTTTGGCGAGCCGGCGGTAAGCCTGGACGACCTGTTGCAGACTGACGCCCGAGGGCGCGGGGTGATCAACATCCTGGCCGCCGACAAGCTCATCCACGCGCCGCGGCTCTACGCTACCTTTTTGCTCTGGCTGCTCTCAGAGCTGTTCGAACAACTCCCCGAGGTGGGCGATCCGGAAAAGCCAGAGCTGGTCTTTTTCTTCGATGAGGCCCATCTGCTCTTCAACGACGCCCCTGCGGCCCTGCGCGAGAAGATCGAGCAGGTGGTACGGCTGGTGCGCTCGAAGGGTGTGGGCGTGTACTTCGTCACCCAGAGCCCCGGCGACATCCCTGAGACAGTGCTCGGGCAACTGGGCAACAAGGTGCAGCACGCCCTGCGCGCCTTTACGCCCAACGACCAGAAGGTGATCAAGGCCACCGCTCGGAGCTTTCGCCAGAACCCCGACCTGGACCTCGAAACGGTGCTCACCGAGCTGGGCGTCGGTGAGGCGCTGATCTCCTTCCTGAATGAGAAGGGCCAGCCCGAGGTGGTCCAGCGGGCCATGGTGGTGCCACCGCGGAGCCAGATCGGGCCGATCACGCCCGAGCAGCGCCAGGCGCTGCTGAAAGCCAGCCTGGTGGCGGGGGCCTACGATACGCCGGTGGATCGCGAGTCAGCCTACGAGATCCTGAAGGCCCGCGCGGAGCAGGCGGCCGAGGCGGCGGAGGCGGAGGCGGCGCGCAAGCAGGCGGAGAAAGAAGCCGAAGAGGCGCAGAAACTGGCGGAGAAGGAAGCCCGGGAGGCTGAGCGGGCGGCCCGGGAAGCGGCGAAGGAGGCCGAGCGGCAGCGCCGCGAACTCGAGCGCCAGCAGCGCGAGCAGCAGCGCCAGCTCGAGCAGATGGCCAGAGGCGCCTTCAAGTTCCTCAACAGCCGCAGCGGCCAGTCGCTGGTGCGGGGCATCCTGGGAAACTTGACCAGTAAGAAGTGATGCCAGGTGGAGCGAGCTAAAGCAAGAACCGATCCCGAATGACTCCTCCCGCTCTCCCGATCGCCATCCACCCCGGCGCGCTACTGGTCACCGCCTCTGCCACGCTGCTGATCGAAGACCTGAACGCTGCGCTGGCGCCCCACGGGCTGTGTCTGCCGATCTTCCCCCTTGTTCCGGGGCGATCCCTGGCTGAGCTGGTGGCGCGCAATGCCGGTGGGCGGCGCATGCTCCGCTACGGTCCCATCGGGCGCTACCTGCGCGCCGCGACCCTCGAGGCGGGCGCCGCGACGACCCTGGTCGCCGGGGGCCCCATTATCAAGCACGCCACCGGCTACGGGCTGCACCGCGCCCTTGCCGGGGGGGCGCTCGACCCCGGCACACCTCGGGAGCTGACCTTCAGCCTGCGCCCACTCCCTGTGGCGCGTGAGGCGCGTCTGCTCCGCTGCGCCGACCTGCCCACCGCCTGTCGCCTGGCTGCCCACCTGCTTGCCGAGGGTCTGGCCCTGAGCGCCCTGGCCGTCAGCGACGCTGGCGACGCAGGTCTGCTGCTGGCCGAGCTGGAGGGCCGACCGGCGGTGCTGGCGCGCCAGACGGCGCTGATCGAGCGCGTGGCTGCCGCGACGGTGGCGCGGTGTGTGGCCGAACCCGCCCCCTGGGCGCACTGGGAGCAGCTCGCCGCCGGGGGCGCCGACGTGGCCCTGAGCCTGCCACGCGCCGCGCTGCCGGCCTTTGTAGATGAGGCCCGCGCTCTGGCATGTCGCTACCGCGCCACGCTGACACTCTGGGGCGATGCAGGGGTGGGTCGCCTGTGCCTGCGGGCGGCAACGACGCACCCCGGCGAGGCGGCCCAGCTTGTGGCCCTGCTGCGGGCGCGCGCCGCTGCTGCAGGCGGCAGCCCGGCAACCGAGGAGGGGCCGGCGGCGGCCCCCGTCTGGCGCTTTGCGCCCGGTCAGACGCCGGCGCCGTCTCCGCCCGCGCCTGTTCTCGAAGGGGCGCGCCGCGCGGCCTTCCTCGAAACGCTCGCCGCCGTGGTCGGCCCACGCTACGTGCTCACCCGGTCCGAAGCGCTCGCCTGCTACGAAACCGACGCCTCCATCGCCCGGCCCGGCGGCGCGCCACTGGCGGTGGCGTTGCCCGCCACTACCGCCGAGGTGGCGGCCCTGGTGCGCCAGGCCGCAGCCCACGGCGTGCCCGTCGTTACACGGGGC
>JBDNDG010000389.1:0-4344 GCA_046719255.1 Chloroflexaceae bacterium
TCTCAAGGCGCTTGCAGATGCCATATCGCCGCCGATTCTTGATCTCGGGAGCTTCCCCCGAACCCCCGATCATGAACAGTTGTAACACAGACCCTCCCACGCGCGGGCTATTTTCACATCAGAAAACAGATTTTTTCCTGGAAGGAATTTGTTCTCCCAAACCCTCCTGATGGGGAGGACGTGCCACACCTATCGGCGGGATCGTGAAGAAATCTGTTTTTACTGTATACTTATCTTAATTTTGCGCACCGCAACTATACCTATTGACACAAAAGAATACCATGACACAATGATGGTTGAGAAAAATCTTTAAGAAACGATTCTGTATTCCACGATAGTTTGCGTATTCTTTAGGAGAAATAGTTCAATATAAAGTCATGCGTTTCTTATTGCTCTTCATATCGCTCTGGGTAGTTCTATGCGCCAACGCCGGCTGTAGCGGCGTGGGGCAGAGCGGCGCGCCGGCGCCAGTTGCGCCGACATCGGCGCCGGTTGCGCCAACGCCACCCCTCAGCGGCGATCAGATCACCGGCGGTTCCTCCGGCAATGTGGGCAAAGGCGGACCGGCAGCATGCCCACGGCTCGACCCGGTGCTCTACGCGCTGGCGACAGCCAGCGATCCCGCGGCGTTTGCAGCGGCCTCCAACATCCCCTACGATCAGGGCCGCGTGCTCGTCTTTATTACCTTTACAACCCCGGTTGATTTTGATCAGTATGGAGCAAGCGTTACCGCACAAACCGATCAACTGGCGCAGGTACTCGTACCCCCGAACGAGCTTTGCCGCCTGGCAAACGATACTAGCGTTACTGCTGTGCGACCCCCCGACATGGCTGTGCCGTCTCGTCCGTAGGCTGCCCGCGTCACCATTTGCGTTTGCACACCTCAGCGGTCAGGGTTTGCGGCGCATGGAGGCAATGGCTTGCGACCGTTGAGAAACATGGTTTCTTTAATGCCCCCTGATCACCAGAGGGCCTGGTGTGTCATGATCCCTGGTTGCCAGAGGGTCTGGTGTGTCGATGTCCAGGCACGTCTGACCTGAAGTATCACGCGCAAGGGGCAACTGAGGTTCTGCACGCCACTCCAGCCGCCCGGTATAGAAAGGGAGGGTCGCTATGGGTCGGTTTGCTGGAACGACACGCCGGGTCAGCGGGTTGCTGGTTGTCTTTGCACTGGTTCTCGGGCTGGCGGGCCAACTTCTGGCTCAGGGAAGCCAACCGGCCGTACCACTCGATGTAGCGACGCCGGGAACGATCCAGGCTGACCATTTGAGCCTGGACCTTGCCGGGGGGCCGGCGGCGAAAGCAGCGTATGACGTGAACCTCGATTCGGCGCTGGCCACGCTGGCCGACCAGCGCGCCTCGGGCGCGGCGCTGACCAGCGTAGCCCGGGCGACAGGGCTGAAGGTCGAGGGTGACCTGGTTGAAGTGATAGCTGACGTGGACGCGCAAAACGTCTCCGCCGCCCAGCAAGCGATTGAAGCCGCCGGCGGACGGCTGGTCTACACCAGCCTGGACAACACCCAGATCCAGGCCCTGGCGCCCGTGGTTGCTCTGCGCACCCTCGCCGCCGATCCGGCGATCGCCTATGTGCGTCGCCCCGATTACCTGACGACAACCGGCGAACTGCAAGTCGGGCAACTGACCACCGCGGGTGTCACCCTCTCGAATGCCACGGCCTGGCACAACGCCGGCTATCGTGGCGCCGGGGTGCGCATCGCCGTGATTGACGGCGGCTTTCAGGGTTACACCGCCCTGCTCGGCACCGACCTGCCGGCGAGCGTGGTGGTACAGAACTTCGCCTCAACCGGCGATATCGGCGGCGACACCCCGCACGGCACCGCCTGCGCCGAGATCGTCTACGACATGGCGCCGCAGGCGAGCCTCTACCTGTTGCGCATTAACACCCCCCTCGATCTGCAAAACGCGGTGACTTATGCCATTCAGAATGGCATCCAGGTGATCTCCACCTCGCTCGGCTTCTATAACATTGCGCCGGGCGACGGCACGGGCCTCCTGGCTAACGAGGTTGCGCGCGCGCAACGCCGGGATCGCCTGGGCGACCTCTGCCGGTAACCTGCGGGAGCGGCACTGGGGTGGGATCTTCAGTGATCAGGACGGCGATCGGTTCCACGAGTTCGCGCCCGGCGTCGAGATCAACTGCATTGCCGCCTCGCCGGGGGGCGACTGCTTGCTGATCTCTGCCGGATCTACCTTCGGGGCCTTTCTGCGCTGGGACAACTGGACCGCGCCGGTGAACCAGGATTACGACCTCTTTATCGTGCGCTGGAACGGCAGCGCGTGGGAGCCCATCAGCACTGGTGGCGACAGCTTCCAAAATGGCGGCGCCAACCAGCGGCCAACCGAGGTGGCGATTGCCCAAACCTCTGGCACCCCGACCGCCTACGGCATCCTCATTGCGCGCTACAGCGCCAGCCGTACCGATGTGAACTTCAACCTGTTCGTCGAGGGGGGCGGCTGCGGCAGAACACGCCCCCGCGAAGCTTCAGAGACCTCGCCGATGCGCCAGGGGCGATCACCGTGGCGGCGCTCGATGCGCGGAGCCCCTTCCCCCAGGAGCCCTACAGCTCAGAAGGGCCAACCAATGGCCCGGGCGGCACGCTTAATGGAGGTAGCATCAAGCCGGATCTGGCCGCCTTCGCCAATGTTGACACGGTTGCCTATGGCACCACTGCGGGCCAGCAGTTCAACGGCACATCGGCGGCCACGCCGCACGTCGCTGGCGCCGCCGCTCTGGTGCGGGGCGCCTTTGCCGGCTATGGTCCCGCGCAGATCACCGACTTCCTCGCCGGCCGGGCGATTGATATGGGTCTTCCCGGGCGAGACACGATCTTCGGCTACGGGCGTCTCTGGCTGGGCCAACCACCTGTGAATAACGTAACGCCGTCGCCATCGCCATCGCCGTCACCATCGCCGTCGCCGTCACCATCGCCGTCGCCGTCACCATCGCCGTCGCCGTCACCATCGCCGTCGCTCCGGGTCTTCCTGCCGGGGCTGTACCGGTAGCCACTCGCTCGGCTACGTCGTGCCACGAGTATGGCATCAGGCTGGTCCTGGGAGGGCAACGCCCTCCCAGACCCTCCCGCAGGCAGGGGTAAGGGGAAACCTGGTTTCCCCATCTTCACCATAGCGCCCAGCGTAGCGCCGCATACGTCGCGCCGTTGGGGATCAACGGCAGCAGATGGGCAGCGAGCAGGGTCAGTCGGGGCAACGGCGCTAGCCGCGGGGCCACCAGGGCCACGGGGATGCTCAGCAACAGGACCAGGTGGGCCATACCCGGGCCGTCGCCGCCCTGCGGGCCACGGGCCATGCGTGCCAGGGTGAGCAGCGTAGCCCCGGTGAGGGCCACAACCACATTGGCGCCCGCCGGATCCCTGGAAGGGGTGGCGAGGTAGGAGAGGGGTAGCGCCAGCAGTGCTGCCTGGAGTGTCAGGGTGTAAACCAGCAACGCCGGCGAGAGCCGCAGCCGGCCATCCTCCACACGGGCGCCGAGCAGCAGCGCAGTGGTGCGCGCCCCGCGCGCGGCGTCGTTTTCCAGATCGCGCAGGGCGCCGTGGACGCCGTTTACCATCAGGATCAGCAGCACTTCGTAGGCCAGGAGCAGGCGGGTCAGCGCCGTTGGCCCCTGGCCTGTGGCGAGCGCGCCGTAGCGTAGCAGCGCGGCCCATCCCAGAGCCTGCACCAGGTCGGTGAAGGGAGGGAAGGGGCAGGTCTTGCCCCAGCGGTTGTAGGCCGCCATAGCCCCGAAGGCCAGGGCCAGGCTGATCCCGGCATCACTCTGTGCCCGGGTATGTGTATCCGGGGCAACCAGGGCGGCGTGCAGGCCGAAGGCCAGCGGCACACAGCCCAGGGCCACCCCCAGGGCCACCTGTGGCCTCACCGCGCCGCGCACAAGCGGATACCGCCTCCGGCGAGGTTGCGTGCGGTCGAGGTCGAGATCGCAGACATCGTTGTAGACGTAGGCAAAGATGTGGAAGGCGGTTGCCACGGCCAGCAAGCCGCCAGCGCGCCGGAGCGACAGTCGTGCCTCGACGCTGCCGGCGCCGAGCAACGGTAAGGTTGCCGTCGCGCCCAGGGCCGAGAAGCGGATGAAATGGTAGAGATCCCACAACAGCGCCGGGACGGTCTCTGAAGCGTAGAAGTGGCGGGGCAACTCTCACTCTCCTCCTGCCCTTCCCTCCGCCGCGTTGGGAGCGGACAGAACCTGTGGGCGCACGCGGAAGAGGGGCCTGGGGACGCCCTGGAGTCCCTCACCCCCGTCCCCTCTCCCGCGCGCGTTCAGGGGCGGACAGAACCTGTGGGCGCCGACAGGGGTTTGCCCTGGCG
>JBDNDG010000039.1:0-19044 GCA_046719255.1 Chloroflexaceae bacterium
GAGCCTGTCGAGCCGTGCCTCTCCCTGAGGGGCGGGTTTGCCGCGCTCTGCCCCCCGCCCGGCCTCCCCCCGACGGGGGAAGGCGACCGGTTCCTTCACCACCGGAAGGGTTTGGGAGAGCAGAGCCCTCCCGGGTCTCCCTCGAAAGATGGCATGGGGAACTCCCCTGGTTCCCCTGCGTTCACGTCAGGGCAACCACGTATGCGCGCTCTACCACCGGAGCCAGGCCCTCCCAGGTGAAGCGTGCCGCTGCCTGGCGCGCTCCGGCTGCAAGGCGGGCGCACAGGGGCGGGTCATCGAGCAGGCGCAGGACCGCGGCGGCCAGGGCGCCGGGATTGTCAGGGGGAGTCAGCAAGCCGCTGCGTTCGTGCTCGATGAAGGCCCGCGCCTCGCCCACATCGCTCGCCACCACCGCCAGTCCGGCGCCAAGCAGCTCGAGCAACTTGGCCGAGCAGCGGGCCCGATTGATCAGGGTATCACGGGTAGGCACCAGGGCAATGTGAGCCTCGGCCAGCACCGCCGGGATCTGCGCCGGGTCGAGCCAGCCCCGCTCGTCGAGCATGGCAACGATGCCCGCGCGCTCGGCGCGGGCGCGCAACTCCCGCTCCTCGCCCCGCTCGCCCCGTCCCACCACAATCAGGCGCACCTCGGGTCGCCGCAGGTGGATAGCCGCCAGGGCCGCGACCACTTCCGCGACGTCCAGTTCCCAGAAGCGCGTGTAGAGCAGCAGCGCCGGTGGCTGCGCCACGGGCGCCACCGCAGGCGAGGGCGGCCCGGGCGGAGCAGCCAGGCCGTTGGGTAGATAGAACACCCGCGCTGGCGCCACACCCATGGCCCAGACCAGGCTCTCCAGGGTCCGGCTGGCGACCGTAACGGCAGCGGCGCGGCGCGGCAGGTCTTGCTCCTGCCAGGCGAAGAGCCGTTTGGCATAGGCCGGGTAGGGCAGCAGGTCGTTCCAGCCGCCCCACCCCTCCCAATCGTCGGCGTCCACCACCAGGGGCAGGCCGGGGCGCAGGCCGCGGGCGGCCAGCGCCGCCAGACCGCCAAAGCCCCGCGGTTTGAAGAGGTGCAGCACATCGGGCCGCTCGGCCAGCGCCTGCCGCAGCATAGCGACACTCTGCTCCACCGCGCCGGAGGGGCCGGAGCGCACCGGCGCCGTATGGATCACCGGTACACCGTGGTGAACGACGCGCGTCCGGGCGTCCTCCGGGTTGTGCACCGGTGGCGCGACGATGCTCACCGCGTGGCCGCGGTGGACGAGGGAGCGGGCCAGCGGCAGCATACGCGCCAGCAGCGTTCCCTTGGGGCGTATGCCGAACGGCGCCAGCATCACGATGCGCATGGGCGTCTGGACAGTACACCAGGCAGGCACGCTGATCAGCAGGATGGGGTGTGGGAGGAACAGGCCCTCCCAGGAACCGCTCTTGCCTGGCTCTGGATCGATGCGAACAAGCGTTTGCCTCGATCCGGAGGTTCTCGCTCTCATGCCCCGGGGCACCCGCGGGGCGGCAACGCTTCGCCCCTGCTACGCCTGCCGTCCGGCGTGGATAATCTCCATCATCTCGTCCACCCGCGTAACCTTTACCCGCGGACGCCCCTGCGCGGCGCCCCGGCTGGTCTCGTGGGTATCGAGCGTCTTCCAGTCGGCGTAGCTCACAAAGTCCACGCCGCGCTCGCGCAGCAGGCTCTCGATGTCGCCATCGCCGGGGGCGGGGGTCAATCGGGGCACATCTTCCAGCATCAGGGCGACCGTCGCGGCGGCATCGGGCTTGTTGGTGCCAATCACGCCGGAGGGGCCACGCTTGGCCCAGCCGACGACATACTCGCCGGGCACCGGTTCGCCGGTAGCCGGGTCGATCACCCGCCCGCCGCGGTTGGGAATGGTGCCAGTGGCCTCATCGTAGGGCACATCGGGCAGCGGGACGCCCTTATACCCCACCGAGCGCAGGATCATGCCGCACTCCAGCGTCTCGTACACACCGGTGCCTTTCGGGCGCATGCTCCCATCGGGGGCCTGAACCAGCCGGTTGCGTTCGATCCGTACCGCCGCAACCTTGCCGTCCTTGCCGATCACCTCGACTGGCGAAACCAGGAAGCGCATCACGATCCGCCGCGGGGCGCCGGTGCTCCCCCGGGCGGCGTAAGCGCGCAACATCTCGACGTTCTTCGCCGCCGTCTTGTCTTCGGCCAGGCTGGCCTCGCTCAACGGGTCAAGCTCCAGGTCGGCAGGATCAACAATCACGTCCACCCCCGGAAGCTCGCCAAACTCCTTCAACTCAGGGTTGGTAAAGGCGGCCTGCGCCGGCCCGCGGCGGCCCAGCATCACCACCTCGCGCACCTTGCTCGCGCGCAGCACTTCCAGGGCATGATCGGCAATGTCGGTTTTCGCCAGTTCTTCCGGATCACTTACCAGGATGCGGGTAACATCCATCGCCACATTGCCGTTCCCCACCACCAGCACCCGTTCGCAGGAGAGATCGATCGGCAGATCGCGGTAATCGGGATGGCCGTTGTACCAGCCGACGAAGATCGTCGCCGGCATGCTCCCCTGCAGATCCTCACCGGGGATGCCCATCTTGCGATCCGACTGGGCGCCCACGGCATAGATAATCTGGTCGTAGTGCCGGCGCAGATCGGCGTGCAACACATCGCGGCCAAAAGTCACATTCCCAAAGTAGCGGACATTCGACGCGGCGGCGAGCTTGTCGTACACGCGCGTCACCGACTTGATCGACTGGTGATCAGGCGCAACCCCCTCGCGCACCAGTCCATACGGGGTAGGCAGCCGGTTGAAGAAGTCTATCCGACAAGCGAGATCTTTCTGTTTGAGCAGGGCCTCAGCGGCATAAAACCCGGCGGGGCCCGCGCCGACAATTGCAACACGCAACGGACGCTCAGGGGTTCCCAATTGCTCGCTCACGGCTCTCTCCTTCGCGTGCTGTACGTCTCCTTACCCTGACAACCGATCCACGCCGATTCGCGCCGCTCCAGGCTGCGCAGACCGGCACCTGCACTGTGTGAGAAATATCGCAGATACGCGCGACTCTAACACGCCCGCGGGAGGGTGTCAAACGCGAAGCAAGGCGCGCATGTTCAGCTTCAGGCTCCCCACGCACGCCCGGGGGCGCAGGTGGAACGCCCGCGCTCCCGGAAGAAGGGTGCACACTTACAGCGGGGCGCAACGGTGTTCCCGCAAGTACCTCCGGTGCCCCTGGAAGGAACTCCCCGCCAGCGCGAAGCCAGCGCCTACGGTGTCGGCGTTACGTCCGGCGTGGCGCCCGGCTCCGGCGTGGCGCCCGGCTCCGGCGTGGGCGTTCCTTCCAGGCTGCCCGTTTCGGGCGTGGTCGTCGGCGTGACGGGGAAGCGCAGCGTGACCTGCACCTCGGGCGGCGTGCCACTCAGGCTGACGCCCGGAGGCAGATCCACCCTGGCGGGCAAACGGTAGCCGCCGGGGCCAAGACCGCTCACATCCACGACCGCCCGTAGCGGCGCCTGGCTCAACGTCGCAAGCGCCTGGCTCGTGCCTGCCAGCGTCAGCTCCAGCGCCAGCGGGGTCACACTGGCCTGCAACCCGGACGCGAGGCCCACCAGCGTCACCGGCGCCGGCAACTGGATCTGCAAGGGCAGGGTCACTGGCGCCACCTCCACCGTGACCCGAACCTGATCCGGCTCACCTTCGCGGGGCGAGGTGCCTTCGGGGAAGATGATCGGCACCGTCTGCTCCAGCGGGGCGCGGACACCGCTGACGTTAATCGGCTCGGTACGAAGCACATCCACCAGGTCGAGCGGGCCGGAACTGCCGGCCACCGCGATCAGCGGCGGGTCGACGATCACCCCGGTAATCACATAGCCGGGCGCGGGCAGGCCAGCCACCGTCGGTTGCACCGGCACCAGCTTCAGCCCCACCACCGGTTTAATCGGGATCTCCACCGTGACCGTCGCAGGGGTAAGTTGCACCCCCTCCACCGTCTGCCCGCGCACGTCCAGCGCCGTAAGCGCCAGCGGCGCCAGATACGTGGCCCGCAACTGTTCGATATTCGCCGTGGCGCCCGCAGCGATCACCCGCTCCACCCGGCTCAGCGGCCCCCGCACTTCTACCAGCTCGATTGGCTGTCCGCCGTAGGTAATGCTCGGCTCGCCCCGCTCGAAGCTAAAGGGCAGGTTGCCCTGCACCTGGAGACTGACCGGCACCGGGCGGACGCTGAGTTGCTCGAGCCGGATGGGCACTGACGAAGGATCGACGAGGCGAGGGGTAAAGGAGATATTGTTACGGGTTGGACGAACGTTCACCGGCACGATATGATCGCCCGGCCCCAGATTGCTGAGATCGATCACCGCCCGCACGTCCACCGGCCGCAACTGCGCCAGTTGGCGACGGTCGGTTACCAGCGCCACATCCACCTGCGGCAGCGCCTGGGTGGGCAGGCCATTGGCATCAACGATCACCAGGCCCTCCTCCAGGCCGGTGGCCTCCAGTTGCAGATCGGAAAAGGTCACACTCTCTTCGGGGTTCTGGCTGAACGAAACGAAGGCCCAGAGCGAAAAACTGAGGCCAACCGACAGCGCGACCCGCAACAGCGTGGCGCGAAAGCTAGACATGCCCCTGTCTATCCGTTGATAGTTCTACGTTAGCCGTCCATGCGGCTGCGCCGCACAGCGCCAGAATGAACATACGTATTCCTGGGAGGTCTACGCCCTCCCAAACCCTCCCCTGGCGGGTGATCTCCTGGGAGGGCTGCGCCCTCCCACACCCGCTCCGCCGGGGGGAGGGAACCAGGCTCCCCGGGACGTCCTTCCCACAGTGTCTGGACCCGCTACTTGCCCTCGGCTTCCAGCGGCACGCTCAGCAATCCGGCGAGCATGGTGCGGAGGCGCGCCTCGGTCAGATAGCTGGCCATACGTCCGTCCTGCACGAGTGAGATCGCTCCAGTCTCCTCGGAAACCACCACGGCCAGCGCATCGGTCTGTTCACTGATCCCCTTCGCGGCGCGGTGGCGCGTCCCGTAGCGTCGTGGGCCGATCACATCTTCGCTGAGCGGCAGAACCACATTCGCGGCGAGAATGCGATTGCCGCGCACAATCACTGCCATATCATGCAAGGGGGCGTTAGGATAAAAAATGTTCAACAACAGGGCGGTAGAGATCCGCGAGTCAAGAATGACCCCACGGTCGGCATACTCTTGCAAACGCGAATTGCGTTCGATGACGATCAGCGCGCCCACCCCCTGTTGCGAGAGCTGAATGGCGGCACGGCTGATGCTATTGATCGTGTCGAGCAGTTCGGAACGGTTGGCGCCGGAGAGGGGGCGGCTGAGCAGTTCACTGGAGCGCCCCAGCGACTCGAGGGCGCGCCGCAGTTCCGGCTGAAACAGCACCGGCACACCCACGATCAGGGCGGGAGTAACAATGGTGGTGAGGAGCCACGACAGCGTCTGGAGCTGATCGCGGGCAACCGTGCCCACAAAGATAGTCAGCGCCAGCACGATGCCGATGCCGCGCAGCAGTTGCACTGCCCGGGTGCCGCGCACGATCCCGAGCAGCCAGTAGACCAGCAGCGCAACCACCAGGATGTCGATCAACGCAAAGGGCGAAGTCAGGGGATTGAGCCGCGCCCAGAGACGTGATAGATCCATAGACGGCCAGAATCCATCATAATCGTTTGTGCGGCCCTGCCGCACAACGTCCAGAGGCAAACCAGGTTTCCCTGGAAGGGCTACGCCCTCCCCGCCGGGAGGAGCGCGGTTCGACAGGCTCACCGCAGGCAGGGAACCCGGGTTCCCCTGTGCCCATACAGCCGTCCATACCACTGCGCCGCGCAACGCCAGAACGAACACACTTGTTCCTGGGAGGGCTGCGCCCTCCCAAACCCTCCCGGTGGGGAGGGCTTGCCACCCCCTGGACGGGGGCATGGAGAAACCCGGTTCCCCCACATGTTCACGTCAGGTGTGTTGAATCCGCACCAGCGCAGGCGCCGGCACACGCTTGCCCCTACAGGGTAGCGTTGGGTAGAGGCTCTGTCAACTTTTCTCACCGAATTGAAAGGTTGGGAGCGCTTTCTGATACCGGGTGGGCCTCAGCCCCCTGTGCATGCCACATCCGGAGGCGCCGGACCACCATCGCGCCATTCCGAAATCGGGTGTGCTACACGGAGAGGATAGGGGCACCGGCCCGGCGGGCCGGTGGCGGGGCAGGGGCAGCGGGGGGAGAGGGCTGCGCTCGACCTACCCCTCGATCTCTTTGCGCAGCCGTCCCAGCCCCGTATCGATATCGGCGAACTTCTGTTGCAACTCGCTCAACTGGCCCTGCTGGGCGCGCACAAAGCGGGTGAAGGGAGCGTTCCGCTCGCGGATCTGGCCAACGGAGCGATCCACCTCCCGCTCGAACTGCCGCTCCACACTTGCGCGCAACTGGCCGCGCAGTGTTTCGGCGCGCTCCCGCAGGGCCTTTTTTGCCTGCCGTTTCCTGGCCGGCAGCAGCGCAAAGCCCCCCAGGGCCAGCGCCGTCGCGGCCAGAATGCCGGTAAAATCGAGCCAGACCGCATGCGCCACGGCCACCACAATCGCGCCCAGACCCACGGCGCCCACCTCGGTGATCGCCGTGGCGGCAATCGAGGAACGCACCTCGTCGGCCAGCTCGGCCGAAGCGGCCTGCTTGTCGTAGCTCGCAACCACCTCGGTGGCCGCGCGACCCACCGTGTCGAGCAAGGCGCGCCGGTTGTACTCAAAGCTGCCGCCCACGCTCCCGATCAGCTTCTCACTGTGCTGGCTGGCTCGCCGCTTAATGTACTCGTCCACACTCTGTTGCAGGCGCAGGTTCTTCTCCACCATCCAGTCCACAATCGTGTTGACTTTCTGGTCAATCTGCTGATCGAGGTCACCGAGCACTTCTTGCTCGAACATGGCCCGCAGCCGCTCGCTGTTCATCAGGTCGGGCAGGCGGGTCAGGCGGATATGCTCCTCGAAAAAGGTCTCGCCGCGCGCGACCAGATCGGCAAAAATCTGGTCAATCTCGCCGAGGTAGTACTGCAGGTCGTGCCGCAGATCGTCTTTGAACAGGCCGAGCTGCTGTTCAACGTTATCGAGGGTTGCCAGGTCCTCGCGCAGGGTTGCCAGGCGGTTCTCGGTGAGGCCCATGTAGACCCCGGTCAGCCTCCGGGCCACGCCGAGGGGCGACAGGAGCTTGAGGCGGACGCGCGTCTCTTCATCGAGGGTATTGATGATGTAGTCTTCAACCTCACCAAAGCGACTGGCGGCCCACAGGCGCTCGCGCTCCTCGCCCTCCTGCTGCCGCGCGCGCATCGCCTGGCGCGCCGAGACCGGAAAGATCTCCGGGGTCAGACCGAGCAGCGCGCGGCTGTTCGTGTTGATGAAGCCGAGCACCTGCTCGAGTTCCTCGGGGCTGAGGATGTCGATCTTGTTGAGCACAATAATGATCTTCTTGCCCCACTCCTTGATCAACTCCAGAAAGCCGCGCTCACTCTCGGTGAACGGGCGGTCGGCCGAGGTGGTAAACAGCACCAGGTCGGCGCGGGGGATGAACTGGCGCGTCAACTGCTCGTGGTGCCGGATGACCGCATTGGTTCCCGGTGTGTCCACGATGCTGAGCTGGCGCAGCACCTCGGCAGGGTAGGTGGTGATGCGCAGACCGCTGGAACGGAGCACGCTGTTCACCTCCTCACCGTACTGGAGCAGGGTGATCGTATCGGTCGTTGGCGTGACCCCTTCGGGCAGGATCTGTTCGCCCAGGAGGGCATTGAGAAAGCTCGATTTGCCGGAGTTGAACTCCCCGGCGATCACAATCAAAAACAGCTCCTCCAGGTGATCAATCGTCTCGCGCAAGGCCCGCCGGTCGCCGGGGTCAACATCGGCGCCAAAGCGTTCGAACGCCGCGTCGAGGTCCTCGAGCAGGGCGCGCAACTCGGCCAGGAGCTTGTCCTGTTGCGCCGTGGTCAAACGCCTGCGCTGGAGCAGGCCATCCATGAAGGGCATCTGATTAAGCCTCGTTGCAAAAGATTAAGCTCAGGTTATGGAATTTGTAATCTAGAACACACCGGAGGTTCGTGATAAGGTGCTATACTTGGTGTATCTCCTTCTCCTCTCTCCCCAGGGGTGACGTCGCAAGGCGTCACCCCTGAGGATTCATGGTCCGACTGCTGGCGCCCGGCGCCCGGGCGCTTTCACGGACAGGTTGTTTGGGCCGTGGCCTCTCTTCCTTACCCCCCCGGCTCTCCTCTGCCTGGCAGCAGGCGCAACGCCCCGGCCCACCGGCGGCGGGTGAGACGGTCCGGAAGGGCGGCGCCCTCGCGGCACTAATCGCGCTCCCGGGAGAAGGACTAACACGTACAACGCGCCCTACAGCAGGGCCTCTACCAGCACTGCCAGCGCAGCCATGACAAGGGCCAGACCCACCAGACCGTAGATCAGGGTCGGAGCGACCGCGCTCAACGTCTCGGGGCGGAGGCGGCGGGGAGGTCCGTGCATTTCGATGCGCTGGCCCCGCCAGTAGGTGACGCGGCGACCGTTTCCTCGGCCCCCACCAGTGCTCCCCTCCCAGGCGCGCCAGGCCAGCATGAGCAGATAGCCGCCCGGCACCCCCAGGGCCAGGGCGGTAACGAACCAGGGGAGGGATCGGGCATTTGCCACAATGGCGATCAGGCCGATCAGCACCAGCCAGCGCCAGTCAAAACGGACTCCGCGCATAACAGCCTCTCCGAAGCCTTGCACCCATCATACCACAGCGCGGTGCGGGTGGAGGCGGCGTGGCTGCTATTTTCCGTGGACGAGGCCGGCGCTAATGGTGGCAAGGGAGGGGCCGGGGGCCTGGCGCGGCGGCAGCGATGCCAGGGCGCTGGTCACCACCGGCAAGAGGTCGTGCAGGTCAATGGGCTTGGCCACATACTTGTCCACGCCAAGGTCGCGCATCTTGGCGCGCAGCCCGGGGGTATCGTAGGCCGTAAGCACCAGCACGGGAATGGACGGGCGAAAGGTGCGTACCGCCCGTACCAGTGACATCACCCCACTCAAGTAGGGGCTCGGATCGACGATCAGCAGATCCACGCGATCATCGGCGCAGGCCAGCCAGGCCGCATTTGGGGAGGGAGCCACCGTAATGGTGAATTGCTCACCTAGCAACGTTTGCAGCCCGCGCTGGGTGATCAGCGCAGCAGTAGGATCGTCGTCAACAATGTAGATCTGCCTCGGTGGCATAGTGCGATCACTCCTCCGGCGCACAGGATCAAGGCCACAACTCTCGCCGGTCGATCGCTCCTATCGTAGCAGTCTCACCGTAGCCTGTGATGGGACGAGGTGACAACTACTAGTGGCGAAGCAACAACTTGTGACGCATCGCACGAGTATGCGCCTCTACTGCGCCCAGATGCGAAATAACGGTGCCTGTCAACTTCCATGAACGTAAAGAAACCAGGGTTCTCCACGCCCCCGATTCGCCGGCGTTCAGGGGTGGCGTTCTGGCATTTGCCGCCCATTGCCTCCTCCCCCTCCATCCATGGCGCGGGGGGCGCAGAGAACCGGGTACCGGGACAGGTCAGCGCACCTCCCCACACCGGCGGGCAACCCGCCAGCGCAGCGCGCCGGGGCCTGCCCGGGCGCGGAACACCCGCGAGGCGTCGGCGTGGACCGCCGGGTTCGGCACCCGCATTCAGGCGGACGACGGTTCCTGAGGGTCGCTGTTAACGGGGAGGAGAATGGTGAAGGTGGTACCTTTGCCCACTTCGCTGTCAACAGTGATCCGCCCGCCGTGCTGGGTTACGATATGGGCGCTAATCGCCAACCCGAGGCCGGTGCCCTGAGGCTTGGTGGTGTAGAATGGTTCAAAGAGGTGCGGACGGTGCTCAGGGGCTATGCCCACGCCGGTATCACTGATGATCACGCCGATGGTATCGGGCGCTTCCTGGCGCGCCTTGATCAACTGGGTGGACACCCGCAACTCGCCACCGCGAGGCATAGCATCACAGGCATTGAGGATAATGTTGAGAAACACCTGTCGCAATTGATCGGCGTGCGCCACGCTCAGGGGCAGATCGGGGTCGAAGCTGGTGGTGGTGGTGATCCGCCCGTGGCGCAGGTGCGTCTGCACCAGCTCGAGGGTCTCGCGGAGAATGCTGTTGATATTGGTCGTGGCGAGTTCGGAGCGCGAGGGGCGGTAGAAATCGCGCATGCGCGTGATAATGCGCGCAATGCGCCCGAGTTCTTGCTGGGCAATCGACAGATAGCCGCGCTGTGGCGCGTCGGGGGGCAGGTCCTGCTCGATCAGGTAGAGGCTGTTACGAGCGGCATAGAGCGGGTTATTGATCTCGTGAGCGACAGAAGCGGACAGTTCGCCGACCGCGGCGAGCTTGGCGCTCTGGAGCAACTGCGCCTGGGCAGTGTTGAGGCGGGCCTGGGCCTCGGCGTGAAGCGACTGGGTAATGGCCAGATCGCGCTGGAGTGCGGCGGCGCGCGCGCGCTGGGTCACCTCATCAATGGCAATCGCGGTCAGGTCGCCGAGGGCCTGCACGAAGGGGAGATCACGCGGATGGTACAGGTGGGCATTGACGCCACCGTAGAGCACCAGGGCCCCCAGGCGCTGATTGTCGAGCCGCAGGGGCGTGATCAGGGCGCTCTGGGGCGGCCAGTGGGGCAGAAGCACCCGCAACTCCTCGCGCTCGGCATCGCTCAACTGATCGAAGGCAAACTCCAACTCCGGACCTACCAGTAGCATCGCGCGCGGCGAGAGAACCGCCAGACCAGCCAGGCCAACCATCTGACTGCGGGCGTACCCGCCACCGCCCGCACGAAGCGTCAGACGCTCCGAGTCGCCATCCGTCAGGTAAAGGTGGGCAGCGCTGGTGCCCGGGAACAGGTTCACCGCTTTGGTGACCACCAGTTGCACAATCGCATCAACATCGCGGCTCAGCAGCAGCGCTGCCGAGATTGAGAGAATGGCGTTGAGGCGCGCCTGCAGATGAACGGCCCGGTGGTGCTGCAACTCCGCCTCACAAGCCAGTTGCTCGGCGCGGGCCTCGGCTTCCCGCAACTGCGCCTGCAACTGCTCCACACGGGCCCGCAGAGTCTCTAACTCGCCCATACGATTATCTCCGCATCAGTCATGGGGGGCAGACGGCGCTGGAATGCCGTATGCGCGTCACGTTGACACTCTGAAGATCAGCACGCTATAATGCCTGCAATGCCAGATGTCCCAACTATAGTGCTTTTCGGCACGGAGCGCAAACAGCATGAGCCAGCCTGCCCAGGTCCTAGTCGTTGATGACGAACAGAATATCCGCCTGACCTTGAGCGCCCTGTTGAGTCGCGCGGGCTACGTAGTGACCGCCGCGGCCACCGGCGAAGAGGCCGTGGCGCTGTTCGACCGCCAGCGCTTTGATCTCATGCTGGTTGACTTGCAGATGCCGGGGATCAACGGTATTCAGGTGGTTGAGGCCCTCCGCCAGCGCAACCTGGATACGATGGTGATCGTGCTGACGGGGCACGGTTCCCTCGAGACGGCGATTGAGGGGATGCACCAGGGCATCTTCGACTACATGTTGAAGACCAGCGATCCCGAACAGATCCTCGAGCGGGTGGCGGCGGGTCTGGCCGAGCGGGCCAGGCGTCTGCGCCAGTCGGCGTTGATCTCTGCGATCAGCGCGGCGGCCCAGGCGCTCACCGGCGGGGGGCCCGTGCCGGAGACACTCGACCAGCTCATCGGCGGCGCCCAACCCGCACCCACCCCGGCGCCCGCGCCGGCACCGGCCGCCAGCGCCTCCACCAGCGAGCGCCAGTTGACCATCGGCCAGTTGCAACTCGACACCTGGCACCAGACGGCCACGCTCGGCGGGCGCTCGCTGAACCTCACCCCGACCGAGTTCCGCCTGCTGCTGTGTCTGGCCGAGCACGCCGGGCAGATGCTCTCGTACACCCAACTGGTGCGCTGCGCCCAGGGTTACGAGGCCAGCGACATGGAAGCAGGCGAGTTGATCAAGCCCCATATCCACCACCTGCGCCAGAAGATCGAGCCCGATCCGAGCACGCCCCGCTATCTGCTCAATGTGCGCGGCAAGGGCTACATTTTACAGATTGACTGAGCCATGACCGAGACCGCTGCCATCCCGCCGCGCTTGCAGGCAATCATCGAGCAGTTCAAGGGCTGCGACCGCAACGAGAAGCTCGAACTGATGCTCGAGTATGCTGACCGGCTGCCGCCACTGCCCGAACACTTGCGCGAACGGGCGGGCATGGAACAGGTCCACGAGTGCGCCAGCCCGGTCTTCTTGCACACCGAACGTCAGGGTGAAGGGCTGCTGTTTCACTTCGACGTGCCGCCCGAGGCCCCCACGACGCGGGGCTATGCCTCGCTGCTCGCCGAAGGGCTGCGTGGCGCCACTCCCGCCGAGGTGCTGGCCGTGCCGGCACATTTCTTCGTCGAGATGGGCCTGCACCAGATCCTCAGCCCCCAGCGCCTCAATGGCATCAGTGCCATCCTGGCCTACATGAAGCGCCAGGCCCTGCGGTTCATAGAAACCCCGGCACAACCCTCTTGACGCGAACATAGCCCGTGCCCAGGAGGGTCTGGGAGGGCGCGCAGCCCTCCCAGGAAACAACCCGCCAGCGGGGAGGGTCTGGGAGGGCGCGCAGCCCTCCCGGGAAAACCCCATGTTCAACGCGCCGGCATGCGGCGAGAAGCCACAACGAGCCCCTGGCAGGGCCGCTCGCTGCCCTGACGCAGCGCTGCGCCGCCGGCCCCGGGCGCCACCCGATTTCCCCATCGCTCCGTAGCCGTTCTTTATCGCAGCGTTGCGAGTTGTTTTCTCCCCATAACCCCATCGCCTGCTACAAGAGAGATGGGCCGGGTGCCCCCCTCAACCTTCGCGGCATCGCAATATAATGCACAGCAAATGCGCGGGAAACACTGCTTGACGCAGTGCAGCGTAGCCGCTATGATGACATTGTGAGAGAAAACACGAATACAGCGAGCGACCTATGATCGTCCACCTGTTCCCGGACTCGCCCCCCCACCGCCATCCGCACCGGCGCCTCTGTCACTTCGCTCCGGCCTCGCTGCACGTCTATCGGCGCGCGCTCATTCGTCGCATCGGATTGCCCGCCGGCAACCGCCCGGCCGCCGTGCTCGACGCCGTGGCGCGTGCGCTGCTACAGGCCCGCGTGTCGTAATCCGTCAGCGCTGGAGACGCCACCCTGGCGCAACGCCGTGGTTCCCGGGAGGGCATTACTCTCCCACATCCTCCCTGGGAGTGCCTCTATTTCCCTATGTTCGTAATCAGATGAACATGGGGTTTTTTTCCTCCGGGAGGGCGCAGCCCTCCCAGACCCTCCCCTCAGGGAGGGGCAGAGAACCCCGGGTTCCCCATCCTCCGACACGCTGAAGACAGGTTTTTCACCGGGAGGGCGCAGTCCTCCCAGACCCTCCCCCGCGCGGCCTATTTTCACATCAGAGAGAGCCGAATGATCGTATCAGCCGAAATGGCGTGCATACACTCCGGACCGACGGTGCCGCGCGGGCAGCGCTGCACATTGTGGCACGGGCTACAGGCTAACCCGGCGCGCACCACGCGATGACGCGCCGGATCGCCCCAGGGGCCAAAGCGGTTCGGGTCGGTAGGGCCAAAGAGGTGCACCGTCGGCGTTCCCTGGCTCACAGCGAGATGGAGCGGCCCGCTATCCACTCCCAGCACCAGCATGGCGTGCGCCAGCAGAGACGCCAACTGGCCGATGCTGGTCGCCCCGGCCAGGGTCAGCGGTGGGCAGCGCATCGCGGCGCTTACCTGCCACACCAGGCCTTCTTCCCCCGGACCGCCGGTGAGCAGCACCCGTACACCCGGGCGCGCAGCCAGAGCATCGCCCACGACCGCCCAGCGTTCAGCCGGCCAGAGCTTGGTCGCTCCTCCGCTGCCGGGGTGGATAACCACCAGGCGTTCGGCAGGTTTCAGGTGGGCTGCGACCCAGTCGCGGGCCCAGGCGCGCTCGGCGGGGGTGGGCGCAAAACGCAGGGACGGCGTGCCGGGGTGGTTGGGCAGGTCAACCCCGGTGAGCCGCGCCACCACATCGAGGCACTGCCGGGTCACGTGCTCACTCTGGTCGAAGGGCAGCGCCTCGCTGAGCAGCGGTGCGCAGCGGGGACAGGCGTGACCGATGCGCCGGGGAATGCCCGCCAGCAGCGCCAGCAACGCTCCCCACCAGTGATCGTCGCGCAGGATCAACGCCGCGTCGTAGCCTTCGCGGCGCAGCAACACGGCGTAACGGAGCAGCAGCAGGTAGGGGCGCAGCCGGCGGCGCCGGCCCCCCCCATCACGCTCGAAGCCCGGAAAAAGTACTTCGCCCAGCGTATCCACCTCGGGCAGCCCCTGCCACATCCGCCGCGACCAGGGCCCCACCAGGGCGCTGATGCGCGCCTCGGGCAGAGTGGCGCGCAGGGCCTGGAGAGCGGGCGTAGCCAGGAGCAGGTCACCCAGATGGTCGGGCTTGATCAGCACGACACGGCGCGGCGGGCCAGGGGTGGCCCGCCGGGTCACTGGCCGCGCCACCAGAGCAAGCACGCGCAGCAGGAACAGCATCATACCCGATCAAAACAGCATTGCCCCGGCCTCGCGGGCCAGTTGCCGCAGGCGCTCGGCGGCAGTGGGGTTGGCACGACCTTCTTCCTGAGTGGCCAGCTCATTGAGTTTCTTCACCAGATCGGGGGTGATTTTTGCCACGTTCTTGCGTAGCAGCGCCGTGGCTTCCTTTGGCGTCTCAGCCAGGAGCAATTCGTTGATGAACCGCTCTTCGGGTGATAGCCGGCTCTGGATGATCTCAACCGCCACTGCCGCAAGCGATTCCAGGCGTCGCACCAGATCCTCCCGTCCGGACCGCTGGGCGGCCGCGGCATTGGCCGAGAGGGCGACCATGAAGCCCTCGTCTACCCGTTCGGCCCGTTCGCGGAGGGCGGCGAGCGAGTCGGGGGCTTCGAGCACCTCGGCGAGCAGGGCGTTGCCGGCCTCGAAAAGCTCCTGAGTTTCACGGTCCAGCTTTTCCACCAGGGCCAGGATACGCGCGCGGCGTTCGGTCAGGCGGGCGGCCTCGTCAGTCTCGCCGGCGGCCTGCGCTGCCTCAATCCGCCCGGTCCACGCCTGGAAGAAGCCATAGTCGAGCACCGGGCGCAGATCGGCCACAGCCTGCTCAAGCTGGTCGTCGGTCACGGTCATCAACCGTTCGACGGCCTGGCTCATCTCTTCGGCCTCGGCCTCGGCCTCGCCTTCGCCCACCAGGTGGTTGAGGCGTTCGTACACCTGGAGCAGCACGTCCCGCGAAGCGGCCTGTGAATCGGGCAAAGCCTGAATAAACGCATCGAGGGTAGCGAAGAACTCGGGGGTCAGCTCGGCACGACGCCTGGTGACGAGGGCGCTGAACCGCTCCTCATCGCTCACCACGCCAGCCAGTTCGCTGATCAGATCAACATAGGCTCGCTGGCGTTCGAGGGTCTCGCGGCTAACGCCATCGGCTTCGAGAACGGCATCGAGGAGTGAAGGCAGGGTCAGAAAGCGCCGTGGCGCCAGCAGATAGGCGCGCGGAGCATCGGCGGGCAGTGAGCGGATCAAGAAGCTGGTCGCCTCGCCGATGAAGCGCTCCTGATCCTCGGGGCGGGCGTTCAGCTCCTGCGGAAAGTACACCAGGCAGAGTTGCTTACGGGCGTCGTGGTAGATCAGCGGCGCGCCGAGCATGCTCCCCGCGCCACAGTTCGGGCAGACGGCCACGTTGAGCTGGCCGCTGAGCAGGGCTGCCTTGAGCGCCGGCTGGTCGGTAACATCAACCAGCGTGTAGATGTTCGCGCGAAAGGGAACGCCACAGGCGGGGCAGGTGATCTGAACAGGCTGAGGGGCAACGGCAGGCATACACTCTCTCCCTGAAGCGAAGGGCAGCAGGTAGACCGCTCCACTCACTGGCCCCGCGTGTTATGCGCAACGGTGGCCTGCCACGGTGATGGTGCCGGATCGCGGCACAGGAGACGCCTCCGAGGGGCGCCGGTACCTCCTGCACCATCACCGTGGTGAGCCACGCCCGGTCTGTAAACGAAGTGCGCTGGTATTTGCACCGCAGTTTTGCTGCGATGATTATATCAAACCCTGCCCCATCGCGCGCAGCAGCCCGGAGGCGCCCCGCGGCCCGAGCAGGAACGCGCCGTCGCTGCGCCACCGCCAGAGCGCGCCGGAACGCTAGTGTAGCAACCCGCGATCCGCCATCGAATATGCCCGTACTGGTGCGTCCGGCCCGTCATGGGTCATGCTGAGCGCAGCGAAGCATCCCGACCGGAACCCTTCGCTGCGCTCAGGGCGATATGGAACCTGGCCGATGCGCCCCTTATCTGGCGCGGCCAATGACCGCATACAACGGATCGCTGAGCCAGCGGCGCGGCGAGCGATCAAGGGCGCGAATGTCGGTGAAACGTTCGGCCAGTTCAAAGTAGCGCTGCACCAGCTGGCTGTGCTGCCGGTCGCCGGTCGAGATCCAGATCCGCACCGCCTTACTGGGGAAGCAGCGGTTCGAAAAGGTGACAATGAACGGCGCACCCGGGCGCAGGACGCGCCCCACCTCGGCGAAAACGGCGACCGGGTGCACCAGGTATTGCACCGAGACGGTACAGGCGGCGCCGTCGAAGGAAGCGTCGGCGAAGGGCAGGTCAGGCGTCTGGTTCAGGTCGTGTACCAGGTACTCGTCGAGTTGCTGGTTGAGACGCAGTTCCTCGGCGTTCAACCCCAGACCCACCACGTGAGCATAGCGCACCTCGGGCGGCAGGTGGCTAACATAACTGCTCATCAGGTCGAGGATACGACCGCCGGGGGGCAATTCCTCGCGAAACAACTGGGTCACCGCGGCGCAGGCGGCCTCGTCAATGTGCGCCGTCAGCCGGGGATAGGTGTAGAAGAGCCGATCATCGCTCTCATCGTAGCGCGCGAAATAACTTCGGGGAAGCTGATTCTCCCGGCGCACGGCGTCTCCTTAGGGGGGGCGGCGCGTAGTGGCGCCGTGATGCTGCAAGATTCCTGTTATAGTATAGGCCGACTTTCGATCTCAGCGCAAGGGATGCGCCGGAGGGAGGGGCACGGGAAAGCCCGGGTTCCCCGAGGTTCGTATCAGCCGCGCTGCCCTCGCAGCGCGATCAGTCCGGAGAGCATATGCACGCAATTCGAGTTCACGAGACCGGCGGGCCAGAGGTGCTACGGTATGAGGAGGTGCCCATCCCTGAACCGGCGCCCGACCAGGTGCGGATCAGGGTCGTCGCCACCGGACTCAATTATATTGAGACCTACCACCGCACAGGGCTATACAAACTGCCCCTGCCGTTCATCCCTGGCGGAGAGTTCGCTGGCATTGTGGACGCGGTTGGCGCCGAGGCCCAGGGTTGGAGCGTGGGCGACCGGGTAGCGACAGCCTCGGGGATCGGCGGCTACGCTGAGTATGCGCTGGCGCCAGCGGCAAAGCTGGTGCGCGTGCCCGAGTCGATTGACCTCAAACTGGCCGCCGCAGTGCTGTTGCAGGGCGCCACCGCGCACTACCTGACCCACAGCACCTACCCGCTGAAATCCGGTGACACCTGTGTGGTGACAGCGGCGGCGGGCGGCGTGGGCCTGCTGCTGGTGCAGATGGCCCGACGTCTTGGCGCGCGGGTGATCGGGTTGGTTTCGACCGAGGCCAAGGCCGCCCTGGCCCGCGAGGCCGGCGCCGACGAGATCATTCTCTACACCCGGGAACGCTTCGACCAGCGCGTGCGCGAACTGACCGGCGGGCGCGGGGCGGACGTCGTCTACGACTCGGTCGGGCGGAGCACCTGGGAGCAGAGCCTCGACAGCCTGCGCCCGCGGGGCTACGCGGTCTTCTTTGGCAACGCCAGCGGCCCGGTGCCACCCATCGAGCCCCTGCTGCTGAGCGTGAAAGGCTCGCTCTACCTGACCAGGCCCACTCTGGCCAACTACATCGCCACTCCCGAGGAGCTGGCCTGGCGGGCCGGGGACCTGTTCACCTGGATGGCCTCAGGCGCATTGCGGGTGCGCGTGGAGCGTGAATACCCCCTGCGCGCAGCCGCTGAGGCCCACCGCGCCCTGGAGGGCCGCCAGACGACCGGTAAAGTGTTGATCGTGCCCTAGTGGTCTGCCACGCATTGGGATAAACGTGGCAGGAGGCGGCGTGGGAGGACGCCGTCCTTCCCAACCCTCCCCGTGGGGAGGAGTACGGTCTACAATCGCACCAGGAGAGTGTATGCGCGTCGTGATGAAGTTCGGCGGCACGTCGGTAGGTAGCGCCGACGCCATCCGCCAGGTGGCCAGGATCGTGGCCGAGAGCCGCCGCGAGCACGAGGTGGTGGTCGTGGTGTCGGCAATGAACGCCCCGGATCTCCGTACAACCGACACCCTGATCGCCGCTGCTCGGGCTGCTGCTGAGGGTGACGGCGAGGCAACCGCCCTGGCCGCGCCACGGCTACTTGATCTGCACATGCAGGTCGCCGCCGAGCTGGTCGGCCCAGAGGAGCGCGAGGCGCTGGAACTTGAACTGCAGGGTATGCTCGACTATATGAGCGACCTGTCGCGGAGCATTGCCGTGCTCGGCGAGTTGACCCCCCGCGCCCTTGACCTCTTTAGCGGCCTCGGCGAGCGCTTGAACGCGCGGCTGATTGCCGCCGCGCTGCGAAGCGCTGGCGTTCCGGCCCAGGCGGTGGACGCGACCGGGCTGATCATCACCGATGAGCGCTACGGCGCCGCCTCCCCGCTGATGGCCGAAACCCGCGAGCGCTCGCGCGAACGGCTGCTGCCCCTCCTGGCCGAGGGGGTCGTGCCGGTGGTAACCGGCTTCATCGGCGCCACCCGATCCGGCGTCCCAACCACGCTGGGCCGTGGCGGCTCTGACTACTCCTGCGCCATCCTCGGCGCAACCCTCGACGCCGATGAGGTCTGGTTCTGGAAAGAAGTTGACGGGGTGCTCACCACCAACCCCAAAGTGGTGCCGGAGGCCCGCACTCTGCCGCGACTGACCTACAGCGAGATGGCCGAACTGGCCT
>JBDNDG010000390.1:0-4344 GCA_046719255.1 Chloroflexaceae bacterium
TGGCAGATCCACTGTCACGTGCTGGCCGCGTCGCCCGAACTCAGCGTACTGCAGACCAACGGTGGCTTCGATCAGTAGATCGAGACGCAGCGGAGTTCCGGACTCATAGGTCTGGAGCCGGATCTGCCCGAGAGAGAGCAGATCGTTTACCAGCATTGTCAATTCGCTGTTAAGACGGACAACCTGTCCGATCAATCGAGATTGTTGCTCGTTAAGCTCTCCTGCTGCCGGCACACTGGTTATCAGATTGCGCAGCTCACGCAGCGGGACATGAATGATACGGGAAAAGTTGCTCAGGAACGTCTCTTGCTGCTCGCGTTCGTTGGGCAATGGCTGGCGAGTTTCCGATGCGGGTGATGCGCTTTCTGGTCTGGCGTCAGGGTGAATGACAAAGCTCCAGAGGGTATCGCCAATACTGCGCACCACGACGCTGGCGCGGCCGCCCTTTGGCAACGCTACTTCACCTTCCACCGATTCGTCCCTCATCAGTGCTTCGCTGAGCAGCGGGGTCAGACAGGATGCGCCACTCTCGACCAGGGTGTGCTTCATTGCTGTCGGCCCGAGCCCCAGGGTCATCGCTGCTGTGGATGTGTAGCTGAGCAGGCGGCCCCGACTGTCTACCAGTACAATGACATCGCTCAAGCGTTCAAATACCGCGGCCAGATCGCTGACCAGCGCCGTCTGGCGGCGCGCCTGCGACGGCCCACTGTTACCGGTTCGCGGTGAGGAGGGTGCTGCGGTTGGGCGAGCAGGCGCTGAGGTCCATCCCGAAGATGTGGTGTCGCCAACGGTCGGCGTGGCGCTACCATGTGTGGCGCTGATGAGCGCGCCTAATCCGTGTAAGGCCGCTCGCGCAGCGCTTGCCAGTGGTCGCTGGCTGGCCGCCAGAAGCAGACCCCAGAGGGTCCCATCTCGTTGCAGCGGGATCACTGTCAGGGTTGAGGTTCCTAACCAGCGCTGTCCTTCGGTATCCAGGCCGCTTTCGGAACTCGTGGCAATGCTGCCGCTACGTCTGCTTCGCAAGACACTCGTCAGCAGACTTCCCTGCACCTGGAGCATCGCCGGGGCTTTGCCCCCGGTTGCCGCCATGACCCGTAGCTGAGTCTGGCTGGCATTCAAGACGCCCACCAGCGCGCGCTCCACACGCTGCTCCTGAAGCGCCTGGCGCAGGTCGGGGGTAGCGAAGAGGGTCGCCAGATCTCGAGTGCGGCCAAAGACCTGTGCCAGTTCGATCCAGCGCCGCTCGGCAGGCAGCAGGCGAGGCAGATCAACCGATTTTAGACGTGGCTCTGCCACCAGGGTCGCTATCAGTGTGGCAATAAAGGTGCGCTGAGCCTCGGGCGCGGCCAGATCCGGCGGGGGTAACATTTCGTCGCCGAATTGCGCAAGCGCCATCGTTGCGTGATCCACCTGTTTCGGATCACTCAGAATGACGCACCGGAAGCCCTCAGCTTCGGGCTGAGAGACTAGCGCCAGCGCGCCTTGCTCACCGGCTATAACCAGAAATGGCGCGTTCTGCCAAAAATCGCCCCACGCTGTCCCTTCGTCCAGATTGCCAAGCGGCCCGCCGAATACCACTCGCGCGTGCAGATCATTCGGGCGGTGCTGCACTGCTAGCGTCGCGATATGCCGTACCTGCTCGAGACTGAGTAGACACCCAGTGCCTGCTGGAACGCCAAGCAAAGCTGGGAGCGAAAGGGGTGCCGCAGAACTGGTCATGAACGTCTCTCCTCGCAGCTAGGATTTCTGGGGGCAGGGGAGCGGAGAAATCTGGCGTTCCCACTGTACTGACTGATACCGGATAGCTGATCCTTATAGCGAACGCGGGCAGGAGGCTGGACGATACCGCTGCGCTGATGGCAAGCCCTGTGCGGCTTCGCCACAGACGACGGGAACTAAGAACCGATTGTTCCTGGGAGGGCCGGGCTTTCCCAACGGCGCTCCGCGGTATGGAGCGCCATTCGACGCGCCTACCGTCGAGGAGAGCCTGCCCTCTCAGCGCTGGCGCTTATGCTGAGAGGGCCCGGTGCGCGATCTGAAGCATAGCCAGCGCCTCATGGGCAGCATGCTCCGGCGCTGTGCGGGTAATGGCATCTGCCAGCGCCTCGTAACTGAGGCGGAGCGGGCTGTCGGGCAGACCCTGACGAGCGAGCCAGTGCTGCATCCAGCGCGTGTAGCTGAGCAGAGGATCGGCCACGCCGCTGGCGATACTGTCAATCAGATAGCTAAGGTACCAGCTCACCTCGGTGGTGGTTTCGGGTCCATTCGGCGCAACACCGGCTGCAATCAGCCGTTCCGCCGTTTGACCAATCACGTCCGCCTGGATGGCCTGTAGCGTCTGACAGCTTTCTCGCTGATATGCCAGCGCTTCACCGGCTGCCATCAGCGCCTGTCGGGCCTCGTTGGCCGGCCCCTGGGCCAGTCGTGTCGTGAGCGCATCGGCCAGCAACCAGAGCGCATACTGTACATGACCGGTGCTCAGGCCGCGCTTGAGCCACGCCTGGCGTTGCCACTGCAAGTGCTGGCCCAGCGTTGTCGTATTGCTGACGCCCAGAGCATCAACCAGATAGTCAACCAGGTACCAGTATTCGTATACCAGCCGCGCGCGCCCTTCGGAGCTGTACGCGGCTTGCCAGTGCCAGTGCCGGTCGTATGTCCCGCTAACGAGGTCCTCGGCCAGTTGCGTCTGCTGTTCGCTAATGGCCCGTGGACTGGCGCCGGCAAAGGCTAACCCTTCAAGCGCTGTTTGTATGTAATGGAAAATGTACGACTGCCACTGCTCCGGCACATGCCTGGTAATGCCCCGCCACAGGTTGCCGTACATCTCACGAATGTGACCAGTTGAGCACCCGAAGCCCCGAATCTGATCACGACGCCAGCGGGTATGATCCTCGAAAATCATCGGCGAACGGTAGCGAATACTCTGGATCAGCACCCCCAGGTTGCGATCCATGTCCACATGTAATTGAACATCGATCTCCTCGCCATACCGCTGCTTCCAGAACGGTTCGCGCATTGCCTGGTGGACGGTTTCTTCAACGATTGCCAGGCGCTGCTCTTCGAGCCGTCGCACGATGTCTAGAGTTTCCATGGCACTTTCCTGATCCGATTTCGTCTCACCATTCACCCGATTGGCGTATGCCGTTGCGGTTGAGGCAGCAGCGCGCTCGTTATTCTTTTAAGAACTGGGCTGCTAGATGGCGCGCAATGGAGCGCGGATGACCCTCCAGGTAATGCCCCCCCTGGACGCGCATCCGCAGGTCGGGCCGCTCGTAGAATGCCATACCCCCAAAGACGAACATGGGGCGTGGCGGTTCAATCCGGCTAAGAATCTGGCCCGCCTCCGTCAGATTGTGGGCCGCTTCCACTGTGGTCGCCGACAATCCCAGGATCTGAGGGCGGAGTGTGCGTACCAGTGTCTCGAGGGTTGAGTTGGGCACGGTCTGTCCCAGGTATTTCACCCGAAACCCGGCCCATTTTAAGAATAGAGCGACCGTGAGACTTCCAAGCTCATGCAGTTCACCCTGAGCACAGCCAATAACGGCCAGCGGTGCATTCGGAGGATCCGTATGCGCGGTGAAAAGGTTGTGCAGCTTACTCTCAACAAAGCGGCTGGCGAAGTGCTCGGCGGCAACCGACACCTCGCCCCGGTGCCAGGCTTCGCCGATTGCTACCTGCACTGGCATCAGCAACTCGGTACAGAGAGCTTCTGCCGGGTAGAGAGCGGCAGCTTCGCGCCAGATCCTCTCGGCAGTGTGCTGGTCGAATGATACCAGGGTGCTCATCAGTTGCCGCTGAAAGATAGGAAAGCCCTGACTGCCAGAGGGTGGCGTTGCCGGGGGCGTCGTTACGCCGGAAGGCGCCGGTCCGCCTGCGGGGTTGGCGGTGGCGCTCCGCGCCGAGGGTTCTTCCACACTTGAACGTAACCAGGGCGGCAAACTGAACTGTGGAGCTGCGGGTATGGGGGAGATCCCTCTGCCAGAAGATGTTGCAGCGAAGGCGCTGCTCGCCCCCGCCGTTGGCGAGCTGGCTGCTCCCGGGCTTTCGGAGCTGAACGCAACTGCGGCAGGTTCGCCGGATCTGCCCGGTCCAACCTTATCTGCATCGGAGGTGGCTGGTCCGCCAGGTCCGAAAAGCGACTCTGTTGACGGTACCGGACCGGCAGGGCCAAAGGGCGACGCGGCGGGAGCGGGGCCGGCGAAGGGCGTGGACGGGGGGACGGGACCGGCAGGGCCAAAGGGCGACGCGGCGGGAGCGGGGCCGGTGGAGGGCGTGGACGGGGGGACGGGACCGGCAGGGCCGAAGGGCGACGCGGCGGGAGCGGGGCCGGTGGAGGGCGTGGAC
>JBDNDG010000391.1:0-4329 GCA_046719255.1 Chloroflexaceae bacterium
GGCGGGAATAACGTACCCGTCAACCTCCTGCAGGGTGGACTGGATCACATCGAGCGGCGCCATCACCGCGGCCATCCAGCCATTGTCTTCGACGCTGACCCTGGTCATCTCGGCCCCGCGGGCCGCGGCGGCCTCGAGGGCCTCGGCGAAGGGCATAATACCGGCGGCCACCAGCGCGCCGTATTCGCCCAGCGAGTGCCCCATCACCATATCCGGCTTAATGCCATACTCGGCGAGCAGGGTCAGCAGGGCGATGTCGAGGGTAAGCATCGCCGGCTGGGTAATCGCCGTCTGCATCAAGGCTCGTTCGGCCTCCTTGATGCGCTGGGGGTCGTCGCTATCGAGGAAGAGGTAGTCGGTGAGCGGGCGGCCCAGGATGGGCGTCATCACCCGATCGGCCTCGGCGAAGACCGCGGCCACAGCGGGCGAGACCTTCGCCAGCTCGCGGCCCATGTTGAGGTACTGCGAACCCTGGCCGGGGAAGAGGAAGGCGACCTTACCGGGAACCTTGCCACTGCCGCGGAAGATACCCTGTGCTGCCAGGGGCTTCCAGGCAGCGGGAGCATTGAGGCCGGCGGCCTTCTTCGCCTTGTTGAGCTTCTCGAGCAGGTCGGCGTGGTCGGCAAAATCAACGACCAGACGCTCGGCCTTGCGCAGGTCGGCGGGGTCGGGGGCTGCCACGGGGGGCGTCCAGCCCTCCTGCACCTTGCGCAGGACTTCATCGAGGCGGGCGCTCAGTTCGGTGGGGGTATCGGCGCCGAGGGCGAGGATGCCGCGCAGGGGCGGCTTCTGGGCCACCTTCGCTGGCGCAGTGTAGTGACCGCTACCCGAACCGCCGCCCGGATTGGGCACCTCCACCCCCTGGTAGCGCTGCGGCTCGGTGCGGATCATACCCGGGATATATTCCTCGAGTACCACGTGGAAGTTGGTGCCGCCGAAACCATAGGCGCTCACTCCGGCGCGCCGGGGCACATTGCCGGGGCGCTCCCACTCGCGGGCCTCGTTGAGCAGGTAGAACGGGGTGGCGTTGAAGTCAATGTTCGGGTTGGGCTTCTCGCAGTTAAGCGTGGGCGGCAGGATCTTCTCGTGGATGGCGAAGACCGCCTTAAGCAACCCGGCTGCGCCGGCACCGGCCTTAAGATGGCCGATGTTGCTCTTAGCCGAGCCGAGGCCGATACGGCCACGCTCAGCGCCGCCGAACACCTTCGCCAGGCTCTCGACCTCGGTCACATCGCCGACGCGGGTGCTGGTGCCGTGGGCCTCAACCAGGGTTGCGGTGGCGGGGTCAATACCGGCGTTGCGCCAGGCGCGCTCAATCGCGTAGACCTGCCCGACGGGGTTCGGGGCAGTAATGCCCTTGCCCTTACCATCGGAGGAAGCGCCCACGCCGCGGATCACCGCGTAGATCGTATCGCCATCGCGCTCGGCATCGGCCAGGCGCTTGAGCAGGAATGCTGCCGCCCCCTCGCCCATCACGAAGCCATCGGCGCCGTCGCCGAAGGGACGTGTGCCGGTCGCCGAGAGGGCGCCGATCTTGCAGAACTTCACGAAGGTCGAGGGCCCCATATTGCGATCCACGCCGCCGGTGATCACCGCATCCACGTGGCCCTCGCTGAGCATCTCGACGGCAGCGGCCACGGCGGCGAAGGTCGAGGCGCAGGCCGCGTCGGTAATGAAGTTCGGCCCGCGCAGGTTGAGCACATTGGCTACCCGTCCGGCCACGATGTTCGGTAGTTCACCCGGCATCGAGTCTTCGGTAACGGGGGGCAACGTGCGATCCATCTCAGCGTGGAACTGTGCCAGGATAGCCGCGCGCACATCAGGCGGTAGGGCCTGGAAGGCCGGCGTATTGCTGAGGTAGCGGGCATACTCCGGGAAGATGACCCGCTGGTTGGTGAGGTAGTGCAACTCGCCGCCCATAGCCGTACCGAGGATCACGCCGGTATTCTCCGTATTGAGCGGACGATCGGGGAAGCCGTAATCGGCCAGGGCCTCGGCGGCAATAGTCACCGCCCACTGCTGGCCCTCGTCCATCGCGGCGGCCACGCGGGGCGGAATGCGGAAGCGTTGCCAGTCGAACTTGAAGCCCCGGACCCAGCCGCCGATCTTGGAATAGGTCTTATCGGGGGCGCTGGGGTCAGGGTCGTAGTAATCGGCGATCAGCCAGCGCTCGGGTGGAGTTTCCGAAATGCTGTAGCGCTTCGCCAGAATATTCTCCCAGAAGGCCCGGGCGCTGGGCGCGTCGGGGAGGATGGCGCCCAGGCCGACGATGGCAATGGCGCGGTTTGACATATCCATGTGGATCGCTCCTTACGTTTCTCACCTCTCTTCGTGCGCGTGCCCGCTCCCGCGCAGGCGGGAGCGGGGGCAGGTGAGGCGAGAGTGGATAGCTACTCAGCCGGGAACGCCTCGATCAGGCGCTGAGCGACAACGTTCATGTCCTCGATCTGGCCGGCCTGGGCGTTGAAGATCGCCGGCAGGTTGATACTCGCCGCCAGGTTCGGATCGGTCTGACCAGCGCTGATGCACCAGCGCAGCCCATCGGTGGCGACCTTCATCGCGGCCTCGCGCGCGTGGACGCGGGCCATAGTCTTCAGCGTCTCCTGCGAGAAGGGCACGGCCACACTCGGTTTGGTGGCGGAGCGCTCACTGAAGATCGCTGCGGTCTCAGCCCAGGCAATCAGTTCGCCGAGGCGGAAAAGGATGTGCTGGTTGCGGGTCAGGCGGTCAAGGCGGGCCCGCTCGAGAATGACAGCCAGGGCACGCATGCCCAGGGCCGCTGTGGCTGCGCCGCTATCGGAGTGCTGGCGAGCCAGCTGGTCGAGCTGAGTGGCCCAGTCGTTGTAGAAGGCCCCGCGGGTCTTCAGGTGGGCCTGCCAGCGATCGCGAGCGATGGTCCATTCCATGATCTCCGAGGTACCCTCGTAGATGCAGGTAATACGTACATCGCGCTTGATCTTCTCGACCATATACTCCTTGGTGTAGCCGTAGCCGCCGTGGGCCTGAATGGCATCTTCGGCAGCCTTGTTGCCGCTCTCGGTGGCGAAGTACTTCGCCACGGCGCCCTCAGTCTGCTGGTCGGGGTCGCCACCGTCAATGCGGTCAGCCACCCACTCGATGTAAGCCCGCGAGGCTTCGAGGCGCACCGCGTTCGGTACCAGGAGCTTGTGGGTGTAGGCCTGCTTGGTGGAGAGCAACCCGCCACCCTGCACGCGGGTCTGGCTGTAGCGAATGGCGCGTTCGAGGGCTGCCCAGCCGCCCCCGAGGCCAAACGAGCCGACCATCAAGCGGGTGTAGCCAAACACCGCCTGGGCCTGTGCCAGACCCTGCCCCTCCACACCGCCGACCAGGTTCTCGACGGGCACGAAGACCTCATCGAGAAACAGGGCCGCAGTGTTCGAGGCGCGAATGCCGTGCTTGTCTTCCGGCTTGCCGTAGCTGAAGCCGGGCTGCCCGGCCTCCATAATGAACCAGGAGATGCCACCGGGGGCATTGGCCAGAATGGTGTAGAGTTTGGCCACCCCGCCGTTCGAGATCCACTGCTTCCGGCCGGTGAGCTTGTAGCCGATAATCTTGCCATCCTCCTCAACCGGGACAGCCTTCGTCGTCAGTGTGCCCAGGTCTGAACCGGCCTGGGGTTCGGTTGCCCCGTAGGCCACCAGCAGACCCTCTGAGGCGATGCGGCCCATCCAGTAGGCCTTTTGTTCCTCCGTTCCACCCACCACGATCGGGTCGGTGCCGAGGAAGGTTGCCAGTACACCGGTCGCAATACCGAGATCGATGCGGGCCATCTGTTCCGAAACGCGGTAGACATCGTAGGCGCCACCGCCGAGACCGCCATACTCCTCGGGGATGAAAATGAGATGCAGTCCGAACTTTTCAGGGTCGTAGAGGTCGCGGAGGACGTCGTGGGGGAACTCGTCGCGCTCATCGAGTTCGCGCAGGAACTCGGGCTTGAGCTGCTTCGCCGCGTAGTCGCGAAGGGTCGTAAGCACCATCTCCAGCGTATCGGTGTCCAGGGTCGTCATCGGCCTGATCCTCTCCACTTGTGACTTGCTGTCATTCCGTCCGCACGCGCGCAACGAATGGCCAGGGAGCGCGACAGGCGAGCTCCTTTGCCGGCAGCAAGTTCTACATACGTTTAGTTCTGCCTGCAATCATATGCGACGGTTCGCGAAATGTCAGGTGAAGGCTCTTTCTTGTGAGGGGAGGTTTGTTCACTATTTAGCAAAGAATTCTTCACCTGATAGACGCTCGCTGCTGCCTGGCTGCACCCTACCGGGCATGGTGTTCCGAGAAGGGCCCTGACCCACACCTCTCCCCCCGGGC
>JBDNDG010000392.1:0-4309 GCA_046719255.1 Chloroflexaceae bacterium
GATCTCTGCCCGGCGAGGGCGGCTACTTCAACCCATCGAGCCTGAGCTATGCCGTTGCCTATCAGGATCATCAGTTCTCGCTGCGGCTGTGGGATTATGCCGATCCTGAAATGGACGACCGGCGCAACCCCTGCATGTTTCAGGGCTTCTCAAACAACATTGCGGTCAAACCACGTACCACCTACCTCGTGCGCGCGCGTGTGCGCGTGGTGGGAGTGACCGGCCCGCGCGACGCCCGCTACCCCTACGGGTTCACCATCCGGCGTGGGGGATGGTTGGGCGACACGTGCGCCGATCCCGCTGCGACCGCCGAAGACTCGACGCGCCTGGTCGGCTTCGTCAACGGTAGCACGGATTGGACCGAGGTTACGGGTACCTTTACCACCGGGGAGAACGACTTTTTCCTCAACAACTTCTACCTGATCCTGGAAAACACCACCGGTGGCGATGTTTTTGTGGATGAGGTTTCGGTGCGGGAGTGGAACGGCAGTTCGGCTACAGGTGGCGAAGTGTTGTGGAAGAACCGCTTCGCCTACCACCGCTACTTCGACCAGGCGCCCTCCTGGCAATGGGACCACGCGCTGGAGCAGGCCGCCCGAGCCGGGGTAACCATCCGTCCGGTCGTCCTGGAAAAGAATGACTGGATCGCCAATCACATCGCACCGGACGGGAGCCTGGTTGGCGCCTACTACGAGCTCGACAACGACCGCTTCTATGCCCGTCCGAACACCGCGGTGCGGCGCTATCATGAGTATTTCTGGCGCTACCTGATCGCCCGCTGGGGGTATTCGCGAGCGGTGCATTCCTGGGAGTTGCTCAACGAAGGCGATCCGTACAATCGCAACCACTACGCCCAGGCGGATGCGTTCGGGCGCTTTATGCGCGCGCACGACCCAGCGCGCCATCTGGTTACCACCTCAACCTGGCATAGTTTCCCCGTCGCCGAGTTCTGGAACAATCCGGCCTACAGCGGCGTGGACTATGCCGACCTTCATGCCTACGCCTGTTGTGGATCGCTCGTCGCGGGCTGGGCGCAGAGCATTGCTGATCCCCTGGCCTTCGAGAGTCGCCCGGCGCGCGTGTTCGGGGGCTCCGGTTACGCTGTGCGTATCTCCGGGTCGGAACAGTTCAACAACACCGGTGGCACCCCGCGCTCCCTGGTTATTCGTGGCGCAGGCGAATGGGTGATCCGCTATCGCATGAGCGCCGAGAACTTCACCGGTGCCTGTGGCTACGACCAGCCAGACACGCTTGCCGGACCGCGCCTGTTGTGGCTTCTCGATCACGACCGGCCAGACGGTCGCTCAAACGTGGTGCCGGCTGCGGCAAATGACCAGGCGTTCTTATGCACCGCTCCCGCCGGCACCTACACCTGGCGCACCTTTGATAGCCGCTACCTGGCAGACGGCCGCCCCGCGCCGCGCAGCGCGCGTCTCATTCTTACCGACGACAGGACCCACACACTTGCCATTTACTTCCAGAATGCCTTCGGCACCGGCGGCACAGCATGGATCGATGACGTGGAACTGATTGCCCCGGACGGGCAGCCGGTTTACCTCAACGGATCGTTCGATCTCACCCCCTTGAACCACGACACGGCCCTGCTCACGGCGGCCTATAGCTGGCAGATCGGCGGACGGACCCGATCCGGGCCGCGCAAGCCGGTCACCCGCGGCGAGGTGGCGCTGGGCGACGCGGAGGATTATCGCGGTGACGGTGAACACGACCAGCGCCGCGATACGCGCGGAATCTGGCTCCACAATTTCATCTGGGGGCAGATCAACGCTGGCGGCCTCTACGAGCTATACTGGGACGCCGAAAACATTCGCCGGTACAACCTGTACGCGCACTTCAAAGCCTACCGCGACTTTATGCAAGGCATCCCGCTGAACAACGGGCGGTATGCCGACGCGCGGGCGGTCACCTCGCACCCCGATCTGCGCGCGTGGGGCCAGGCCGATCGCGTTGCGCATCGCGGCCACCTCTGGGTCAGCAACCGCAACCATACCTGGCGCAACGTTGTGGACGCTGTGCCCATCGCGCCCATCAGCGGCACACTCACCATTCCCGATCTCGCCCCTAGCGCCTACCGCGTCACCTGGTGGGATACGTACACGGGGGTGGTTACGCTGACGGAGACGGTAACGACCTCCACAACCAGTCTGACGCTGCGTGTGCCCGTGCCACTGGTGAGCGACGTGGCCCTGCGCTTCGAGCGGCAGGTGGGAGGACGCAGGCCCGCCCGGTGCTCCAGGTGTCCCAACGCATGCTCCCCCTCTCCCGATCAGGGAGAGGGGGGCCGGGGGATGAGGAGGAGCGGCCGTGGCCCCCAAAAATCTACCTGTGAGAGAGGGGGCGAGGGAGGTCGAAGCCCTCCCGCACAACCCGGGCATCACCCCCAGGTTGACGGGCCACCGGTGTGCTTACAGCTTGCCGATGTGCGATTGGCGCTCGGGCGCAGCGCACCCGGCCGCGGTCGCCGTGGCGCTGATGCCTGAACAGCCGCCTGGAAGTGCATCAGCACCCATTTGCAGCGATCACCTCACGGTACCAGGCGAAACTATCCCTGCGAATGCGCTGCTGCGTCGTATAATTCACGTGAACCAGGCCAAAGCGCTGGTGGTAGCCCTGGGCCCATTCAAAATTGTCGAGTAGCGACCAGTAGAAGTAGCCGATCAGCGGCACGCCCGCCTGGATGGCGCGATGGCAGGCCTCCAGATGCTCGCGGATGAACGCGATGCGGCGCTCATCGCGCACGCGCCCATCGGCCTCAACCGGATCGAGGTAGCTCACTCCGTTCTCGCTGATCAGGATGCGGGGCAGATTGTAGTGACTGTAGAGCCGCAGCAGCAGCCGGTAGAGACCCTCGGGATAGATTTCCCAGCCCATGGCAGTACGGGGCCGTTCAAGCGCGACCAGCCGATATTCCCAGGGAGCAGGACCACCAGCGACCACCACGCGGGTGTAGTAGTTCAGAGCGAAAAAATCGACAGGCGTGGCGATGGTAGCGAGATCCCCCGGGCGCACAAAGTACATCCCGCGGGGCAGGTGGCCTGCAGCGCTATAGTCGGCAACCATATCGCCAGGGTAGCCATAGCCACATACCGGATCGAGGAACCAGCGGTTGAAATAGCCATCACGAAAGCGGGCCGCGTCCTGATCAATGGGACTGGCTGAGAGTGGGACGGCAGCCTCGAAGTTGAGAGCAATGCTCACCTCGGCGCCGGGAGCCGTGGCGCGAATGGCCTGCGCGCCCATCCCGTGGGCAAGCAGGGTGTGGTGGGCGGCGGCGAGCGCCGCGGGCATCTCCCGCCGACCGGGGGCATGCTCACCTAGCTGGTAGCCGAGCATACTCACGCACCACGGCTCATTGATCGTGATCCAGTGGCGAATGGTGTCACCAAGGGCCGCCGCGACGCTACCGGCATATTCGGCAAAGGCGTAGGCCGTATCCCGCGACGGCCAGCCCCCAGCCTCCTCCAGCGCCACCGGCAGATCCCAGTGGTAAAGAGTAGCGTAGGGAACAATTCCGTGGGCCAGAAGACGATCCACCAGGCGGCGGTAGAAGTCGAGGCCAGCCTGGTTGATTGCACCGCGCCCATTGGGAAAGATGCGCGGCCAGGCGATACTGAAGCGGTAGGCCTTCAGGCCGAGATCGGCCATAAGCGCCACGTCCTCCTGGTAGCGGTGGTAGTGGTCGCAGGCGACATCGCCGGTATGACCATTGCGAGTGGCGCCCGGCGTGTGACTGAAACGATCCCAGATGCTGGGACCGCGACCATCTTCGTTCACTGCGCCTTCGATCTGGTACGCCGACGTGGCAGCGCCCCAGATGAAGCCCTCTGGAAAGAGCATTGCTGGCATAGCACACGACCTGAGGTTGCAGTTGCGCTGTGAGAACAGGGGGAACTCCGGTAGCCCCACCCCCTGCCCGCGGAGAATTCCGGGAGGGCACAACCCTCGTGGATATGACCCGGTTCTCAGCGAGTGAGCGGGCGCCAGGGCCGGCCAGCGATCCCCTCAGCCTGCCGGGACAAAGAGTATACGTATTGTAATTCGCGGGGCGCACAATGCCAAATCAAACCAATCGTTCTTGGGAGGACGCAGCCCTCCCAAACCCTCCCGGTGGGGAGGGCCTGCCACTCCGTGGGCAGGGGCATGGGGAAACCCGGTTTCCCCAGATGTTCACGTTAGCCGATTTGACAGTCGGTTTGGCGCTATGCTATACTCCTGATGCCTGAAACGTGGTGCCTGTAGCTCAATGGTTAGAGCGCCTGACTGTGGATCAGGAGGTTGTGGGTTCGAGACC
>JBDNDG010000393.1:0-4291 GCA_046719255.1 Chloroflexaceae bacterium
TAGGCGCCCGAATGCGTCTGAGCGCCCCCCGGCATGGCCTGCGGCGGATGCTGGTACAATAAGGGGCGCCTCCTCCCCGCGGGGAGGGTGAGGGAGGCGCGGCCCGACCAGGCACAATGCGTTTCATTCCGATGCGAACATCGGGGAAACCGGATTTCCCCACGCCCCTGCCTGTGGGGTGGCAAGCCCTCCCCAGCGTGAGGGTGTGGGAGGGCACAGCCCGACCGTGAACAAACCTGTGTTCATCTCTTGTGAGGAGGCGACCAATGACGGACAATCGCCGCAGCCGGATGATCACCGAAGGTCCTCAGCGCTCGCCCAATCGGGCAATGCTGCGCGCGGTGGGCTTTGGCGACGAGGACTTTCGCAAGCCCATCGTCGGCGTAGCCAATGCCCACAGCACGCTGACGCCGTGCAACGCCGGGCTAGGCGCCCTGGCCGCGCGGGCCGAAGACGCGATTCGTGCCGCCGGAGCGATGCCCCAGATCTTTGGCACGATTACGGTCAGCGACGGCATCTCAATGGGCACCGAGGGTATGAAATACTCCCTGGTCAGCCGGGAGGTGATTGCCGATTCGATTGAGACGGTGGTCAATGCCCAGCGGATGGACGGCATTCTGGCCGTCGGCGGTTGCGACAAGAATATGCCGGGGGCGCTGATTGCTATGGCCCGGCTGGATATTCCCAGCATCTTCGTCTATGGCGGCACGATCAAGCCCGGCCATTACAAGGGCCGCGATCTGACCATTGTGAGCGCTTTCGAGGCGGTCGGCGAATTCAGCGCCGGACGGATTGATGAGCACGAGTTGCTGGAGATCGAGCGCCACGCCTGCCCCGGCGCTGGCTCCTGTGGCGGGATGTACACTGCCAATACCATGTCTTCGGCCATCGAGGCCATGGGTCTCAGTTTGCCCGGCTCCTCGACCATGGCTGCCGAGGACCCGGAGAAGGCCGAGAGTGCCGCCCGCTCCGGCGAGGTGCTCGTCGAGGCGATTCGCGCCAATCGTACCGCGCGCCAGATCCTCACCCGCAAGGCCTTTGAGAATGCCATTACCGTGGTGATGGCCCTGGGCGGCTCGACCAACGCCGTTCTGCACCTGCTGGCCATCGCCTATGCCGCCGAGGTGCCGCTCACGATTGACGACTTCGAGACCATCCGCGCGCGGGTGCCGGTGCTGTGCGATCTGAAGCCCTCCGGGCGCTACGTGGCCACCGATCTGCACCAGGTGGGCGGGGTGCCGCAGGTAATGAAGATGTTGCTCAACGCCGGGTTGCTCCACGGCGACGCGCTGACGATCACCGGGCAGACGATCGCCGAAACCCTCGCTGGTGTGCCCGACGCGCCGCCGGAGGGCCAGGAGGTGATCCGGCCCTTCGAAGCGCCGATCTATCCGCAAGGCCACCTCGCCATTCTGCGCGGCAATCTGGCCGAAGAGGGCTGCGTGGCCAAGATCACCGGGATTAAGCAACGCCGTATTACCGGCCCGGCGCGGGTCTTCGATACGGAAGAGTCCTGTCTGGAGGCAATCCTGGCTGGCAAGATTGTCGCCGGCGACGTGGTGGTGATCCGCTACGAGGGGCCCAGGGGCGGGCCGGGTATGCGCGAGATGCTGGCGCCGACATCGGCGATTATTGGCGCGGGTCTGGGTGATAGCGTGGGCCTGATTACCGATGGGCGCTTCTCCGGCGGTACCTATGGCCTGGTTGTCGGCCACGTCGCCCCCGAGGCCGCGGTGGGCGGCACGATCGCCCTGGTCGAAGAGGGTGACAGTATTACCATTGACGCCGATGCCCGCCTGCTTCAGCTCAACGTCTCCGCGGAAGAACTGGCCCGCCGCCGGGCAGCCTGGACTCCGCCCGCCCCGCGCTACACCCGCGGCGTGCTGGCCAAGTATGCGCGCCTGGTCTCTTCGGCAAGCCTTGGCGCGGTGACCGATCTGCCGGAAGCCTGGTAGCTGGCCGGGGGTGCGCGGGTGTGGAGATGTGGAACTAATAGCGACCCCTCTACACCTCCACCTCCCACGGCCCTGATCTGACACGGGGAGGACTCCGTGGGTGTTGATGTCTCGCAAATTGGCCTGGGCCTGCTGCTCAGTACGGCCATTGGCGGGCTGGCCTACTGGCGCCAGTCGCTAACCATGGGGGGCTGGGCCGGCGCCATTCTGACCGGCACGGCCACGCTGGGTTTTGGCGGCTGGGCCTGGGGTCTGGCGTTGATTGCGTTTTTCATTAGCAGCAGCGCGCTGTCGCACTACAAGGAGCGCATCAAGGAGCAGCGCGCGGCTGAGAAGTTTGCCAAGGGTGGCCGGCGCGATCTGGCCCAGGCCCTGGCAAACGGTGGGGTCGGAGCGTTACTGGCGTTGCTCTACGCCCTGCTCGGTGGGCCGCCGGTCCTGCTGGCTCTCTTCATCGGTGTGATGGCGACCGTTACGGCCGACACCTGGGCGACGGAACTGGGCGTGCTCAGCCCGCATCGCCCGCGCCTGATCACCACCGGCAAGCCGGTGGATCCGGGCACCTCGGGCGGGATCTCCGTTCTGGGCACGACGGCCTCGGCCCTCGGCGGGCTGCTGATCGGGGCGGTGATGGTGCTGAGTTTTGGAGCCGGCCAGATGCTCGTCGGCCAGCCGGTGGCCTGGCAGTGGTGGATCCTGCCCGCTGCGGTGCTGGGCGGTCTGGGCGGCTCGCTGGCCGATAGTCTGATGGGCGCGACGGTGCAGGCGATCTACCGCTACCCGAACGGCAAGGAGACCGAAAAGGTGGTTGGCAAGGACGGCACGCCCAACACCTTCGTGCGAGGCTGGCGCTGGATGAATAATGATATGGTCAACCTGCTGAGTTCGCTGGTTGGCGGGCTGATTGCGGTGCTGGTGTTCCTGGTGCTGGCCTGAGATCTCTGGTGGCGATCACCCAGGCGGCGAAGCGATCACCGGCCACAGTATAGGCCGGAAAGCCGCAGGCTTCGATCATCCGCACGATCTCTGCCGGGGCGTAAAATGTGCTGTCCATCAGCATCAGGCGCTCGGCCAGGGCCACGAGTTTCACCACCCCGAGGCGAATATCCGGCTCTTCGATGACCAGCCGGCCGTTGGGGCGCAATACGCGCAACAGCTCGCCGATAGCCGCCGCGGGCCTGGTGAAGTGATGCAGCGCATCAACAACCACGACCCGATCAAAGGTTGCGTCGGGAAAGGGCAGGCGCGTCACATCGCCGGCCAGGGCCGCGAGACTCCTGGCGCGGGCCTGCCGCAACATCGGCAACGAGCGGTCCAGCAGCACCACCTCGCCGCCCAGGTCGCGCAGATGGACCGCTACCCGCCCCGTGCCCCCACCCGCATCGAGCACGCGCCCCCCCGGGGGCACAGCCAGCGCCTCCCGCAGCCGGGCCAGGTCGGGTGGACCGATGATCCGGTCGTAGAGTGGTGCGATCAGGTCGAAATGATCGATCATTAGATCGTCCTCTTCGTTGTCCATACGGCTTCGCCGCTCAAAACCGGGGAAAGCGAGGTTTCTCCTCCCCCTCCCGGCGGGGAGGCTGCCGCTCTCCACAAGCTGCAATCGCCCTAGCGCCCGCCGCCCAATCGCCCCCCTGACAACCGGAAGAGCAGCGCGTCCCAGGTGTTGCCGAGCAGGTTCCCGATCCAGATCATGCACAGGGCGCGCTCGATGGCGCGGGCCTTCTCCTGGCCGTAGATCGTCACCAACCGGGCCTGGAGTTCCGGTGACGCCTGTCCACCCGCTTCGGCCCACTGGCGGGCGTAGAGCAGCGCCGGGATCTCGGCTGCGGGCGCTGTGGCGGTAGTCCCCTCGAGCAGGTGGCTGACCTCCTGGGGCGCCAGGCCGCTGAGCTGGGCGACGTAGCCATGGAACACGGCACAGTAGCGGCAACGGTTCACAGCGGTGACAGTGAGCATCAGGCGCTCGCGGAGCGCCGGGCTGATCGAACCGGGACCACGCAGCCCCGCCAGACGGCGCAGATCGCTCCAGAGCGCGGCGATACTGCGGTAGTAGCGTTTGCGAAAAGATTCTGGACGTGCGGTTGAGAACATGGCGCCTGATCTCCTGGCTCAGTATTCGGTGAGGTAGCAGTAACTCCACATGCGTTGCTGGAAACAGGGCTTTCAGGGAGGGACGAGTTCGCCCTTCTCCAGGCAGCGAGGGCAGCCTGCCCTCGAACGCTGCCGCGGGCGTCCCGTCCGCGCTCCCGGGCTTGCGTGGTTGCCCCGACGCTGAACGTGTACTCCGGCAGGGCGATGCCCCCGACTCTCCCCTGTTGCAGAGGGGCAGGCTC
>JBDNDG010000394.1:0-4262 GCA_046719255.1 Chloroflexaceae bacterium
GGTCGCGGAGGCGCCCACGGTGGCCGCGCCCACGGAGGAGGTTCCGGTCGCGGAGGCGCCCACGGTGGCCGCCCCGGTGGAGGTTCCGGTCGCGGAGGCGCCCACGGTGGCCGCGCCCACGGAGGTTCCGGTCGCGGAGGCACCCACGGTGGCCGCACCCACGGAGGTTCCGGTCGCGGAGGCGCCCACCCCGCCAGCCGGGGCGCCCGTCTTCGATCGTGCGGCCTACGAGGCTCGTCGCGCCGAACTGACAGACGCCATCAGCCGTCAGCAGCAGATCATCGCCCAGTTGGAGCAGATGCAGGCCACGTTTGGCGCGGCGACGCCTGCCGCGGTCATCACCGGCCTGGCCGAGGCCCGTGAGGCCCTTGCCCGTGCCGAGACGGAACTTGCCGCGCTTCAGGCGCCCGCTCCTGCGGTTGATCCCGCCGAAGTGCGCCGGCTCCAGGAAGAAATCAGCCGCCAGCAGCAGATCATCGCCCAGTTGGAGCAGATGCAGGCCACGTTTGGCGCGGCGACGCCTGCCGCGGTCATCACCGGCCTGGCCGAGGCCCGCGAGGCCCTTGCCCGCGCCGAAGCCTCCCTCACTGCCCTGGGGCCGGCCCCTGCCCCTGTCACGCCTGCGCCGGTGATCGAGGCTCCGCCGCCGCCCCCGGCTCCCAGCGGCCCGCGCCTGGTCGTTGCAGAGAGCGGCGCGGTGCTGCCCCTGCCCCTCGACAAGACCGACATTATCATCGGACGTGAGGACCCGGTGAGCAACATCTTCCCCGAAATTGACCTCACCCCTCACGGCGGCGAACTGGGCGGCGTAAGCCGGCAGCATGCCCGGCTCAGCCATTCCGGCAGTCAGTGGACCGTTACCGATCTCAACAGCACCAACTACACCCGCCTCAACGGCGCGCGCCTGGAGCCGAATGTCCCCACGCCCATCGCTGATGGTGCCCGTTTACAGTTCGGGCGCATCGTGGTGATCGTGCATCTGAGGTGAAACCGTAGGGAAAGCGGCTTTCCCCATGCCCCTGCCCGGTGGGGGTTTGGGCCCGTGCCCCCCTCCCAGCCTCCCCCCGCCGGGCGAGGTGCCCGGTTTTCTCTCCACCGGGAGGGTTGGGGAGGGCTGCGCCCTCCCGGGAACAATTCGTTTCATTCGGGCGTTGCGCAGCGCAGCCGCATGGACGGCTGAGAGGAACATCGGGGAAACCGGGATTCCCCCTGCCCCTGCCCGCCGGGTTTGCCGTATTCTGCCCCCTCCCCCAGCCTCCCCCCGGAGGGGGGAGGCGCCCAATTCCCTCCCCCGGCGGGAGAGGGCCAGGGAGGGGGCAGCCCTCCTATGAAACAACCCCCGGCGGGGAGGGTTTGAGAGCCGGGGCGTGGCGTCGCCTACCTGCCCGGCAAGGTAAACCACACCGTCGTGCCCTGGCCGGGGGCGCTCGTCACCCCAATCTGCCCGCCCATGGCCGTGATCAGCGCCTTCGCGATTGACAGGCCCAATCCGGCATTACCGCTGGCGCGCCCGCGGGCAGGGTCAACCCGGTAGAAGCGCTCAAAGATGTGGGGCAGGTGCTCCGGCGCGATCCCGCTACCGGTATCGGTCACCCGGAAGTGCACCTCGCGGCCCCGGGGCGTTGCCGCGAGCGTAATGCGTCCACCCGACGGCGTGTGCCGCAGGGCGTTATCGAAGATGATCAACAGCACCTGGCGCAGGCGGTCCACGTCGGCGCAAACCTCCCCTGCCGCCTCCTCCAGCATCACTGTCACACCCCGTTCAACCCCCAACCGCGCCACCTGGCGCTGAACCTCGGCCAGGAAGGGCGGCACCTCGACCGCCGCGAGGGACAACGGCAACTGGCCACTGTCCAGCCGCGACAGGGTGAGCAGGTCGTCCACCAGTCGGCGCATATGGTCGCTCTCGGCCAGCACGTCGCCAAGCAACTCACGCTGGTCGGCATCCTCAGGCGCGACGTTGCGTAGGGCGACTTCGGCGCTGGCGCGGATCAGGGTCAGCGGTGTGCGCAGCTCGTGACTGGCGCTGGCGATGAAGCGCTGCTGGCGCTCCCAGGCCGCCTGGGCCGGGCGCAGCGCCCGGCCCGCCAACCACCAGCTCGCCGCACCCAGCAACCCCATACTCAAACTCCCCAGCACGAGCAAACCCAGGGCCAGTTGCCAGAGCACCCGTTCCTGGTCACTGAGCACCCGGCCGAGTTGCAGCGCCGCCGGCCCGTCCGGGCGGGTGAGGCGGTAGGTCAGCAGGCGCACCCGCTGCCCGTCGCTCAGGCTCACCGTGCGCTCGTCGCTGCCCCGGCTCAACGCGGCCTCCAGGGCCTGCCGATCCGGGCCGAGCGGCGCCGCAGCCGGGTTGGGGTTGAAGAGCACCTTGCCCGAGGCATCGAGCGGCAGCACAAAGATCGCTGCCAGTTCACCATCGTAGGCGAGTGGCGCATCTGGAGCCGCGGGCGGCAGTGGTGGCGCGTACTCCTCTCTGCGCTCCGCCCTGCCCTCGACGTCGAGGATGGCCCCGCTGGACCGATCCACAATCACCTTCGCTCCATCGGGAAAGCGCACCTCGTACACCTCCCGGCCACGCTTCTCTTCGCGCTCAACCCGTTCCGGCGGGCCGTTGCCGTGGTAGGCCACCGCTCGCTTCACCGCCTCGGCCTCCGAGAGCGGCGCCGCGGTTCGTTGACGCGACAACAGGCCCGGCTCATTGCGGATGAGCGACCAGTCACGGTCTGCCGAGACCAGGTCGGCAGGCAAGGGCGCGTTGAGGGCGTTAAACTCGTGAGCCATCTTGTGGCGCAGGGCCAGATCGGTCACCTGCTGAAAGTACCGCGCCACCACCAGATAAGCCCCGCCACCCACCAGCGCCACCAGTATCAGTGCCGCCAGGGTGTAGAGCAATGTCAGTTGCAGCCGCAAGCCTCTAAACATCGGGCGCCTCCAGCCGATAGCCGACGCCCCGAACGGTCACAATCGGGTCACGCTCCCCGCCTTCGTTCAATTTGCGTCGCAGGTATGAAATGTATACATCAACCATTTGTGGTTGCACATCGTGTTCATACGACCAGACATAATCCAGGATCTGCTGGCGGGTCAGGGTCTGGCCCTGGTTACGTATCAGATATTCCAGCAGGTTCCACTCGGTGGGCGTCAGGTCGAGCGCGCGGGCGCTGCGGCGCGCCGTATGCCCGCGCAGGTCGAGCACGATCGCGCCTGCGCGCAGCTCCTGGGTCTCAGCGCCTGGCGCCATGAAGCGGCGGCTGAGGGCGCGCACCCGCGCCAGCAACTCCTCAAAGGCGAACGGCTTGACCAGGTAGTCATCTGCTCCACTGTCCAGACCGGCGACCTTATCCTCAATCTGGCCACGGGCGGTCAGCAACAGCAGCGCCATCGGGAGGCGCGCCATCCGCACCGCCCGGCAGATCGCCGGCCCGTCGCGTTCGGGCAGCATCCAATCAACAATTGCCACATCGTAACTGCCACGGAGGGCAAGGTCCAGCCCCGTGTCGCCATCGTGCGCCACATCCACCTGGTAATGGGCTTCTCCCAGCACGCGGGCGACCAGGCGGGCAGGCGCTGATCATCTTCGATTACTAGAACCCGCATCGCTGTAACTGATCCCTCTATCAGCGCCGGCGCGCCGGTCTCATGGTGCCTGAAAAGCGATTCTCCCGGGAGGGCGCAGCCCTCCCACACCCCTCCCAGGGAGGGGCGTGGGGAAACCCGGTTTCCCCATATGTTCACATCAGCATACACGATCAACCTTGGAAAAAGATTGGAAACTTGACGGCCCCTTCCAAGAAAGTTCCAAACCTCACCGGTTACCCTGGCGGCAATGAAACTCGTCAGGCTCCCGCAAGCCTGCGGGATCGCCAAACGCTCGCCGGTGCGGGAGGATGGGGAACCCGGTTTCCCGGATGTTCACGGTAACGCTTCATGATTGAGGAGGAACCTACCTATGAGCCAGCGTCTTGCCCTGGTCATTGCCGCGGCCCTGACTGCTTTCGTTCTGGTTATCGTCGGCGGGCTGAGCGGCTACATAACCAGCGCCACGAGCCAGACGGCCAGCGTACTGCCCACGAGCAGCGCCAGCGCAACCCTATCGGCTGCTCCTGCCGCCCTCGACCCGACCGTGGAGGCCCTCCTGCGCGAGCGCGAGGCCGCCTATCAAGCCGCGCTGGCCGAGGCCAACGCCCGCCTGGAAGCGGCCAATGCCCAGATTGCCAGCGCCAATCAACAACTCGCCAGCGCCACGCAGGCCCGGGCAA
>JBDNDG010000395.1:0-4259 GCA_046719255.1 Chloroflexaceae bacterium
TGGTAGCGCCGCGTTGGGGCCGGAACATGTAGGGCCGAAGCTTTCGCCGGCGGCGCGCGGCGGGAACCGACGCCCCCGGCCTGACCCCGCCCCGCGGGCACCGGGTCGCCCCGGGACGCGCGGCGACGCCCCCGGCCTGACCCCGCAGTCGCCGTGCATGGCTGGCCGCGCACGTCGTCTGAGGCGTCAGGTACGCATGGGTGCTCGCAATGCGACGCTGCACCAGAGCGCCGCTCAACAGGGATGCCCAGGATGAAGCAGAGCAGGTGGCGGCGCGTGCGTATGGGTAGCGCCACGTCGCTCCAGGTCGGCAGGCTATCGACAGCGCGCTCCATCTGGCGTATGCTAGGCATGAGGAGGTTCTCTGTAGATTGGTGGTCAAGTATTTATTCCCAGCATACGCGCACCGCCTCATTTTGTCGCGTGGCGTCTGAATGAGCTAAAAGAACACATATTTTCTGTCCGCCCTTAAACCCCGCAGGGAAGAACGTGGGGAACCCGGGTTTCCCCGTCGTCTGACACGGTGAGGACAGGTTTTTTTCCCGGAAGGGCGTCGCCCTCCCACACCCTCCCCGCAGGGAGGGGCCTGGGGAAACCCGGGTTCCCCATATGCTCACATCAGGGAATCCGGCTTTGCCGGAGACTTCTCTTGCCTCCCCTATGAACTATGAACGAGGAGCAGCACCTATGTCAGAACGACAGGAATATAGCGACGAGGAATGGGCAACCCTCATCGGCGCGCCCATTGCCGTGATCGCCGCCGTAATCGGTGCCAGCCCCAGTGGGCCCATCGGCATTTCGCAGGAGGTGGCCGCGGCGGTGCGCGCCTTCGAGGACGCCGCCAAAACCCGCCGCTCCAATTCCCTCATCACCTCGATGCTGATCACCCTCCGCGATCGCTTCAACGCCTACATCGGCAAAAGCTCCGACGATCCCGCCGTAGCGCAGGTTGACATCTTTGCCCTGGGCCGCGATCCCGCCCGCGCCGTGGCTAGCATCCGCGAGGCCGGCGCTCTGCTGACGCGCAAGGCCCCGCCCGACGTGGCCGTCGAGGTGCGCGAATGGCTGGTTGACCTCAGCAACCAGGTGGCCCGGGCCGCCGTCGAGGGCGGGTTCATGGGTATGGGCGGCGAACGGGTCAATGAACGCGAACGGAACATCCTTGCCGAGATCGCCGCCGCCCTGGGCGCCGAAGCCTGATCCTGTGTCAGGTGGTTATGTGGCTTCGCCGCATACAGACAAGATAACAACAGGTTTCTATTTGTGGGAGGGCATGGCCCTCCCTATAGGAGGGGCGTGGGGAAACCCGGTTTCCTCCATATGTTCACATCAGCCGCAAGGGCGTCTGGTACAATACAATGGTTACATCAAAATCTGCCGGGTTCGTGTGTTTGAACGGGCAGGCTCGGAGGAGCCGCAGGCCCTCCTGGGAGGGTACGTGTTCACCGTTCTTCCGGGTGCGCGGGCGGCGTGCCCGCATCCGGACCCTTGCGGGCGGAACGCCCGCGTACCCGGGGTGGCGCCTTACTCCGGACGTGAACACGCACCCGGTGAGCAGCCCTGCACACGCTCCACCGGGGTTTGATGCCATTCCTGCACAGCGAAAGCGAGCACGTCTATGACCCTGACCTACGGCTTCGAGTTGCTGCGCGACGAGTACATCGCCGAGTTGAACACCCGCGCGCGGCTGTACCGTCACGTCAAAACCGGCGCCCAGCTCCTCTCCCTTGAAAATGACGATGAGAATAAGAGCTTTGGCATCACCTTTCGCACCCCGCCCGCCGATAACACTGGCATCGCCCATATCCTTGAACACTGTGTGCTCTGCGGCTCGCGGAAGTACCCGGTCAAAAAACCTTTCTTTGAACTGGTTAAAAGCTCGGTCAAAACCTTCCTCAATGCCATGACCTACCCGGACAAGACCGTCTACCCGGTCGCGTCCACCAACACGACCGACTTCTACAACCTGGTTGATGTATACCTCGACGCGGTTTTCTTTCCCCGGCTGACGCCCGAGGTGCTGAAACAGGAGGGTTGGCGTTACGAACTGCCCCGGAAAGACGCGCCGCTGGTCTTTCAAGGGGTGGTGTACAACGAGATGAAGGGCGCCTACTCATCGCCCGATAGCCTGCTCTACCGGTACAGCCAGCAGGCCCTCTTCCCCGACACCACCTACGGCGTCTCGTCCGGCGGCGATCCGCAGTTCATTCCCGACCTTACCTACGAGCAATTCAAACGCTTCCACGAGACCCTCTACCATCCCTCCAACGCGCGCATCTTCTTCTACGGCGATGATGACCCGCAGCGCCGCCTGGAGGTGGTCGAAGCCTACCTGAGCCAGTTCGAGCCGCTGGAGACCCCCTCGCAGATCGCCCTGCAGCCACGCTTCGCGGCCCCCCGCGTGGTCGAACAGACCTATCCCGCCCCGCGCGAAGAGAGCGGCAAGAAGGGCATGGTCACCGTAAGCTGGATGCTTGGCGCGGAAAGCGATATGACCCGCGTGCTGGCCCTCGATGTGCTCAGTTACATCCTGGTCGGCACTGCGGCGGCCCCGCTCTACAAGGCGCTGATGGACTCGCGCCTGGGTGAGAGCCTCACCGGCAGCGGGTACAACGACGGTCTGCGCCAGCACACCTTCTCGGTGGGCCTGAAGGGTATTGACCCCGCCGATGCGGCAAAGGTCGAGGACCTGGTGCTCCACACGCTCGAGCGCCTGGCCAGTGAGGGTATTGACCCGGAGCAGGTAGCCGCCGCGCTGAACACGGTCGAGTTTGCGCTCCGCGAGAACAACACCGGCGCCTTCCCCCGCGGCCTGAGCCTGATGCTCCGCGCCCTGCACACCTGGCTCTACGACGGCGATCCTCTTGCGGCGCTGCGCTTCGAGGCGCCCCTGGAGGCGGTCAAAGGCGCCGTGGCCCGTGGCGAGCCGATCTTCGAGCGCCTGATCCGCGAAACGCTGCTCGACAATCCCCACCGCGTGCGGGTGGTGCTGCGCCCCGACCCCACCCGGGCCGAGCGCGACGCCGCCGCGGAGCGCGCCCGCCTCGACGCCGCCCGCGCCGCGATGAGCGAGGCCGATCTCGAACGCCTGGTGGTTGAGACTGCTGAACTGCGCCAGCTCCAGGAGGAGCCGGACCGCCCCGAAGACCTGGCCCGCATCCCTACCCTCACCATCGCCGACCTCGACCGCCACGGCAAGACCATTCCCACCCGCGAGCTGAACGTGGGTGGCGCGCCGCTGCTCTTCCACGACCTCTTTACCAACGGCGTGGTGTACCTGGACCTGGCCTTCGACCTGCGCGCGTTGCCCCCCGACTTGCTGCCCTTTGTGCCCCTCTTTGCCCGCGCCCTTACCGAAATGGGCACGACCAGGGAGGACTTCGTGCGCCTCGTGCAACGCATCGGCCGCGAGACCGGCGGCATCGGCGCCTCGGCGATTACCGCCACCCATGTGACCACCGGCGAGCCGGTGGGCCGCCTGCTGGTGCGTGGCAAGAGCACCCTGGCCCGGACCGGCGCCATGCTGGCGATCATCCGCGATATCCTGCTCGATGTGCGCCTCGACGATCAGGAGCGCTTTCGCCAGATCGTTACTCGCGCCAGGGCCGGGCGCGAGTCATCGCTGGTGCCCAGCGGCAACGCCTATGCTCGCAAGCGCCTGGCGGCGCGCTTCGACGCCGCCGAATGGGCCGACGAACAGATGAGCGGCATCAGCGGGCTGTTCTTCGTGCGCGAACTGGAGCGCCGCATCGCCAGCGATTGGCCCGGCGTCCTGACCCAGCTCGAAGCCGTACGCCGCCACATGGTCAATCGCACGGCCCTGATCGCCAATGTGACGGTCGACCGGCAGACCTTCAACACCATCGAGCCGACCCTCGAGGATTTTATCGCCGAGCTGCCCGCTGCGCCCTACACGCCGGCCCCCTGGCGCGTGGCCGAGGCCGGACCACACGAGGGCCTGATCATCCCCGCCCGGGTCAACTACGTCGCCAAGGGCGCCAATCTGAAGGCCCTGGGCATCAACGTCGGCGGAGCGGCCAGCGCCGTAACGCGCTTCCTCTATAACGCTTACCTGCTGGAAAAGATCCGCGTCCAGGGTGGCGCCTATGGCGCCGGCAGCAGTTATGACCGCAGCACCGGTATCTTCGCCTGGACGTCGTACCGCGATCCCCACCTGCTGCGCACGCTGGACGTGTACGACGGCACAGCGGCCTTCCTGCGGAGCGTGGAACTGGATCGCCTGACGATCGAGCGCAGCA
>JBDNDG010000396.1:0-4233 GCA_046719255.1 Chloroflexaceae bacterium
GATCTGCAGCCGGGCCGCAACCTGCTGGAGCAATCGGGCGTGGTAGGTGAGCGGCTGCGCGGGTATGCTATGCTCAGAGGACATTCCTGTGCTCCTGATGTGAACATATGAGAAAACGGGGTCTCCCCATACCCCTGCCTGTGGGGGTGGCAAGCCCTCCCAAAACCTGTATTCTCACCTCTACCCGCTCCAGGTCCTGGGAATGAACACCCGCTTGAACGTCTCAATCGCGTACCGGTCGGTCATACTGGCAATGTGGTCCACGATCATCCGTTCGATGGGTTCGCCCCGTTGCCGGTTGATATGCTGCAACTCTTCGGGGATCATGTCGGGATGTTTGACAAAATGGGCGTAGAGCGTCTCGATGATGAAGCGGGCCTTCTCATTCTCGGCCCGGGCGCGCCGATCCTGGTAAACAGTGCGAAACATAAAGTCGCGCAACTGGTTGGTGGCGGCGAGTACGGGCGGGCTCATCCCGATCAGCGGCGGGTCGGGCGGGGCGGCTTCGCCGGTGGCCCACCAGTTGAAGTGGATCAGGTCACTGACCATGGTGTTGATGCGCTCGCGGTGGCTGTGGCCCAGCACCGCCACGGCCTCGGCGGGCAGATCCTCCTCGCGCAGCACCCCGGCGCGAATGGCGTCGTCAATATCGTGGTTAATGTAGGCCACGCTATCGCAGATCTTGATCAACTGGCCCTCCAGCGTGCTGGCCGTGCCCCAGGCGGTGGTCATAATGTCGCGGCGGGCCTTGGAGTGCAGGTAGATGCCCTCACGGACGGCATAGGTCAGGTTGAGGCCCCGGCCACTGTGTTCGAGCACCTCGACGATGCGCCGTGACTGCTCGTTGTGGCGGAAGTGGTCGGCGAAGAGGCGCGTCAGGGCAGTTTCGCCGGCGTGCCCGAAGGGCGCGTGCCCCAGGTCGTGGCCCAGACCAATCGCCTCGGTCAGGTCTTCGTTAAGGCGCAGGGCGCGAGCCACTGTGCGGGCAATCTGGGTCACTTCCAGGGTGTGGGTCAAGCGGGTGCGGTAGTGGTCGCCGGGGGGTGCGATGAACACCTGTGTTTTATGTTTGAGGCGCCGGAAGGCTTTGGAGTGCAGGATCCGGTCGCGGTCGCGCTGGTAGGCCGGGCGCACCATGCAGGGTGGTTCCGGGTGGTCGCGCACGGCGGTGCTGCTGCGCGCGGCAAAGGCTGAGAGCACCCGTGCTTCGAGGTCCTCTTGATACTCGCGGGGTGTGCGCATGGTTATGCTCGAAACATCAGGTCGCAACTGAATTCGTATGGGTGAATTATACCAATTGGAATGGAGTGTGACCAAACATCAATCTGATGTGAAAATCGGGGAACCCGGGTTTCTCCAGGCCCCTCCCGGTGGGGAGGGTTTCGAGCGTTCCGCCCCCAGCCTCCCCCGGCGAAGGAGGGTTGGGGAGGGCTGCGCCCTCCCAGGAGAGCCTCTTTATCATCCCTGTAGGGTGCGGCGTTGCCGCATAGGTACCTGATGTGAACACGGGGAATCCGGCGGGAGGTGGGCCAGGGGGCGGAGCGGCGCTGCGCCGCTCGCGCCGGGATACCCACAGCACAGCGTGCGCCAGCTGGTCAGGTTGAAGCGGCGCAGCGCCGCTCGCGCCGGGATACGCACAGGGAGTGGGGAGCTGCTGCCGAGATCATGCTACCCTGCCTCCATGCTCCGGGATGCCGGCGTGAGGGCGCGCCAGAAGCTGAGCGCAGCGCCCGCCAGGGCGTGGATCACCAGCACGGCGGTGAAGTAGAACGTATGCCCGCTGGCCCGCGCCTCTTCCAGCGTGAAAAACAGTGTCTCAATGCGCTGGGCAACAAAAAAGGTGAAGAAGTAGAGACAGAAGCAGCAGAACGCCGCCAGGCCCAGCTCCTGCCGGCGGGCGATCACCCAGCCGATGAACAGAGCGGCAGGCGTGGCAAACACCGTCCAGACCAGGGGGCGCACGGTGGCGTCGTTGCGCGCGCCCCCCGTCGAGGCGAGGTTGAAGGCGGCCCAGCTCACGCCGATGATCAGGGCCGCGAGCATGATCAGCAGGGTGCGAACATCGAGGCGTCGGGTCATACGCTGCAATCTACCCTGGTACGATACCAATTCTGCTTGATGACATCGCACTGGATCAGTCCCGCACCTTCGCGGCTCTACAGCGCTCTGTGACGGCGCGGAGATGAACCGGACCATGCGGTGGTTTCAGTTCCATCCCGGTATTATCCCCGCAGGAGTCGGGCGGCCTGTTCCTCCAGGCGCGCGATCTCCTGACGGAGACGGGCCTCGTCGCCGGCGAGGGCGCTCAGGAGGTCTTCGAGTTCGCCAAGCGTAGCGACGTAGCGTTGACGCAGCGCGCCTTCGTCACCTTCGCGGCCAAGCGGCTCCAGATTGCCGCGGATCTGCCTCTGACGCTTGTAGATCTCATCGCGTTGCAGGTCGAGGTACCGGAGCTTTTCCTGGGCGGCGCTGATCTGGTGGTAGAGCCTGAGCACTTCGCCGAGGGCCTTGACGGTGGCAACATCGAGCAAGCGGTTGGTCAGAAACTCGCGCAACTGCGCGCCGGTAAGGCTACGCACGGCCTCGAAGCGGCTGAGCACACGCCGCTCGCTAACGCTGAAGGGCGTGCGCGCCCCGGGCGCGCACGGCACATACCAGCGGGCGAACCCGGCGCGCTCCTCGTCGGGTGGCCGTGGCCCAACAAGCTCAAAGGCCGGAGTGCGGTAGTGCTCAAGAGTAACGACCACGGGGCGGTCGAGGGCGCTAACGAGTTCATAAGCGGTGATGCTCAGTTCGTGCTCTTCGATCCGCACATACTCACCTTCCAGCGCCACGCCGGTGATGCGGCGCTCACTGTGTCGCTCTTCGGTGACATGTACCCCCAGCTCTACCGCGTAGGGCACGATCAACTCGTCACCGGGGCGAGTAAACGGCAGCACTGCATCGCCGGCGTAGTCGCCATTCTCCAGCACCGTCACCGGGCCACGTTCGAGGGTCAGGCCGGTAGCGTTGTTGAAACGCAACGCAGCAACCGGATGGCGGGGATGCTTTGTGCCGCTGTAGAGCAATTCGCGATGGGCGGGCAGGCGCCGGCTGACAATGGGAACCATCGCCGACTGGCCGCGGGCGACACTAACCGGGTGGATAATGTGATAGGCGAAGAGCGCGCCTCGCTCATCGCCGCTGGCGCCTTCGCTAACGCTCTCCTCCAGGCGATGGGTCGTCAGGCGCGATGTGCGCGTAGTAACGGCCGCCGCGGGGTCATTGAGCGCGCTCAACGCGATCTCCGGCTCTGCGCGTGGTGGCGTGCTGTCGAAGAACAGCGGCCCGGCAACGACGCGCTCTTCGTCCTCAACCAGCGGGCGCTCCGGAGTACGGGGCATAGCCAGGCGGTAGCGAAAGGAGATCGGCATACCTGCCATCAGGGTCAACTCGACCTGACACAGATCCTCGTCAAGTTGATTATCGAACAGTCCCCAGCCCTGAAGGAGCACCTCTGCTGGTGGCCGGGTCGTAGCAGGCCGGTCTACACGCTCCTCCTCGTAGAGCAGGCGGTAGCTCACCCGCCAGGCAGGAGCGGGGGCGATATAGGCTACGAGCAAGTCATGCTCGCCCGGCGACAGGCGCAGTGTAGCGCTCTGGCGCTGTTCTTCGCCGCGGGCGGCGTGCAGAGCGTAGAGCATATCATCGGCTGCCTGGTCGTCGAGCAGGTCCAGGTGCGCCAGGTGAGCGACCGGAACAACGCGCACCTGCCGCGCCTCAGGCTGGTAGATGGCCAGCACCGCCCGGCGCGGCGCCATCTTCGGTTCATAGTCCACGCCCAGCAGCAGGCCCTCGACAACGTTCTCAGAATTCCTGGCGCTATCGTTTAAGACCAGGCGCACGGCGCGTCCGCGCAGGTCACGCAGCACTTCGAGCAGGCGGCGCTCTTCCGAGAGACAGATGCTGACGCGGGACAGACGCATCTCGCGATCTGCGAACGTCTCAAAGTCCACGCCGAGCACCTGGCCATTCCCGCGGTCAAGGACCAGCAGACTTTTGAGCACATCGTCTATGGCTGTCCGGGGGAAACTCAACTCCAGGCGTTCGCCCTGATAGGACCCGCGGCGTTCGATGTAGCCCACGCCGTGTTTAAAGAGCACCAGGCGCGTGATTGGCAAGATGGCCATCGGTTTGGTCCTGTCTGCTGGCAAGCGATGGTAGAGCTGAACGCCGGATTGTCTGGCGGCCTCG
>JBDNDG010000397.1:0-4202 GCA_046719255.1 Chloroflexaceae bacterium
GTGGCCTACCTGGGCAAATCGGGGCGGATCCTGGTTGATTACTTCTTCAAGGTCGGGCAAGAGACCAATAGATGGCCCAGCCTCGAGGCCTTACCAGACGACGTCGAGATATGCGACCAGATCACCGTGAAGCGTGAGCAATAGCCGATCAATGCGCTCACGTTCCGCAAGGCTCATCTGTAGCCAGGGTGCAAGGTGTGGTAGACTACCCTGCCCAGAAGATCCGCCTCGACGGCGGGCAAACAAGCAGCCAGGCTATGGAACCTTCGCCAAAGATCGCCCACCCATCTTCCAGGTCGTGAGCCGGGAGAACAGCGAAGTGCGACTGTGGGTCTGCGAATTAGGTGTTACTCCAGTTACCTCCTATCAGCTAAAGCGAATTGACTCAGACTATTTTGGGAATGGATAATATGGGCTGGCTAACCCGCGCTTGCACCTGACGCCGCTCCGTAGCGCTCCGCGGCGCAGGTAAGGTGCAAGCCGTTAGCGGATTCGCAGCGCGCTACGGCGCAACCACGACCTGCTCCCCGATCCGCCCTACCTGCACCGCGGCACAGTGCATGTGCCCCTCCTCCACCACCAGAGCCAGCGCGCCGCTCATCAGCGGGGTGTCGGCGTCGCGTAACTCGAAGACGAGCGCATCGTCCACGAAGGCCCGCAGCCACCGTCCCTCGACCACCAGGCGCAGGGCGTAGCTCTGGTAGTGGCGCCAGGAGAATGGCGCCTCGGCGAGCAGCGTGTCGGCGTCGAGTGCGCGCAGTAAGGCGATGCTGCCACCTGCGCGCAGCAGCAGGGCGTAGAAGCGCCGCAGACCGCGCACCCGCGCGGCTATGCCTGCCGCCGCGCAGAGCGACGGCGTGATGACCGCCTGCACCTCGTAGTCCTGCCACTCATCAGCGCCCTGGATGAGCAGGCCGCGACCGCTGTTCTGTGTGAGCCAGAACGCCTCGGGGCGCCCGTCGTCCCACTGATCCACCGCGTTGACCCAGGCGCGCCGCCAGGCGCTGCCCGCGAAGGGCGGTCGTGCGAAGGTCAACATCGGCGCTCCCGTCCATCCGAGCCGGTCGAGGAGTAGACGGGCCAGGCCCGCAACCGTCGCGGTCACTTCCACCCCGATGTCGGCCAGGGGCGCGCTGGTGGTGTTGGGCACGCTCCAGCGCAGCTCGGCCTCCGCGCCGGGGGCCAGGGTTTGGGCCGGGCCATTCAGCACCACCAGGGTATCGCGCGGGCCGTAGACGCGGGCGCTCAGGCGCGCGCTGATCGGCCCGGCGTTCGTCGCTGCGGCGCTCACGCGGGCAAACACCTCTTGCCCGGCGTAGAGACGGGGCGAGGCAACCAGGGGATAGCCGGGCATCGACAGTTCTTCTGGCTGGATGAACACAGGCGTTGCAGCGCGGGCCGTCCCTCCCGCGGGAAGCCTGGCGCTGATAGCGAGCTGGCGCGCTCCCTCCGGGCCGATCAGGTTGCTCAGGTCGGCCCCCTCGCCACGAAAGCCCTGTACCGAGCCCGGCAGCGAAAAGTGGAACTGCGCGCCACCTTTTGGCGCCAGCGGCGGCAGGCCGTGGAGGGCGCGGCCAATGTTAGCAACCCGCAGGGCCTCGGTCACGGCGTCGGTAATTGCCCGCCCACCGTCGGCGCCGGGGAGGAAGAGCCGATCGGCGACCGGGCCGCGCCAGTCGTAGGGGTCGGCATCGAGGGCGGCCAGCCCGCCGCGGATCCCCAGCAGGCAGCCCAGGTTGCCGGCGTTGCAATCGGTATCGAGACCGGCGCTGACCACCACGCGCAGGGAGCGCCCGAAGTCGCCGTCGCCCCACAGCAGGCCCAGGAACAGGACGGCCTGATTGGGAACCACGTGGCAGTCGCCGCGGTAGCGTTCGTAGCCATAGCGTTCGGCAATGAAGCGACGTGCCACGCGCCAGTCCGACTCGCGGGCGCGCAGGGCGCGCAACTCGATGATCAGCCTCGCGGTTGCGCAATCGGCAGGAATGCGGGCGATTGCCGCATCGAGCAACTGCGGAATGCTCTGCTCGACGAAGGCCATAGCCTCCATCGCGGCCAGCGCCTGCGCGGCATAGACCGCCTCGCCATCGTGGCTCACCGAGGCGGCGCGGCGGGCCAGATCGGCAGCCAGGTCGGGATCGCCCGGCGCGACCATGGCCCAGCCGTCCACGAAGATCCGCCCGCCGATCTGCTCGGCAAGGATCGGCCCGTTGAGCGCAGCGGAGCCGCTGGCGGGCGCAGGTATCCCTCCCTTGAGACGCAGATAGGCCGTATGCTCGGTGGAAACACCAAAACCGCCCCACCAGATGCCCGTCTGTCCCTCGATCAGGTAGTTCAGCCAGGTCGCGCCGATCTGCGCCGGAGCAAGGGCCGGGTTGTGGTCATGGTCGGGCAAGGCCCGCAAAAAGGTAAAGGTCCCCGTAATATCGTCGTCGGTCACGACCAGGGGCAGGCCGAAGCGCGCATGCACATAGCCTTCGAGCGCGCCCGGTTCGGCAATGATGCGCTCGTGGCTCCACTGCTCCACCGGTCGCCCCAGGTAGACGCCGATGAGCTTGCCGAGGACTCCGGCATAGACTCGCTCCAGATAATCACGTGCGAGGGCCATATCGCTGCTCCGTCAGCATCGCCAGCACCTCGGCGCGCGAGGGCATGGCCGGTTGCGCGCCAGCGCGGGTCACAGCCAGGGACCCGGCAGCAACGGCCCACCGCAGCGCCGCCGGCAGGGACTGTCCTTCAACCAGGGCCACGGCCAGTCCGGCGTTGAAGGCATCACCAGCGGCGACGCTATCAACGGCGCGCACGGGCAGGGCCGGCAGGTAGAGGACCTGTTCATCGGCGAAGAGTAGCGCGCCGTGTTCGCCCAATTTCAGCACCACGGCGCCACCGGTGCGGGCGTGCAGCGCGCGCGCCGCGGCGATCCGCGCTGCTTCGTCGCCGGGGGCAAAGCCAACCAGTGTGGCCGTCTCGCTCTCATTCGGCGTGATTATGTCAATAAGCTGGTACAGCTCGGCGGGGAGTTGGCGTGCCGGGGCCGGGTCGAGGATCACCCACGCCCCGGCGCGGCGCGCCGCCCTCGCCGCGGCGATGACGGCTTCCAGAGGGATCTCGAGTTGCAACAGCAGCGCCTGCGCGCCGCGCAGAGCCACTTCCAGCCGCACCACGTCGGGGGGGCCAATCGCCCCATTGGCACCGGGCACCACGATGATCGTGTTGCGCGCCCCATCGTCTACGGTGATCAGCGCCACGCCCGAAGGGCCGGCCGCAGTGACCACGTCGCGCTCATCAACCCCGGCGGCGCGGAGGGCCGCCCGCAGTTCCACGCCGAGCGCATCGTCGCCCACCCGGCCCACCATGCGCGTCGGTGCGCCCAGGCGGGCGCAGGCCACCGCCTGGTTGGCGCCCTTGCCCCCCGGCGCGGTGAAAAACGTGTGGCCCGGCACCGTCTCGCCGGGGGCAGGCAGCCGCGGCGCGCGGGCGACCAGATCCATGTTGATGCTGCCGAAGACCACGATGGTCATCGCATCCTCCTGATCGCTGCGCTGATAAGAGCATCGGGGAAACCGGGTTTCCCCACCTGCGGTGAGCCTGTCGAACCGTGGCCCTCCCCGGGGGGAGGGTTCAGGACGTTGCGCCCCCCTCCCCAGCCTCCCCCCGCCGGGGGAGGATCCGGCTCTCTCACCCGGCGGGGGAGAGCCAGGGAAGGGCCATCCCTCCCGCGAACTCCGTTTTCATCGTGGCGGGGTGCGGCGCAGCCGCATGGGCGTCTGATAGGAATACTGGGAAAATCGGCTTTCCCCACGCCCCTGCCCGCGGGGGTGGCGCACCCTTCGCACCGGGAGGGTTTGGGCGGGCTGCGCCCGCCCGGAAGAATCTCTTTTCATGCCTGCAGGCTGCGGCGCAGCCGGATAGGCGTCTAAGGTACAATAGTATACATTAACCTCATTCTCGTCGCCACCGGCGGCGTTCGAGGAGCAGATATGCCGACCATCGCCGTTTTTCACGTATCTGCCGGTATCGGGCACACCAGCGCTGCCCAGGCTATCGGCGCCGCGCTGCGCCTCCACCCCGGCGTCACCGTCGTGGTCGAGGATGTCTTCGACCACGTCAACGACATGGCGCGCAAGGTCATTACCTCGGCCTACAACGAACTGTCCACCCGCCTCCAGCCGCTGTATACGATGGTTCACTCACGAGATCGG
>JBDNDG010000398.1:0-4197 GCA_046719255.1 Chloroflexaceae bacterium
TGAATGTCGGGATCAACGCGCTGCTGAGCCGTGATCCGCCACCTGAGACCATCGTTCTACTCAATCAGGATACGCTGGTTGATCCTGGCTGGCTGGCGGCGATCACCGCGCCGCTGGCCGAAGATCCGCGCATCGCCGCGGTGGGGTGCAAGATCCGCTATGCCGATGGCGCCATCCAGCACGCTGGCGTGCGGCTCGACTGGCCGCGGGCCGTGGCGCATCACATCGGCTGGCACGAACCCGATACCGGTCAGTACGATGCGCCATACGAGGTCGAGTACCTTACCGCTGCGGCCATCGGGTTGCGCGTGGCCGCCCTCGCCGAGGTCGGGCTGTTCGACGAGGGTTTCTGGCCGGCCTACTTCGAGGATATTGACCTCTGCTGGCGCCTGCGCCGGTCCGGCTACCTGCTCCGCTACGAACCGCGCGCAACCCTCGTCCACGCCGAGTCGCTCTCGCTGCGCAACCCGCTGACGCGCAGCGCGTACTACAACCGCGGTCGGCTGCGCTTCGCGCTGAAAAGCTATGCCCTCGCCGACCTGGAAGGTCCCTTCGCCGCCGCGGAACGGACGTTCCTCGGCGAGCACGGGCATAATCCCGAGGGTCGCGCGTTGCGCTACGCCTACAGCGAGAGTCTGGCCGCGCTCCCCGGCATCGTTGCCGCGCGCCGCGCACTCGAGCCGGACCTGCCTCTCGACACCGCCGATCGGCTGCGTGACCTGCTGCTCTCGCTGCGCCGCGAACTGGCCTCCGTGCTCTATCGGCGCGCCACGGCCTGCGCCACCGAACTCTACGGCCTATGACGACCCCCGTTGATCCCGCCTTGCTTGCCGCTGAGTACCACCTTGATGCGCCGCTTCCCGCCGGGCTGTTTGCAGGCGAGGCGCTGATCGTCGAAGTGACTCTGCGCAACACCGGGCGCGCGCCCTGGCTGACCGGCGGCGCGCATCCTGTGCGCCTGGGCTATCGCTGGCTGAACGGGCGTGGCGAGCCGGTCGTCGCCGATGGGGGGCGCGCCCTGCTCCCGGCCCCGGTGCCACCCGGGATGACGGCACGCGCCGAGATCCGCGTGGAGTCGCCACCCTTACCCGGGCGCTATGAGTTGCAGGTTGAACTGCTCGAAGAAGGCGTCGCCTGGTTCAGCCAGCGCGGCGTAGCGCCACTGCGCCTGGAAGTGACCTTCGCCCCGCCGACTGCGCCCCGCGTGGCCATCCTTAACGGCAACGTGATCGCTCACGACGCCGTCGGCAGCCATATTGTCGCCCAGCTCGAGACCCTGCGTGCCGCCGGGTATCATACGCTGGTGCTCACTGGCTTCGTTGATAGCCGCCTCCCTGCCGATGTGCGCCGCAGCATGGTCATGGTCAGCCCGGAACATCTGCGCGATGCGGCGAGCGCCTCGGCTGCCGCCCTGCACTTCCGCCAGGCCGACCTGGTGATCGTGAACTACTCCAGTTATTACGACCTGGTCGAACTCATCCGCGATGTGCGCCGCGGTGTCGTCCTCTTCGATTATCACGGCATCACCCCGCCCGAACTGTGGGGGCCGGCGTGGCCCGGTTACCAGGACCTGGTGCGCGGGCGCGACAATCTGGCCCTGGTGCGCTACGCCGACTATGCCATCGGCCATAGCCGCTTCACCTGCGATGAGCTGATCGCCACCGGGCAGATCGCCGCCAGCCGCGTCGTGCTGATGCCCTACGCCGTGGTCGAGGCGAGTGGCTACGCCGGGGCGCCTGACCCGGCCGTGGTCGAACGCTTCGGCCTGGCCGGGCAGCACGTGTTACTCTATGTGGGCCGCATCGCCCGGAACAAGCGCGTGAGTGACCTGGTGGAGGCCATGCCAGCGATCCTCGAGCGCCATCCCGCGACCGTGCTGCTGATCGTTGGCGATGACCAGGCGCCCGCCTACCGCGCCTACGCCGACGAAGTGCGCGCCCGGGCCGTCGCCCTGGGCGTCGCCGAACAGGTACACTTCACCGGCCAGGTTGACGACGCGACGCTTGAGAACCTGTACCGCGCCTGTGCCGTCTTCGTCACCGCGAGCATCCACGAGGGCTTTGGCATGCCTGTGGTCGAGGCTATGGCCCGCGGGCGGCCGGTGGTCGCCGCCGACAGCACTGCCCTGCCGCACACCCTCGATGGCGCCGGGTTGCTCTTCCCACCCGGCGAGTGGGCACACCTGGCCGCACAGGTCTGCCGCTTGCTCGACGACCTGCCCCCGCCCGACGATCACCACGACCCGCTGGCCCTGCACCGGCTCGCCCCCGCTGGCCCGACGGACCTGGCGGCGCTGCGCCGGGGCAAAATTGCTATTGTCACCCCACGCTACGGCCCGCAGGTACTGGGAGGCGCCGAAACGGGCCTGCGTAGCTGGGCCGAGCACCTGGCCGCTCGCGGCTACCAGGTGGAGGCATTGACCACCTGCACCGTGGATATGGCCGACTGGAGCGATCACCTCACTCCCGGCGTCGAGCATCTCAATGGCGTGACGGTGCGGCGCTTCAGTACCACGCCCGTCGAGGCGACCGTCTTCCACCGCTTGTTGCAGAAAGCCAATCGCGGCGAACGCCTGCGCTACGCTGAAGAGCGCCAATTTGTTGCCAACAGCCTGCGCAGCGCCGACCTGGAGCGCTACATCGCGGAGCACGCCGGGGAGTATGTCTGCTTCATCGCCGGGCCGTACCTCTTCGGCACCAGTTACTGGCCAGCGCTGAGCGCCACCGCTCCGTGGCTGCTGGTCCCTTGCCTGCACGATGAGCCGGTGGCCTACCTCTCAATCTTTCGCGAGTTGCTCGAGCGCAGCGCTGCCTTGCTCTTCAACACTCCTGCCGAGAGCGCGCTGGCCTCGCAGGGCCTGGGGGTCGTCAATCCCTATCGGGCCTGCCTGGGTTTTGGCTTTGCCGATGACCCACCCGTGGGCGACGCCGCGCGCTTTCGCGCCCGAACCGATCTCACCGGGCCGTTTATCCTCTACAGCGGGCGCCTGGAGCCGGCAAAAAACGTACCCCTGCTGCTGGAGTGGTTCGCCGCTTACAAGGCTGAACGCTCCGCTCCCCTCACCCTGGTGCTCACCGGAACCGGTAGCGTGACCCTGCCGGAACGCGCCGATGTGGTGAGCGTCGGCCACCTCGATGACCGCGATCTCCACGATGCCTACGCGGCAGCCACGGCCCTCTGCCAGCTCTCGCTCAACGAGAGCTTCTCGATCGTGCTGATGGAAGCCTGGCTCCAGGGCTGCCCGGCCATCGTCCACGCCGACTGCCCGGTTACGCGCGGGCACATCGAACGCAGCGGCGGCGGCTATGCAGCAGATACCTACCCGGCCTTTCGCGCCGCGCTGGATGCGCTGCTGTCCGACCCGGATCATCGCGCCATCCTGGGCGCGCGCGGGCGGGCCTACGTGCGCGCCGAGTATAGCTGGAGCGCGCTCCTGCCGCGCATTGAGGAGGCCCTGGCGCGTTTGAGCCGGCCCCGCGGGTTGTACGCGCGTCTGGCTCAACGCGGCGTGTCCCGCGCCCTTGCCTTTACCCGGCAGCGCTTCGCCGACGAATTGCTCACCCTTGTTGAGCAGGCCCTGGGAGACTGGCCCGCCACGTTCATCGCCGTACGTCAGGAGACGCTGCGCCACGTGGCCCGCGTGACGCGCCCGGATTACCAGGTGCGCTCGCGCGTCCCCGTCGCCGGCCCGCTCATCGCCTGGTTGCGCCGCCAGCTCACCGCCCATCTGAAGGAACCGTACCTCGATCCCGTCATTGCCAGCCAGGAGCGTTTCAACCGCGACCTGCTGGAGACCCTGCTGCCTCTGCTGGACGCCAGCCTGCGCGAACAGCGTCTGCTGCGCGCCGAAGTGGAACGGTTACGCGATCGGCTCAACGATCGCCAGGGCGAAGGTTGCTGAACGGCGCCTCCCCTCCATGGGTAGCGGCAGAGCCCGGATTGCCCCATCCCCCAACGACCGGTGGCCGCGCCTGGCGCCCTGATCGGCGGGGGCCTGGAGAACCTCGGGTTCCCCGTCCCCAACCGGTGTTGGGAGCGCCTGGCCCCTCGGCAGGCAGGGGCCTGGGGAAACCCGGGTTCCCCGTACTCTGGCAAGATAAAGACACGTTTGTTCTTGGGAGGGCGAAGCCCTCTCACACCTTCCCGCGCGCGGGCTATGTTCACGTTAGCAGGATGTCATGCTATGATAACTCGCCC
>JBDNDG010000399.1:0-4191 GCA_046719255.1 Chloroflexaceae bacterium
TAGCTGCACGATCTGCGCGATGTTCCACGTCCCTTCGTGTTGACGCCGCCGAACGATACGCGGACGTCGTATGCAGCGGGGGGCACGCGCTCCAAACCCTCCCCTCAGGGAGGAGCGCAGCCCTCCCCAACCCTCCCGGTTCCCTCACCCGGCGGGGGAGGATTTGGGAGGGGGCGGTTCGGCACGAGACGGTAAACTGAAGCATAGCTCTCCTGCAGCCATGTCTCAGGCTTTCAGGCGCTCAACGCAGAGCCGTGTCGGGGCAGGATACCCGGTACGGGCGGAGCTGTCAACGGCTTGTCCCGGGTCTGGCGATCGGATACAATACCGGGCACGCGGCGCTGCCGGGCGTCTTCAGCGCCGGGCGTGGCGCAAAGCCATTGCTCCAGGAGCAACCGGGTTTCTCCACACCCCTCCCTGACGGGAGGGTCCGGGCGTTCGCCCGCCTCCCGGCCTCTCCCCGCCGGGGGGAGGCGCCCGGTTCCCTCTCCAGCGGAGAGGGTTCAGGAGAGTTTCGCCCTCCTGAAAATCAACCTGTTTTCATCCTGTCATTGTGCGGCGCAGCCGCAGAGGAGCCGGTGAGCGGAACGATTGAGGCAGTGCGGGGGATGCGCGATGTGTTGCCTGGCGAGCAGTGGCGCGCGCGGGCCGTGCAGCGCACCCTGGAGGCAACCTTCGAGGCGTATGGCTACGCGCCGGTCGATCTGCCGATCATCGAGTCGCGGGAACTCTACCTGCGCAAGCTGGGTGAAGAACTGGCAGGCAAGGTCTACGAGTTCAACTTCGGCGGTCGCGACATGGCCCTGCGCCCGGAGTGGACGGCTTCGGTGTTGCGGGCGTATGTGGCCCATCTCCAGGACCAGCCGCTGCCGCTGCGGCTCAGTTACACCGGGCCGGTGTTTCGCTACGAGCGCCCGCATCGCCATACCTATCGCCAGTTCACCCAGGTCGGGGTAGAGATCGTGGGCGGGCCTTCCCCACGCGCCGACGCCGAGGCCCTGGCTCTGGCCTGTGCCGGGCTCGACGCGGCGGGCGTGATGGGCTACCGGGTGCTGATGGGGCACGTTGGAGTGGTGCGCGAATTGCTGACCCAGTTCGGTCTCACCGAGCGCACCCGGGACACGCTGGTGTGGAGTCTGGAGCGGATGCGCAAGGACGGCGCGGCTGCGGTACGCGCCCACCTGCACGAGCGCGCAGGCGCGCCGCCGATCGAGCTGCCCCCGGGTCTCGATGAGGAGCAGGCGCGCGCCTGGCTGCTACGCACGCTCCAGGCTATGGAGATCGATCTGAGCACCGGCACCCGCTCACTGGAGCAGGTGGTGGCCCGACTGCTGCGGAAGCTCCGTGGCCGCGATGAGCACGCGGCCATTGATCGGGCCCTGGATGTGCTGGAGCGCCTGGTGGCGATTCAGGGTCCGGCCTCGCAGGCGCTGCCGGCGCTGGCGGCGCTGCTGGAGGCGCAGGGGTTGCGTGCCGGGGCCCTCGACGAGGTGCGGGCGATCCTCGCCATGGTCGCGGCCCACGGCATTGACCCGGACCAGATTGACCTGGATTTTGGCCTCGGGCGCGGCCTGCACTACTACACCGGCCTGATCTTCGAGATCGCCGACGCCGGCGGAACACAACTCTGTGGTGGCGGGCGCTACGACGATCTGGTCGCGGCCCTGGGCGGCCAGAAGGACGTGCCGGCAGTGGGCTTCGCCTACGGGTTGGAGCGCGTCGTTGCCGCCGGCGCCGCGGCGGCAGCGGCGCGGCGCCCGCTGGCCCTGGTGGCGCCGGTCACCGACGAAGATTATGCGTACGCCCAGGACGTGGCCCGTCGCCTGCGCGAGCGCGGATTGGCCGTCAGTGTGGACGTGCGCGGGCGCACCCTGGCGCGCAACCTGAGTGACGCGGCGCGGCGCGGCGCCCGGTATGTCGCCATCGTTGGCGTGGAGGAACGGACCAGCCGCAGCATCGTCTGGCGCGACCTGGAGGGCCACGACGAGCAGCGCGTCAGCCTGGACGCGCTCGGGGAGCTGTCATGGGAGCTATGAGCGACACCGTATCCTGGGGGCGTTACAGCGAGCTGCGTCCGCATGAACTCGCCGCCCTGCGTACGCGCGCCCCGGTGGCCTACCTGCCCTGGGGCAGCCTCACCCGGCACGGCCCGCACCTGCCCCTGGGGCTGGACACGATGATCGCCGAGGCGATCGCCGAGCGGTCCGCCAGGCGCACCGGCGGGGTACTCCTGCCAGCACTGACCTGGCCCCTGGCAATGCCAGACTCTGGCGAGTCGCTGGGGCTGAGCGCCGCAACGCTCCGGGCCGTGCTCGCCGAGAGTCTGGCGGCGCTGGCCCGGAACGGCTGGCGCGTCGTGGTGGTGATCAGCGGGTTCTACTCGCCGGGACACGAATTGCTGCTGATCGCCGCCGCCGAAGAGGCCCTCGCCAGCCAGGGCTCGCTGGTCCTTGCCGTGCCCCCCCTGGCGCTGGTGGACGATGATATGCTCGACCACGGCGCGCTCTGGGAGAGTTCGATCCTGCTTGCCCTGCGCCCTGACCTGCTGGATATGGAGGCCCTCGGCTCGGGACCACTCGAAGACGCCGTTGTGGGCCGCGACCCGCGCGGCACCGCCGCGGCCTCGCTGGGCAACAGCGCGCTGGCGCTGGCGCTGGAACGTATCGGCAGCGCCGTCGAGCGATTACTGGTCACCGGCGATCCGGCACCCCTCCGGGCCCTCTACGCACAACGTCGCGAGCACTACCGAGGCCTGATAACGCGCTACGGCGACGACCTTGAAGTGCTGACCGCCGCCTGGTGGCGGGAGGTGACCGGCGGGAGTGCGCCCGCGCCACTCCCACCGCAGTCCGGGTGACCCCTGGCTATGAACGCGCGCTGCGAAGGTACGACGAGCACAAAGATGGGGCGGGTCGGGGGAACCCCGGATTCCCCACCTTCGCAGGATCCGGGAGGGCGTAGCTCCCACCCCCTCCCCACAGGGAGGAGCGCGGTTCGGCGGGCTCACCACAGGTGGGAAAACCCGGTCCCCCCCTGCCCCAACCGCCGGTGGGGTCACCTGGCACCCCGGGTCTGCTCCTGGGAGGGCTGCCCCTTCTCTGGCCCTCCCTGCCGGCGGGATCAACCTGTGGAGGCGTGAAGGTATGGAGACGAACACAGGGATACGTTTTACGTTGTACACCTCCACACCTCCCCAGCTCTACACCGCCACAGAGAGAACCCCGATTTCCCCATATTCATATCAGAAGAACACGGGTAGCTATGCTGCGCTTCGCTCTCCCATCCAAAGGCTCTGGCTACGATAGCGCCCTGGCGCTGCTCGAAAGTTGCGGTCTGCGCGTGGTGCGGGCAAATCCGCGCCAGTACACCGCCGTGCTGCGCGGTCTTCCCAACACCGAGGTGCTGTTGCACCGCCCCGCCGACATTGTCGAGAAAGTGGCCGAAGGATCGATTGACATCGGCATCACCGGCTACGACCTGGTCGTTGAGCAGCGCGGCGACGATGAGGACCTGCTGGTGCTCTTCGAGGACCTGGGCTTCTGGCGCGTGGAACTGGTCTTTGCGGTGCCCCAGGGCTGGGTGGACGTACACACCTGGGAGGATCTGGCCGACCTGGCGGCGGAACTGCGCGCCCAGGGACGCCGGCTGCGTATCGCGACCAAGTACCCCGCGATTGTGCGCCGCTTCTGCGCCGGTCAGGGGATCACCGCGTTTGAGATCGTGCTCTCCCAGGGAGCGACGGAGGCCGCGCCGGGGCTGGGTTATGCCGATATGATCGCCGACATCGCCGAGACCGGCACCGCCATCCGCGACAACAAGCTGAAGATCGTCGGCGGGCCGATCCTCAGCTCCCAGGCCGTGCTGGTGGGCAGCCGGCGCACCCTGCGCGGCGATGCGGAAAAACTGGGGCTGGTGCGCGAGTTACTCGAGCTGATCGAGGCGCGCCGGCGCGGGCGGCTGTTTTACTCGCTCACGGCCAACCTCACTGGCGAGTCGGTCGAGGGCGTAGGGCGTCGCGTTACCGCGCGGGTAGAACTGGCCGGCCTGCAGGGACCGACGATCGCCCCGGTGTGGAGCAAGTACGCCAGCGCGGGCAGCGCGCCGCAGTGGTACGCGGTGAACGTCGTGGTGCCCCAGGAGGAGCTGCTCCCCGCGGTGGATCACCTGCGCGCCATCGGGGCGGTGATGATG
>JBDNDG010000004.1:0-36256 GCA_046719255.1 Chloroflexaceae bacterium
TCCGATCTGTGGAGGGACCTGTCTTGACAGCAAGAGAGAAAGGTCTCTATAATCATAACACTCCACTATCGAATCGATTCTACGGAATCCACGGCGTTTTCACAGGCACGCCTGCTAGTGGGGCGATCCGGAAGCCGGCGGCCCGCGGCTCGTGGGGGTCCGGTGGCTGGCATGGCGCCAGCGCCGGCAGCGCCGCATGTGACCGCGCGCCTGTGCCCTGCACTGGCGCTTTGTGTCCGGACAGGCCTGCAGAGCAATCGGCATCGACGCCCGAACCGGCTATGGCTCCTTGCCGGACCCAGTGCAGCCCCGGCCTACCCGGTTCCGCGTGTGGATGTCGTGAGCCTGTGAGGAGAGACGGTCTATGGGCACAGTATCCCGCTTCCCCCTTCCGTTCGCTTTCCTGATTGCGCTGGCCCTGCTCCTCGCCGCCTGTGGCGGTGCCCCGACCGCCCAGCCGACTTCGCCGGCTGCTGAGCCGACCGCTCCCGGGCCAACCAGCGCTCCCGCCGCTGGTGGCGTGCTTAAACTCTGGACCCAGTACGATCTCGCAGATAGCACCAGTGAGCAGAGCAAGCTGCTCAAGACGCGGATCGAGGAGTTCCAGGCCGCAACCGGCATCAGCGTCGAGGTCGAGCAGGTTGCCTGGGACAAGCTGGCGACCCGGCTCTCGCTCGCCGTCCAGTCGGGGGGCGATGTCCCCGATGTGGTCGAGTCGAGTAGCCAGCACGTTCCGGCACTGCTGAGTGCCGGCGCGCTCACGCCGCTCGACGACCTGACCCGCAGCTCGCCCTGGGCCACCGGCATGACCGAGACTGACCCACTGGCCTGTGTGCGGGAAGGGGCGCGGGTCTGTGTACCGAACCTGGTGCGCAGCAGTGTGACCTACTATCGCCTCGCCGACTGGCCGAACGGGTTTCCCGATGATGCAGCAGCCTTCCTGGAAGAAGCCGCGCGGCTCAAGACCGCGGGCAAGTACGCCACCAGCTTCTTTGCCAACAAGGAGTACGCCTCGGTCGAGCTGACCTGGGGTCAGTTGATCTACGGCAATGGCGGTCGGATCTTCGACGATGAGGGTAAGCCGGCCTGGGCCAGCCCTGAAACGGTAGAGGTGCTGGAGTTCGGTCGCACGCTGGTGCAGAACGGCTATATTCCCGAGGCTATTCTCACTGGCGACTTTGCTACTGCCGAGACACCCTGGATCGAGAAAACCTCGGCCTCGTTCCGTGGTGGCACCTGGTCGTTCATTTTCATCCCTGGCTTGAGCGATGAGGTTGCCGCGGGCGAGGTGAGCTTTGCCGGGGGGCTGGGCTTCAACGGCAAACCGCCAAAGGCGTTCACCAATAGCGAGGCCTGGGTCGTTCCCACGGGGGCGAAGAATCCTCAGGCCGCGGTGCTCTGGATCGACGGCTTTATGCAGCCGGAGTTTCTGGCGGCCTGGGCCAGGGCCTCCTTCGGTCTGCCCACTCTCAAAGCGGCCTACGACGGTGGTGACTTCGACAACGATTTCTACCGTAAGGTCGACCAGTTGATCGCCGACCAGGGGAACTTCATGGAGCAAAGCCCGTACTACCAGGAGAGCCTGAATGCTCTGGCGGTGGCGATCCAGGAGATCATGCTCAACCCGAGCCTCGACATCGCTACGCGTTTGCAACAGGCCCAGGACGAGATTCTGCAGCGCTACTGGTAAGCGGCGTGTTGAACAGGAGGCTCTGGGAGGGCCAAACCCTCCCAGAGAGCCTCTGCGTTCAGAGGTTGCCGAACAGGGATAGACCGGGGCGCGCCCTGTGCCCAACGCCGACGCTGGTGCCTCGGGAGAAACCGTAGCATGCCCAAACGCGTTTACCCCTATCTGCTCATTGCTCCCGCCATGCTGTTGGTGACGGTGATAAGCCTGTATCCCACCGTCTACAGTCTGTGGTTGAGCACACAGCGCTTCCGCCGCGGCGTACCCGAGTTCGTCGGGTTGCGAAACTACGTGAACATTTTTACGGGGCGGAGCTTCTGGGAAAGCCTTCAGGCGACGCTGATCTTCGGCTTCGCCTTTGTGCTGGTCACCATGGGGCTGGCCTTTCTGCTCGCGCTCATTTTCAATCGCCGGCCCAGGGGTGCGGGCGTATACATGACCATCATCTTCGTCCCCTGGATGCTCTCGGAGATTGTCTCGGGGGTGATGTTCCGCTGGATGTTCCTGCCCCAATTCGGCGTACTGCAGAACTGGCTCGGCCCGCTCTTCGGCGCAGACTTCCGCTTTCTCGCCTCGCCGGCAGGCGCGATAGGCGTCGTTACCGGGGCGACGGTGTGGCGCGCACTGGCCTTCGCGATGCTCCTCATGCTGGCCGGGCTGCAAACCGTGCCACGCGAGATCAGTGAAGCTGCGGCGATTGATGGCGCCGCGCGCTGGCAGGTCTTCCGGTACGTGATCTGGCCACTGGTTCTGCCCACCACGACGGTTACCCTGTTGCTGCTCTCCATCCAGGCAGTCAACACTGCGGGCATGTTCCTGGCGATTACCAACGGTGGCCCGGGGCGTTCCACCGAGGTGCTGAGTCTCTACATGTACCGTGAGGCGATCGAGTTCTTCAACCTGGGCTATGGCGCGTCCCTTTCGGTGGTGATGCTGCTTATGAACGTGCTGCTGGCGCTGGTCTACCTGCGAACGCTGCGGCGCGAGGCCTTGAGCTAGAGGGTGGAGGTCCGTTGCGTGAGTATCATCAGCAACCTCGAAACCGAACTTCTGCGGGAAGAGGCGCCCTCGCGACCGGTCGGTACCCGCCGAAGGCCGCTGGAGCTGGCGCTGATCCAGGTGGGTCTGGTGCTCCTGTGCATCGCGGTGCTCTTCCCGGTTGTCTATGCCGTGGTCACTTCGCTGCGCCCGTCGCGTATGGCGCTCGCGGCTGATCTCTTCGACGGTAACTGGTACCTCGGCCATTACCAGCGCCTGCTCTCCACCGGACGCTTCCTGCGCTACATCGCGAACAGCCTGATTAACAGTCTCGGGGGGGCTGCGCTGACCACGCTGCTGGCCGCGATGGCCGGTTACGCCTTCGCGCGTTTTCGCTTCGTGGGCCATGGCCCGTTGCTGGGCCTGATCCTGGGCCTGATGATGCTTCCCGGCCTGACCAACCTGATCCCGCTCTACAAGATCGCCAGCGACCTGAAGATCCGTGATACCTACCTGGTGATGATCCTGACCTACGGTGCTTATGGCGTTCCGTTCGGGATCTGGGTCCTCAAAAACTTCTTCGAGAGCATCCCCCGCGAACTGGAAGACGCCGCCGCCGTTGATGGCGCCACACCCTTCCAGGCTCTCTGGATGGTGGTGGTGCCAATTGCCGTACCCGGGCTGGTATCGGTCTTCTTGTTGAATTTTGTCTATAACTGGAACGATTTTCTCACCGCGCTGGTGCTGCTCTCCAGCACGGCTATGAAAACGGCTACCGTTGGCCTTTTCGATTTCCAGAATCAACTCTCGGGCAACGAGAACGAGCTTCTGGCCGCCGCCTGTGTTATCATCATGGTCCCCGGCGTGTTGCTCTTCCTGGTGGCGCGGAAGGCCTTCTTCCGCAGCATGGTTGAAGGCGCGGTGAAGGGCTGAAAGATGCTGCCTACTTTTCTCAACCGCACGGTTCCCGTTGATCTGCTGACGCGCCTTGAGAGCTGGGAGCGCGCTGGCAGTGGCCTGATCCTGCGCTGCGCGACCGGGCGCTATGCTCCCACCCTCCACAACTACTACGGCACGGTTTGCGAGACGACCTTTGATCCACCTGACCCCGGCCCTGAAGCGCTGGTGCAGGTTGATTTTTGTACCCCGGAGATCCTGCGGGTGCGCCTCGCCGTCGGCGCGGCGGTGCCTGATGGAGAGACGGCGATGGTGGTGGGACGCTTCGCCGCGCCTGTGCCCCTGCAATTCGCCGAGGACGAACAGGGTGTGACGGTGCTGAGCGCAGCCGTGCGCCTGGTGGTCGAACGCGATCCCTGGCGGCTCTGCCTCTACGACAATGCTGGTCGCCTGGTCTGGCGCACCCGCCCGACCGACATTGCGCCCCTGCGTCGCCCCGCTGAGCAGTGGAACCCGCCCGAGCAGCGCTGGCTCTTCTACCACCGCTACGCCTATCCGGCCGGTGTCAGCGCCGACCGGCGCCAGAGCTTCGTCTCCTTCGACCTGCACCACGATGAGCATATTTACGGCTTCGGCGAGAGCTTCGGGCGCCTGGACAAGCGCGAGACGCGCCAGGATCTCTGGATTGGCGAGGCCTTCGGCAACGCCTCTCCGGCCTCCTACAAACGCGCGCCGTTCTATATGAGTAGCCGCGGATATGGCCTGTTCGTCAATTCAAGCAACCGGATGACCTTTCGCGTGGGGGATCTGGAGCACACCGCCCTCTCGCTGCTGGTCGAAGACTGTGCCTGCCTGGACTGGTATGTAATCTACGGGCCGGGTCTGGCCCAGATCCTGCCGCGCTATACGGCGATCACTGGTGCGCCGGCCGTGCCGCCTCGCTGGAGCTTTGGGCTGTGGATGAGCCGGATTACCTACCGCAGTCAGGCCGAGGTGGAGCAGGTGGCCCACGAGCTGCGCGCCCGCGGCTTTCCCTGCGATGTGATCCATCTCGATACGGGATGGTTCGCCGATGAGTGGATTTGCGACCTGCGCTTCAGCCCGGAGCGCTTCCCTGACGCCGCCGGGATGCTGGCGCGCCTGCGCGCGCAGGGCTTCCGCGTATCGCTCTGGCAATGGCCGAACTACCCTGTCGGCACACCACTGTATCGCGAGGCCAGAGACGCCGGATTGCTGGCAACCCGCGCCAATGGCAACGTCTACACCTACCCCGGCTTTATTGAAGATGCCGGGCTGCTCGATTACTCGAACCCTGAGGCGGTGGCCTGGATTCAGCAGCGCTTCCGCGATCTCTTCGCCCTGGGGGTGGCGGCGATCAAGGCCGATTTTGGTGAGGGTGCCCCTCCCGACGCGCGCTACCTCGATGTCGCCCCCGCTGCCATGCACAACCTTTACCCGCTGCTCTACAACCGTGCCGTCTTTGAGGCTACGGAGGCTCACTTTGGCCCTGGTCAGGCGGTGATCTGGGCGCGCTCAGCCTGGGCTGGCTCGCAGCGCTACCCCGTCCACTGGTCCGGCGATGGGGTAGCCCGCTTTGAGGATCTGGCCTGTGTGCTCCGAGCGATGCTGAGTTTCGGGTTGAGCGGGTTCCCGTTCTACAGTCATGATATTGGCGGTTTCGCCGGCGTACCTGATCCGCAGGTGTACGTGCGCTGGTTCCAGTTGGGGCTGTTTTCGTCACACGCCCGCGCCCACGGAACGCCGCCCCGCGAACCATGGGCCTACGGTGAAGCAGCCGCGACGATTGTGCGGCGCTACCTGGAACTCCGCTACCGCCTGCTGCCGTACATTTACAGCGAAGCCGTGCGTTGTGGAGCCAGCAGCCTACCCCTGTGCCGGGCTATGCCCCTCGCCTTTCCCGATGATCCGACCTGTGCGCTGATCGAAGACCAGTACCTCTTCGGCGAGCATCTGCTGGTAGCCCCGGTGCTCGATGCGGGCGCGGAGCGCACCCTCTATTTGCCGACGGGAATGTGGGTGGATTTCTGGAGCAAGGCGCCCCTGGAAGGAGGACGCTGGGTGCAAGTCGCTGCGCCGCTGGAAATTCTGCCCCTCTTCGTGCGCGCCGGGGCGCTCCTCCCCTTCGGTCCGCCGATGCAGTATGTGGATGAATGCCCGCTCGATCCGTTGACGGTTGAGATCTACCTGCCTGAGGCACGGGGCGCCTTTGTGATCCACGACCAGGATGGGCGTACCATTCCGATCACTTATCGGCGCGACGGCGCCACTGTGACTGTTGCGCATGGTCCGTGTCCTGGAGCAGTAACGCTGCTCGTCTACACTGGCGGTCAGACGCCCCTGCGCGTCGAAGGCGATGGGCGCCCGGGGGGTAGCATCGTGGTGCCGGTCGGCTAGCGGGGATCGGCGCTATCCGCGGGCTGTGGCACAGGTTGCTGCTGCCCGTCCCCGGCACGTGCATGTCTCACAAAGGCGCCACGAGCGCGAGCGTGTGGGCGGGCGCGGCCCTGTCGGGACGGCCCACGCGGCGCAACCGCACAGGCGTTTGCCGGGTCTCACACCGGGGCGAGTCTCGAATCGTTTCGATGAGCCTTCCCTTCCCCACAGGAACGTTGGTATTACCAGGAGGTCGTCAATGCGCGAGCAATCCCTCACCAGGCACATCGACTGGCTCCGCTCACTGACCCCCGGCAATGCGGTTGAGGCCATCGTCGCGGCGCTGGCCAGCGGCGTTCCCGAAGACACCCTCTGGGCCACCGGCGCGCTGACTGCCTGCCACGCCCTGAACAACCAGGCCCGCAACCTGCTCGGCTTCGTCTCCCATGCCATGATCGGCTGTGAAGACGCCCGGCGTCTGGCCTGGGGCCAGCCTGCGCCAACCCGCTGGTTACTGATCGTCCAGGCACTCTACCAGGTCGTGTGCGACCTGCACGATCCCTGCTTTGCGCCCTACACCCTGCTGCCCTTCTGGCCCACTCGCGAGGCTACCCTGGCCGAGAGCATCGCCCGGCTGCGGGTTGATGTGCGTTTCGGCGAGGTCATGCGCTGCGATCACCGCCTGGTAGCCCTGGAGCAGGATCTGCCGCGTGACGCATTGATCGATCTGCTCCTCGACATTGGCCTGGAGGGGATGATCACCGATGACCACACGCTGATTACACCGGTACTATCGCTGGGCATGATTGAATTGGTAGGCTGGCAGCGGGGATTCCCAATGCTGCGCTGGGCGGTGCGCTACAGTGCGAGCTTCCCGCGCACCTTCGCGCCCTACGACCGGGCCCTGGCCCTGCGCGCCCGCTACGGCCTCGCCGCTGGCGCCCCGGCGAGTGTGTTCCAACCCGAACGAGTGGCGTCGCTCCAGGCGGCTTTGCTCGCCGCCGATCCTGCCGACCGGCCCGAAATTGCCGCCCGTGCTCTTGCCGACGGGCATGCCCCCGCCACCGTGCTCGCTGCGGTGAGCCTGGCCGGCTGCGCCATGTACCTGATGACCGAGCCGGTACCCCACGATGACTACGACGCCGTTAGCCGCGAGGTGGCCCCGATGCACATCGGCACCACCACCAATGTGCTCCGGGAGTCCTTGCAGCGCTTGCATCCACCCACCGCGGCCCTGGCCGCCATCCAGGGAGGTAGCCTGCTGGAGCGAGGGCCAAGCGTACTCAACGCTGAATTTGCCTTCGTGCCCTTCGTGCCATCCCGACCATATCCCTACCCGGAAGATGTCGCGCCCTTGCGGCGCCACGCCCCTGCCCGACTCCTCGACCTTCTGGCCGAGTCCCTTGTGGCCCGCGAGCCGCGGATGGCCACTGCCGCGGTGCGGGCCTACGCCGACGGCGGCGGCGACCCTGAACCGTTGATCGGTGTGCTAACCGCGGTGGCCTGCACCGATAACGGCACCCTGCTGCACAACTTCAAACATCTGCACGCTATGGTCGAAGAGTTTCGCGCCTGCCATGTGCCCGACCGCTGGAACTACCTGATCGCCGCGGCGCGTTTCATTGCCTGGTATGCCGGGAAATGGACCGAAGCCTGTGACCGCGCCCGTGATCGTATGGGTGTCCCCGCTTCATGAGTGCCAGGGAGCGAGGGCGCGGCCTTCCCAGACCCTCCTGGTGGGTCGGGCTTGCCGCCCCCACAGGCAGGAGGATGGGGAAACCCGGTTGCCCCAGCCCTCAGATGCGAGATTCTCCCGGGCGGGCTTGCTGCCCCCACAGGCAGGGGGATGGGGAAACCCGGTTGCCCCATATTTTTACATCAGCATACCCGAAGCTGCGGGATGGACCAGAAATCGGGATATCCCGCCCCTGAGAGCACAAGGTTCGCCTATGTCTGATCATCCCACCGTGTCCTTCACCCCGCCCCAATCCTGCGCAGGCGACCACGACACTCGGTTTCGCGGACCCAGGCCTGCGGGTCGTGCCACGCCGCATGTCCCGCCAACGCCCCGACCCCTGCACGCCACCATTGTTGCCCACACCCACTGGGACCGCGCCTGGTACCTGCCGTTTCAGGTCTTCCGGGTGCGTCTGGTGCGCCTGATGGAGCGCGTCATCCAGTTGCTGGACCACGATCCCGCTTTCAGCAGCTTTATGCTCGATGGTCAGATGCTACCGATTGCCGACTATCTCGAGGTGCGCCCACAGCGGCAGGCCGATCTCGAGCGCCTGGTACGCGCCGGGCGTTTGCAGATCGGCCCCTGGTATGCTCTGGCCGACGAATATCTTGTCAGCCCTGAGGCGCTGGTGCGTAACCTGATGATCGGTCTACGTATGGCTGGTGAGCTAGGCGGCGCCATGCACGAAGGCTATGTTCCCGACGCCTTCGGCCATATCCGTCAGTTACCGCAGATCCTGGCCGGATTTGGCATCGGGTCGGCGCTGTTCTGGCGCGGCCTCGGCGATGAGGGCGAGGTGCTGGGCAATGAGTTCTGGTGGGTGGCCCCCGATGGCTCCCGGGTGCTGGCCGTGCATTTACGCGACGGCTACCATAACGCGGCCAATCTGGGCTACCCGATGCGCTGGGGCGATCCAAGCGGGATGGTCTTTAGCATGGACCTGGCCCTGCGCCGTCTGCGCGAGGCAATTGAGACCCAGCGTCCTGGCGCGCCCACCCGCCACGTCTTGCTTATGAACGGGATTGACCATGCCGACCCCGAGCCGCGCCTGCCGATGATTATCGCCGAGGCCAACCGGCGCTGGCCCGATGTCCACCTCGAGCAGAGCACACTCCCCGTGTATCTCAGGTACGTGCGTGAAGCAGCTCCACCCGACCTACCTGTGTTTTGCGGCGAGTTGAACCGCAGCCGCTATGCCTTCGGGTTGCAGGGCGTCTACTCGACACGCATCTATCTCAAGCAGGCCAACGAGCGCGTGCAGACCCTGCTGGAGCACTACGCCGAACCATTGAGCGCCTGGGCCTGGATGCTCGGCGCCGAGTGTTCCGACAGCGACCTGCTCGCCTTTGCCTGGCGCCGCCTGATCCAGAACCATCCCCACGACGATATTTGTGGTTGCAGTGTCGATCCGGTGCATCGTGAGATGCTGACCCGGTTTGCCGAGGTTGAGCAGATCGCCACCACGGTGGCGCGGAATTGCTTCCGGGCGATTGCCGAACGGATCGACCGCACGGCGCATCCGGGCGCGCCGTTTGTGCTCTACAACCCTACCGTCTGGCCACGTAGCGAGACGGTCGAAGCGCTACTGCCGTTTGCGCCAGGCGAACCTGACGCCGGGGCGTTCCACCTCGTGGACGCGCAGGGTCAGCAGGCGCCGTTTCAGGTACTCGACCGCGACGAGCACTACGAAATGGAGGTGCTCAAGGGTAACCGCCGGCGTCTGGTGCGGGTGGCACTGAGCGTCGCTGATACCTCACCGTGCGGGTACCGAATCTACTACGCCCTGCCCGGGGAGCCACCGCCGTTTCAGGGTGAAGCGGTGCAGATCGTGCCCAATGGGATGGCGAACCGGTTTGTGCGCCTCAGTATCGGCAACGACGGCACGTTGACCCTGGAGGATCGGGCCAGTGGGCGCGTCTATCGCAATCTGGCTTTCTTCACCGACGAGGACGATGCGGGAGATGAGTATGATTACGCCCCCAGCACGGAGGGCCTGTGCCTGAGCACCCGGCGCGCCCCGGCGCGTCTGCGCCTGGTGCATGCGGGGCCGCTGCTGGCATGCTACCGTATTGATCGTACCTGGGCCTTGCCGGCAAGCCTGAGCCACGATCGCCGCCGCCGTAGCCGTCGCCGGGTGGGGTGCCCTCTGTCCCTCGAAGTAACCTTGCGCCACGATAGCCCCCTGGTGGAACTCCGTGTGCGTCTGCTCAACCGCTCGCAGGATCACCGGCTCCGGATCTGTTTCCCGACCGGTATTGCCACCGATATGGTGTGGGTCGAGGGCCATTTCGATGTTCTGGCTCGCTCAATCGATCCACCAGCCGGTCAGGGATGGGTTCAGCCCCCGGTACGCACCGGTCACCAGCGGGGCTTTGTTGATCTCAACGATGGGGTTGCCGGTCTGGCCATCTTGAGCCGCGGCGTGCCGGAGTACGAGGTTATCCCTGACGGTGGGCGGAATATCGTGGCGCTGACTCTGCTGCGGGCAGTGGGCTGGCTCTCGCGGGGCGATCTGGCGACGCGCCCGGCCCATGCCGGCGTACCCTGCGCCACGCCCGAGGCCCAGTGTCTGGGCGAGCACCGCTACGATCTGGCACTCCTTCCCCACGCTGGCGGGTGGGAAGCGGTGTTGCCAGAGGCGCAACGGTACCGCGCGCCGATCTACCTGCGGCGTGGCGATGAGCACGAGGGCTACACGCCCCACGAGACCTGGCCCGATGATGAGCCGGCGCTGCACCAGGGCGGCCCCCTGCTGTTGCTCGACCGTTGCCGCCGGGGTGAGTTGCCGCCTGAGCTTGGTCTGCTCACGCTCACCTCGGAGCGGCTGGTGCTGAGCGCCGTCAAGCGTTCGGAAAGTGGCGAGGCGCTGATCGTGCGCTGTTTTAACCCTGGCCCGCAACCCGAGGCCGCGCGGCTGCGGCTCTTCCGGCCCATCCACCGGGCCTTCCTGACCAACCTCAACGAGGAGCCGCACACCCCTCTTCACGTCGATCCCGACGGCAGCGTGCCGTTGACCGTCGGCGGCCATGCCATCTGTACAATCGCCCTGCACTGACATCTCACGAGAGGAGCCTGTACAGTTTCACTGCACACCGACAGGGTGAACCAGGGTTTTTTCTGGAAGGGCCCGACCCTCCTGTTCAATACCCTGCTTGATGGCATCATTGGATCAGCTCCATACCTCCACGAAGCCCTCTGTCGATGTGTGGAGCTGTGGAGGTGAATTGGATTATGCGGTGACTCCCGTTCCATCTGGTATCAGAACGTGCTGGATGCGCCACAAAGGATACCTTCCATGATCCCCATCGGCATCTGCCTGCCCACGTTCGGTACAACATACACCGAGGTGCGGCACGCTGCGCTGGCCCTTGAGGCTCACGGCTACGATTCGCTCTGGCTCTGGGATCACTACGTCTCGTGGAACGACCCCCGCGAGCCGGTGCTGGAGTGCTGGACGACCCTCACCGGTTTGGCCGAGGCCACCTCGACTATTCGCCTCGGCCCGTTGGTGGCGAATGTGACCAATCGCCACCCCGGACGCCTGGCGAAGGTGGCGGCCACGCTCTACGAGATTGCCGAAGGGCGCCTGGAAGTAGGTCTCGGTGCTGGTGGCTACGGCGCTGAGCAGGAGCCGTTCGGCATTGATCAGGGCGATCGCGCCACGCGCACCCGGCGGTTGGAGGAGGCGTTGCAGGTGTTGCCGCTTCTGTGGAGCGGCGACCCGGTGACATTTGAGGGAGAGCATGTGCGTCTGCGGGGCGCCATTGTGTCTCCAGGGCTGCATCCTCCCCCCCGGCTGATCGTGGGCGGGCGCAGCGAAGCCCTGGCGCACCTGGCCGGGCGCTACGCCGATGGGCTCAATCTCCAGTGGCGCTTCCGCGAGCGTTTTCCGTCATTGTTGGCTGCCCTCGACGCCGCGCGTGCCGTGCGGGGCCGCGACCGTACCGGCTTCGACCTCTCGCTGCACGTGGATTGGACGGACCTGGTCGCCGATCCCGAGGGTGCCCTCGCTACCTGGGCCGCTCTCGGCTTTACCCGGGTGATCGCTATGGCACCCGCTCCCATTCCGCTCGATGATCTGGGCCGCATGGCCAGGCTGATATGAAACTATGAGGAAACCGGGTGTTCCCACGCCCCTCACTGAGTGGAGGGTGTGGGAGGGCGAGGTCCTCCCAGGAAACTAACCTGCCAGCGGGGAGGGTGCGGGAGGGCGCATCCCTCCCAGGAAAAAACCTGCCTTCAGCCTGGCAGAGGATGGGGCAACCGGGTTTCCCTGCGCCCTTCCCCGCGGGGTGCCATCAGCAGATCCGCGGTAACTGCTCTCCCACCTGCATATCCACCACCCGCGTCCCGCCGATGCCCGTGCGGGCCACCACGACCCCCGGGTGTTCGGCTGTGGCCTCGCCGATGATCGCAGCCTGCGCGCCGAGGGGGTGCGCGCGTAGCGTCGCCAGGGCCCGCCCGGCGTCCTCGCGGGCCACCAGCGCCACCAGCTTGCCCTCGTTGGCGATGTAGAGCGGGTCCATGCCCAGGATCTCGCAGGCGGCCCGTACCGGGCCAGGGACCGGCAGCGCTCGCTCGTCCAGGCGAATGCCGACCCCCGAGGCCGCTGCGATCTCGTTGAGCGCCGAGGCTACCCCGCCACGGGTGGGGTCGCGCAGCGTGTGGACGGCGCAGCCCTGGTCCAGCAGAGCGGCGACCATGTCGTGAAGCGGCGCGGTATCCGACGCGATGGTCGCGCCGAACTCCAGCCCCTCGCGCACGCTGAGGATCGCCACGCCATGGACGCCGATCGCGCCGCTGATCAGCACCACATCGCCGGGTTGGGCCAGCTCCGGCCCGACCCGCACCCCTGCGGGGATCAGCCCTAACCCGGTTGTGCTGATGAACACCCCATCACCGTGACCGCGGTCCACCACTTTGGTATCGCCGGTCACCAGGGTGACGCCGGCGCGGCGCGCCGCCGCGCCCATGGTTTCGGCGATGATCCCGAGTTGATCAAGCGGCATCCCCTCCTCGACGATGAAGCTGGCCGTCAGGTACAGTGGCTGCGCGCCGCACATCGCCAGGTCGTTGATCGTGCCGTTCACCGCCAGGTCGCCGATATTGCCGCCGGGAAAGAAGAGTGGGCGCACCACGAAGGCATCGGTGGAGAGGGCCAGGCGCGCGCCGCCGATCTCGACCACCGCCCCGTCGCCGAGTTGTTCCAGCGCCGGGTTGCGGAACGCCGGCAAAAACAGGTGGCGCACCAGGTCCGCTGAGAGTTTACCGCCGCCACCGTGACCCATCACGATAGCCGGGTAGTCGCGCAGCGGGAGGGGACAGGTCCAGTCCTCAAACGAGAGGCTCATTGCGTGACCTCCACCTCCCCGGCGGGGATAAAGCGTCCGTACTGGTAGTAGGCCGCGCAGGCTCCCTCACTGGAGACCATCGTGGCGCCCAGGGGGGTGCGGGGCGTGCATGCTTTGCCGAAGGCGGGGCACTGGTTTGGCTTGAGCAGGCCCTGGAGCACCTCGCCGCTGCGGCACAGGGGCGACTCGGCGGTGTGGATGTGGCCCACATCGAAGCGCGCCTCGGCGTCGAAGCGTCGGTAGCGCTCGCGCAGGCGCCAGCCGCTCCGCGGGATCATCCCGATACCGCGCCACGTCCGATCGGTAACCTCGAAGACCTGCTCGAGCACGGCCTGGGCGGGCTGGTTCCCCTCGGGGCGCACTGCCCGCGGGTAGGCGTTCTCCAGCTCGGCGCGCCCGGCTTCGAGCTGGGTCACGGCCCGGCGAATGCCTTCGAGAATATCGAGCGGCTCGAAGCCCGTCACCACAATCGGCACGCCGTAGCGTTCGACCAGCGGACCATACTGCCAGGTGCCCATGACGCTGCATACGTGACCGGCGGCCAGGAAGGCCTGCACCCGGTTGCGGGGCGACTCGAGGATCGCGCTGATCGCCGGTGGCACCAGCACGTGCGAAACCAGCATCGAGAAGTTGGTTAACCCGAGCCGCTCGGCCTGTACAACGGCCATGGCGTTCGCGGGCGCAGTGGTCTCGAAGCCGATGCCGAAGAAGACCACCTCACGGTCGGGGCGCTGCTGGGCCAGGCGCACAGCATCGAGTGGCGAGTAGACGATCCGCACGTCGCCGCCCATGCTCTTCACCTGGAACAGGTCGCGATGGCTGCCGGGCACCCGCAGCATGTCGCCAAAGGAACAGAAGGTCACCTCGGAGCGGGCGGCGATTGCCAGGGCCTTGTCGATGATCTCCAGTGGGGTCACGCAGACCGGGCAGCCCGGGCCGTGGATCAGCTCGATCTGCGGCGGGAGCAACTGGTCGATCCCGTTGCGAATGATCGAGTGGGTCTGGCCGCCACAGACCTCCATAAGTGCCCAGGGCCGAGTGGTGATGCGCCGGATCTCCTCGAACAGCCGGGCCGCCACCTCGGGATCACGAAACTCGTCGAGGTACTTCACGCTGTTGCCTCCTCGTCGTCCTGGCGCAACTCTTCGTCGAGCATGCCCAGTTCGTGAAACAGCGCCAGGGTCTCCTTCGCCGACTGCTCATCGAGTTGTGTAATTGCAAAGCCGACATGGACAATCGTATAGTCGCCGATCTGGATGTCCGGCAGGTAGCTCAGGCATACATCTTTGACGATGCCATCGAAGTCTACCTTGCCCATACGCACGCCGTCAATATCGCTGATGGCGATCACCTTACCAGGGATGCCCAGACACATCACCCGCCTCCTTTCCCCGCGCCGTTGAGTGTCCAGATCATAACACGATTATTGCCAGAATCGGCAATCGCCAGGCGCCCGCGATGCAACCAGAGGCCATACGGCCAGCAGAGGGTATCGGGGGCGACCGCACGCCAGCGATTTTCTCCGTGCTCGTCGAAGGTAGCCTGGCCGAGCACCGCGTCGGCGGGTGCGAAGGCCCCGGTGCGTGGCGTGGTGCTCCAGAGCAGCACGCGGTTATTGGCGGTATCGGCCACGGCCAGACGCCCCTCTTCGAGTGCCAGGGCGTAGGGGAAACGCAGGCGGTGAGGACCCTGGGGTACGTGGGCCAGCTCGAAGGTGCTGGTAAAGTCGGGCTGGCCGAGCACCAGATCGGCCGGGCGATCGCCTTCGGGCGGCGGCGACCAGCCCAGTACACGGTGGTTGCCCGCATCGGCGATGTAGAGCGTCGCGGCGTCGCCAGCGACGGCGTGCGGCCAGCGGAAACTGGCCGGCCCGGGCGGGCCGCCGCGGTTCTCGTCGTGGGCGGTGGGCTCGGGCTGGCCCAGGATCAGATCGGGCGCGCGTCCGGGTTCTGGCAGCCCGCGCCAGCCCAGCACGCGCCGGTTGCCCGTGTCGGCGATGTAGAACCACCCGGCGCACCAGCCGAGACCGTAGGGCCAGTAGAGGCTCAGCGCATCGGGCGCACCGCCGCGGTTTGGTTCCACTGCATCGAGCCGGAACTGGCCCAGGCAGTAGTCGGGCGGGGTTGCCGAGCGTTCCGGCACACGCTTCCACACCAGCACGCGGTGGTGCCAGGCATCGGCCACGTAGAGCCGTCCGGCGACCACCAGCACGCCGGTGGGCAGGTGCATACCATTGGCCGGGCCGCGCCCGCCTGCGGCAGGCCCCTCGCTGGTAAAATCCGGCTGGCCCAGCACCACCCCGGCAGGCGCGCCATCGCGGCTCGGCAGGCCGCGCCAGATCAGCACGCGATGGTTGCCCGAATCGGCCACCACCAGCCACTCATCGTCGAGGTAGACGCCGCGGGGCGCGTAGAGTTGCTCAGGTGTGGGTTGGGCCGCAGGCAGCGCCAGCCCCCCCGGTGACGCCGCGCCCAGCCGCAGGGGGGGGTGGAGAGGCGACGCTGCAGAGGTGTGGAGAGGCGAAGACATACGAAACGGCCTCAGCGCCGCATCATTCCCAGACTCCCACATCTCCACGCCTCCATATCTCCACACCTCGTCACCCCTCTAACCGCACCCAGATCACCCCCTCCTCGACCCGCAGCGGAAAGCGTTCGAGCTGAGCCTGGGGCGCGGTGAGGCACTCGCCGCTGCCGGCATCGAAGCAGAAACCGTGCCAGGGACAGGTGAGCGTGCCGGCGTCCGGGTCGAGCAAGCCGCCGTCGAGGGGCCGGCCCTGGTGGGCGCAGGCGTTACGGAAGGCGCTGAGGCGATGGTTGAGGTTGACAATCAGCGCCTCGACCGCACCGGCGCGCAGGGTGACCATCGTACCCGGAGGCACCTCCTCCACCCGGGGGCCGCGCGTCCAGCCAGTCTCGGCGCTGGCGCCGCGCACGCCAATCGCCTCGGGCAGGATCAGCCCCGGCCCGGGCTGATTGGGCAACACCTCCACCCGACGAAGCTCAGGAATCTGGCTCAGGAGCGCCTCCTCGACCCCTTCGCGCAGAGTGATCGCCGACATTGAGCAGCCGTTGCAGGCCCCGTGTAGCCGCACAAACACCGTTTCATCGCGCACTTCGACCAGTTCGACATCGCCGCCGTGCGACTGCATATAGGGGCGCACCATTTCCAGCACCTGCGTGACGCGGGTCGCAAGGTCGAGCCGCACCAGGCCGTGCATGGCGAAGAGCGCGTAGACCAGCGGATCATCCACCAGCTCAAAGAGCAGCTCCTTGCCGCGGGGGTCAGCCTTGAGCCGCTGGATAATCGTTGTCAGGCCAGCCCTGTGAAATGCCTCGACGGCCCGTTGGAGCGCGATGGCCTTCCCGCGCGTCCCCTCGTCGAGCGCGCGCACCTCAGCCATGGCGCGGTCAACCTCTTCGGCCAGGCTTTCCAGTGCCGTATGCGACGGTGTAATGGTCACGCAACCTCCTTCGTGGCTTATTCTGTATGTTCCGGGCCGGCAGGCCTGGGGGTAATGAGCATAAGTTGTTTCCTGGGAGGGCGTAGCCCTCCCAAACCCTCCCGGTGCAGAGGGCGTGCCAGCCCTGCAGGCAGGGGGTTGGGGCACCCCGGTTTCCCCATGTTCATACGCCTGGCGCCTCCTGCTGCGCCGCCACGTGGCGTTCGATTGCCCCCAGCATCTCGCGAACGGTCGCGGCGGCCTCGTGGTCGCCCCCGGCGGCGAAGAGCCGGGCGGCCTCTTGCAGCTTTGGCCGGGCGTGGGTAAAGATGCCCAGGTGGGCCAGGGCGTTCCCCTGGTTGGCCAGCACGCGCCCGTAGCCGAGCGGGTCAGCCTCCGGGTCGCGGGTGGCCAGCACCTCCTCGTACAACTCGACCGCCTCGGTCAGATGCTCCTCGGGCCGGGCCGAGGGCAGGTATTGCAGGGCATTCGCCAGGTTCAGGCGGACGCTGCTCCACAACTGCGGATGGCCCTCGCGGGTAAACACGCCAAGCGCCTCGCGCAGGGCCTGCACGGCGATGGCCTTTCGCAACTGATCACTGGCTTCGGTGAGGGGCATGGCCAGGTAGGCCAGGGCCAGGTTGTTCTGCGCCAGGGCGTACACTTCGGGGTGGGTGGTGCGGCTGAAGAACCGCAGGGCCTCCTGGTAGCACCTGACCGCTTCGAGCAGCGGGGCGCGCTCACCTCCGGCGCGTTCCTGGTAGAGCATCCCCAGGTTGAGCCAGGCGTGGGCGCGAACGTCCTCCAACCCGCTGCCCGCCAGCAGGCCCAGGGCCTGGCGATAGTGCTGAGTCGCCAGGGCCTCGGCCCCGGGGCGCCTGATCCGTGTCTCGGCGAGGGTGAGGTGCAACTGCGCTGCCAGCAGGGGCGACATGGGCGTGGCGCTGGCGATGGCAGCCTCCAGGTCGGCCTCGGCGGGCGCGTCGTGTTCCAGTGCATGGGCCGCCCGGGCCATCAGGGCGCAGGCGCGCACCTCATCGGTCGTGTCCGCCGGGTCGGGAGGCTGGTCGGCCAGGCCGAGGGTATAGGCGGCCACTTCGAGGAGCAGTGCCAGGTCGCCCCGCGTCTCGGCGCGGAGCCTGGCGTACAGCGCCGGGTCACCGCTGAGCACGAAGCGGTTGTAGTCCGCTTCGGGCGACGGATCGCCCGCCAGGGCCGCCAGGGCGCCCGGTGTGTCACCGCGGCAGGCCCGCGCGTAGAAGCGCCAGGCAGGCGGCAGCGTGTCGGGAACGCGGCCACGCAGCAACTCGGCGAGCGCCACGTCGCCCGCGGCTGTGGACGGCAACACCAGGTAGCCCGCCGGCAGCGGAAAAATGCCCAGGGGTTGGGGGCGTACAGCCAGGTCATTCATGTGCGTGGTGAAGCGTAGCTATGCTCTGGTTCACAGGCAGGACGCGGGGAACCCGGGGTTCCCCATACCCCGCGGCGGCGGGTTGGAGCCCGGGGCGCCTCCGGCCTCCCCGCCAGCCGCCGGGATCGGAGCGCCGGGTGCCAGCCCGCGCCCCGGGGAACGGCGAAACCAGCGTTTCCCGTGTCCACAGGGCAGCGCGTCGGGGCGTAGAACCCCTCCCGCGTTCTGCGCCCGTTCACAGGGCGACCCGCAGCGCCCCATCGCGCTCATCCCAGAAGGCAGGCCGCGGCCCCGGCGGCGTGCCCGAGGGCAACAGTTCCCAGATCAGCACGCTGCGGTCGCCACGGGCGTTACGCTGCTTGAGCAGCAACCCGCCTGCCCCCGGCCCGCGCGTGGGCAGCAGCCAGAGTTCGCGGCCCTTCGGCAGCGCCACCACCGTGTTGTGTGGGAAGTAGCGTTCCGCCACATCTGCGGGCAAGTGCAGGTACCCAAAGGAGGTTAGTTCGATGTTTGTGGTTGACATACCCTGAGACCTCCGTGCGACGTCGCCACCCATAGCGGGATGAAAGAACGAGTTCTTGACGTGCAAATAGACCTGTGCGGGAAGGTTTGGGAGGGCGCAGCCCCCAGGAAACAAACCATCTTGTTAGCGTAAGGGGAAACCGGGTTTCCCCATGCCCCTGCCTGTGGGGAGGGTGTGGGCGGGCCATGCCCTCCGAGACCCCTTGCGCAAGGGGTGCGGGGAAACCAGGTTTCACCGCGCCCCTCCCGGAGGGGAGGGTGTGGGCGGCGCGCAGGGCGAAGCGAAGGCGCGTATCGGATGTGTTGTGGCGAGCCGTGAGCCCGCGCTACCGCCGCTCCCGGGGTAGCGGCGCGCTCAGTTCGGTCAGCAAATGTTGCGCCAGGCTCTCCATACTCACTGCAACGGCCTGGCTGAGCGGCGCTCCCAGGTCGAAGCATTCGCCCTCGATCAGGTACACCGTCACCTCGCGGGGGTACTCCTCCTTGAGCAACCAGCGCGCAAAGGCCAGAGCATGATCCCAGCGAAAAGCGTGCAGGTTCATGCCCTGAGGTGGCGGGATCTGCTCCAGGGTTGCGCCGGGCACCTGGTAGAGACTGCCCGGCGCGGCGCCGGTGCGCGATGCGTCCACAATGATCACCCGCGCAGCCCCGCGCATCTGAAAGGCCACATCCATCCCCGCTGTGCCGCCATCCACCAGCCGCGTGCCCGGCGGCGGGCCAAGCTCCCAGAGCCGGCGGATCAGAGTGGGGCCAACCGCATCGTCGCCCCGCAACAGGTTCCCGCACCCGATGATAACCGTCTCCATACCGCGCTGCCTATGCCCCCTCGCCGATCCGGAAGCGCGCCAGCTCCCTGCCACTCTTCTCGTCGTAGGCGTGAACGGTACAGACCAGGCAGGAATCGAAGCTGCGGGCAACATGCCCCAGTTCGACCGGATCGCTCGGGTCGGCGATTGGCGCGCCGACGAAGGCCTGCTCCATCGGCCCGTTGACCTCCTTGCCATCGCGGGGGCCGATGTTCCAGGCGGTGGGTGTCACCACCTGATAGTTCTCGATCTTCCCGTCCTTGATCACGATCCAGTCGGAGAGGCAGCCCCGCGCCGCCTCGGTGGAGCCGAAGCCACGGCCATCGGGCAGCTCCTGGGGTTTGATGTAGAACTTCTCGTGCAGGTTGAGTTCATCGAGCCATTTGCGCGCCAGTTTGTAGTACTTGGGCGCCTCGTGCATGCGCGCCAGGACCCGTACCAGCACACTGGGACCGACGGTGGTCACCGCGTCGTGGAAGAGCGGGTCGTAGTCCTGCCACGACTCCGCGCCGGGCTTGCCGGCGATCACCTGCCGGGCCAGCGGGCCGGCCTCCAGCGGCCGGGCGCCCACGCCCGGGATCTCGTAGCGTGGCGCCTTGGCCCACGTGTACTTGCCCTGCTTGCGCCCGACTGCCGGGTCCACCGGTTCGGTGCGGCCCTCGAAGGGGTGCAGAACATGGTTGCCCTCGTAGAAGGCATGGGTGACATCCTCGCGCACATTCGCCTGGTCAAAGTCGTAGTAGATCCCGTCGGCGAAGACCCCCGAGCGGTTGATCAGCGCGGCATTGCGGCCCTCGATAGTCGGGTGAGCGTACTTCTCGGGGTTAAAGTAGGTGCCGGTAGCCAGGTAGTTGCCGAAGCCGGCGCCGAACCTGTCGAGGCCGATTCGCTGGGCGTAGCGAATGAAAAAGCCACAGTCGGAGTTGTAATGGCGCTCGTTCTCGTCCACCCAGGCCAGCACATCAGCCCAGGAGCGGTTCTCCAGCCAGCGGTCCACCGAACAGCCCAGCCAGCGCTTCTCCAGCCACTCGTCCTTCCAGTACTCCAGGATGGCGATCGAGCGGGTGACATCGGCGAGTGTCGGGCCGCACATCACCCCGCCGGGGATCATAAAGCTGGAGTGGGGCCACTGGCCGCCGTAGATCGCGTAGACCTCCACCGGCTTGCCCGAGAGGGTCACACCGGCCTCGTAGCTCGAGCCGACGAAAGGCGCGAAGCGGCGCACGGCCTCATCGTAGCCCTCGGCCCCGGCGTAGTTCTTATTGACCAGGTCAATCGCGAAGAGGGCGTAGAACCAGCGCGGAATACTTTGCAGCGTCTCACAGGCCTGGGCGATATTGCGCACCAGCGTGGCGTTGGGGGGTAACTCGGTCTTCCAGGCGGTATCGAGGGCGTAGGCCGCTTTGTAGAGATGGCTGCCGCCGCAGATGCCACAGATGCGCGGGGTGACGATCAGGCCCGCCTGGGGGTCCTTGCCCTTGAGAATAATCTCAAAGCCGCGGAACATGGCCGCCTCGGTCCAGGCGCCGGTCACCACCCCATCCCGGACGGACACGCGCACATCGAGGTCGCCCTCTACGCGCCCGAGGGGGCTGACGTGCAGATCGAGAGCTTTCGCGCCCGCCGGAGAAAGATCGGTCACTGTAGCCATAACTCATCGCTCCTCTGGTCCCGCGTCGCGGGCTACACCACAAACATATCCTCTTTCGACCAGCGGGGTGCCGCTACGCGGGCCGCAGCGGCCAGGGCCATGTAGCTGATGGGATCGGTGCCGGTAGGCACGTCTCGCGGAATGGTGCCGCTGACCTTCTGGGTCTTGAAGACCGTTCCGGGCGCCAGGTCGAAGAAGGGAAACTCCGGTTCGGTGCAGCCGGTGCAGGGCATACCGGCGCGGGTCTTGGAGGACTGGCGGTTCCAGAGGATGCGGTTGCAGGGTGAGCGGGTCATAGGGCCGCGGCAGCCGAATTCGTAGAACAGACAGCCGGTGCGGGTACCCTGGCCGAACTCGAGCGTAGATTGCTTGTACTCAAAGAACTGCACCCGGGTGCAGCCGGTCTGGGTAAAGCTCTTGAAGAAGGTCTGCGGGCGCTGCAACTCGTCGAGAGCCACGTCGTCGGCCCGCCCGCTGGCAACCGCCACCAGGATCTGGGTGACCCAGTCGGGATGGGCGGGGCAGCCGGGGATGTTGATCACCGGCAGACCGGCCTTCGAGCGCCAGTCGCCGCCGAGGAAACCGCCCCTGGCTCTGCGGAGATACTGCAAGCCGATCGACTCGCTGGGATTGGGTGCCACGGCGGGGATGCCGCCCCAGCAGGCGCAATCGCCGATCGCCACAACGATGCTGGCCTGGTTGGCCAGTTCGTACACCCAGTCCTTCATCGGCCGGTCGGCGAACATATCGTAGCGGCCCGAGCCGTTTGGCCCCAGGATCACGGTGCCCTCAAAGACGAAGATGTCGAGCGGGCGCTCGCCCCGGGCGCAGGCGTAGAAGAGTTGTTGCGCGGCCTCGCCCAGTTCCATCCCCAGCGAGGGATGCCAGAGAATGTCGATCCCGAAGTCGGTTACCAGGTCACAGGCGCTCGGTTCCTCAGCGTTGAGGAAGGACATCGTATTGCCGCTACATGCCCCTCCCTGGAGCCATAACAGGGTTGCCATACCGGTCTCCTCTGGAGGTTGCGGAGGTGTGAGGTCCGGGCCACCTGGCTCCGAATCTTGCACTTCCACAGCTCTACATCATGTCTGCTCGCATCCTTCTTGCCGTCAGCCACGCCAGCCAGGCGTCCATCCCCGCCCCGGTGCGGGCAGAGGTTTCAAAAATGGCAATCCCGGGCCGCACCTCCTCGATGTTCTGACGCATCAGGGCCAGATCAATCCCGCACGCCTCCGCCAGGTCGAGTTTGGTGATAATCGCCACATCGGCGGAGTTGAACAGTACCGGATACTTCACTGGCTTATCCTCGCCCTCGGTAACCGAAAGCAGCACCACACGCACGTGTTCCCCCAGGTCGTAGCCCGAGGGGCACACCAGGTTGCCGACATTCTCAATGAAGAGGTACTCCAACTCCTCCAGGTTCCAGCCTGCCGCTTCGAGGTGCGCGCCGATCATCTCGGCTTCCAGATGGCACATATCGCGGGTCTCGATCTGGCGAACCGGGGCGCCGCTGCGCTCCAGGCGTCGGGCATCGTTGTCGGTGGCCAGGTCGCCGACCAGCGCCGCGGGGCGGTAACCGGCCCGCACCAGGTCGGCAAGGGTGCGCTCCAGAAGCGCTGTCTTGCCGCTGCCGGGGCTGGACACGAGGTTGAGCGCTAGCACGCCGGCGGCGCGAAAACGCTCGCGCAGGCGCGCCGCAAGCTGATCGTTCTTGCTCAGCACGCCGGTGCGGATTTCGAGCAGGCGTGTGGATAACGGTGGCATCAGGGTCCCTCCATAGCTGGCTCAGGGTCGGGAACCTCGATTCCGGTCACTTCAAGTTCGCGACCCTGACGGATCAGCATACTCAGGGTACCGCAGAGTGGGCATCGAAAACTGCCCTCCGCGGGCTGCACATCGCGTTCGCATGAGGCGCAGGCTATCACCAGAGGGACGCGCTCAATCTCCAGCCGAGCGCCCTCAACCAGTGTGCCCTCGGTGGCGAGCGGAAAGCAGAACTCCAACGCTTCCTGCACCACGCCGGACATCGCGCCCAGGCGCAGGTGCACCGCGACGACGCGTCCGGCCCCGGCGCGGCGGGCGGCCTCGTCAACGATCTCTACCAGACTGAGGGCAATAGACAGTTCGTGCATGTTTGTTCATCAGCCGTCCATGCGGCTGCGCCGCGCAACGCCAGCATGAACATATGTGTTCCTGAGAGGGCGCAGCCCTTCCCAACCCTCCCCCGCTCACCGCTCCAGCGAATGCCCAAAGCGCTTCCCGAAGGCCAGGATCAGCGCCGCGGCGCGCTGCACGTCCGGGTCGCGCAGCGCGCCCAGCAGGCTGAGCAGGCCGCGTTTCGGAGGACGACGGCGCTGTTCTTCGTAACTGGCTACAAAGGCATCACCGGCCTGCCCGACCAGCTTCACCGTAGCTGGCTGGAACACGCCGGAGCTAAGCAAGGCGTCAAACTCTTGTGAGGCAACGAAGGGCGCCAGCCGCTCGATAATCTCAATGAACTTCGGTGCCACGGCGACGAGCCGGGGGAGGTAGGGCAGCAGCACCGCTAGCGAGAGGATCTGGGCGATGACCTCGTTGCTCTCGCTGGGAATGGCGCCGCGCACATCGTCAAGACTGGAGCGGATATTGTCCGTCAGTTCCTCGCCGCGCTGCAACAGGTTGTTCACCGCCGTCAGCGCAAAGGCGACCAGTTCGAGCTGGCTGAGGAGCTGGTTGATGGCCTGGAGGGTTGTCGGGTTACGCAGGGCGGTGAGGGTGGCCTGAAACTCGGGTTGCGCCGAGAGTTGGGCCAGTTGCGTGGCCGTGGCGGTAATGGCGGGGAGTTCTTTGCTCAGGGCCGCCAGTTCGTTGACGTAGGCCCCGCTCTCTGCCGGCAGGGCCTGCCGCACCTCATCGAGACTGGCGGCAATGTTGTCGGTGATCGCCTCGCCCCGGCGGATCAGCCCGTCCAGCGCCCCGGCCGAGTAGGCCAGCAGTTCAGCGTGGTCGAGCAACTGGTGCAGCGCCTCAACTGTTCGCGGTTCATTCAGACGATCGATCAGCGCCTCCAGTGAGGCGCTGCGGGGTGAAGTGGCGCCATTGCTACTCATCATGCTGCTCGGTGTCGGTAACTCTGTGAGGTTATTCTGCTGTCGCAGGAAGGTCTGGAGCGACAAAGCTCCTGCGCGGCGAAGCTGCCTGGCGCGTCGCGCCCCGCTGTCTGACGGCGCCGGAGGCGCGCATCGCGCCGGCGACCCCCGGATGCGAGCCGGAACCGTCGCGCTTCCACCGGGAACCCTCTGCCTCCCTCGGGCCGGTGCAGGAGCCACATCCAGGGCGAACGACGCTTCGTTCCAACCAGGCGCGCCGGGGGGGCGATCCGTGCCGTGCAAACCCACCGGGGGGAAGTATTCATCGCTACCGGTAATGGAAGTCATTCTACTTGAGACGAGGGGCCATGTCAACTACTTTGACGGTCGAATTAATTTTTCATTTGCTTTGCATTGGGCGAACGGAGGCTTGACGGCGCGCGCCGGTGTGGGGTAGAAATGATAGGACCGGAACACCACGGAGCGCGCAGGGGAGCGCATCGGATGGGAACAGTATCGGCGGTGAACACGAGCGACACCTCCAAGGGAGTAGGTATGCAGGTTGAGGATCGCGGGCAGATACTGCGCTGGCGGGTGCTGGTGCGGGGGATCGTGCAGGGGGTTGGGTTTCGCCCTTTCGTCTTCGGGCTGGCCCACCGGCTCGGGCTGACCGGCTTCGTGCGAAACGACAGCACCGGGGTCACGATCGAGATCGAGGGTCCGCTTGCCGGCCTGGAGCGCTTTGTGGCGGCGCTGCGGGACGAGGCGCCGCCCCTGGCGCGGATCGAAACCCTGGAGCGCGCGGTGCTGTTGCCCCGGGGTGACAGCAGCTTTGCCATCGTCGCCAGCGCGGCCACGACCACCCGGCGCACCCTGATTGCCCCCGATTGCGCTACCTGCCCCGATTGCCTGCGCGAACTGCGCGACCCCACCGACCGCCGCTATGGCTATCCCTTCATCAACTGCACCAACTGCGGCCCCCGTTTCACCATCGTGCTCGACATCCCCTACGACCGTGACCGCACCACGATGCGCCAGTTTGTCCTCTGCCCTGCCTGCCGCGCCGAGTACGAGAACCCCCTTGACCGGCGCTTCCACGCCCAGCCCAACGCCTGCCCGGTCTGCGGGCCGCGCCTGCAATGGGAAGAGCTGGCGGGGTCGTGGCCCGGGGCGGGCCTGCCGCCGCTGGAGGCGGCAGCGGCAGCGCTGGCCGCCGGGGCGATTGTGGCAGTCAAGGGGTTGGGCGGCTACCACCTGGCCTGCGACGCGCTCCACCCTGGGGCCGTGACCCGGCTGCGCCAGCGCAAGCAGCGCGAGGCCAAACCCTTCGCGCTCATGGCCCCCGACCTGGCCACCGTCCGGCGCCTGTGCGCCCTGAGCCCGGCCGAGGAGGCGTTGCTGCTCTCCCCGCGCCGCCCGATCGTGCTGCTTGACCGGCTACCCTCGGCGCCCGTGGCCCCCGATGTGGCCCCCGGCCACGCTACCCTGGGTCTCATGCTCCCCTACACCCCGCTGCACACCCTGCTGCTCGACGCGTTTGCTGCCCGCCGCGACCCGGAGCATCCCGCGGTACTGGTGCTCACCAGCGGCAACCTGAGCGACGAGCCAATCGCCTATCGCGACGACGACGCCCGTGCCCGGCTCGGCGCCATCGCCGACGCCATCCTCAGCCACAACCGGCCCATCCACATCCGCTGCGACGACAGCGTCACCCGCGTGGTAGCCGGTGGCGAGCAACCCCTGCGGCGCTCGCGGGGCTACGTGCCCGAACCACTCCGCCTGGACCTGGCCGCCCCGCGGCCCATCCTGGCCGTCGGCGGCCACCAGAAGAACACCTTCTGCCTCTTCCGTGAGCGCGAGGCCGTTCTCAGCCACCACATCGGCGACCTGGAAAACCTCGAGACCCTCACCTCCTTCCGCGAAGGGATTGCCCACTTCGAGCGCCTCTTCGACATTGCGCCGGAGGTGGTGGCCTACGACCTGCACCCGGAGTACCTGGCAACCAGGGAGGCCCTGGCGCTTCCAATTGACATAAAGATCGGCGTGCAGCACCACCACGCCCACATTGCCAGCGTTCTGGCCGAGCATGGGCGCGAGGGGCCGGTGATCGGCATCGCCGCCGATGGCACGGGCTTCGGCCCCGATCGGGCGATCTGGGGGGGCGAGGTACTCCTGGCCACCCTGGCGGAGTTCACTCGACTCGGCCACCTGGCCTACGTGCCGCTGCCCGGCGGCGATGCGGCGGTGCGGCAGCCCTGGCGCATGGCCCTGGCCTACCTCTGGCATGCCTATGGCCCGGACCTCGCTACGCTGGACTTCCTGCAATCGCTGGACCCGGTACGGGCGGGGCTGATCATCCGCATGATCGAACGGGGCCTCAACAGCCCACCCACCTCGAGTATGGGTCGGCTGTTCGACGCGGCGGCGGCGCTGGTGGGCCTGCACTCCGACGTGGCTTACGAGGGTCAGGCCGCGATTGCCCTGGAGCACATCGCCGAACCGGCCGAGCGCGGTTACCCCTTCTCGATCGTTCTGGAAGTGCCGTTCCGCCTGGACATGCGCCCGGCCATCCGGGCGCTGGTGGAGGATGTGCGCAGCGGCGTGGGCGTGGGGGTTATCGCCGGGCGCTTTCACGCCACCGTCGCCACGAGCCTGGCGGCAGCCTGCCGGCTGGCGCGCGAGCGCACCGGTCTGGAGGTAGTGGCGCTCAGCGGCGGCGTCTTCCAGAACCGGTTACTGCTGGAGCGCCTGCTGCCCCGTCTCGCCGCCGACGGTTTCGAGACCCTGATCAACCGCCGCGTCCCGCCGAACGACGGTGGGTTAGCCCTCGGCCAGGCCGCCGTGGCCGCCGCGCGGCTGAGGTAGGCAGGGTTTCCTCCCCATCGGGAGTGGGGAAGGCTTGCCGCCCCCACTGGCAGGGGGCTGGGGAAACCCGGTTTCCCCATAGGTTCGCATCAGCTGCCCATGCGGCGACACTGCGCAATGCCGGAATGAAAAGAAGTGTTCGTGGGAGGGCGACATCCTCCCACAACCACCCCTCCGGGAGGGGTGTGGGGCAACCCGGTTGCCCCAGAGGCCCACACGGGCGGGCGTAGCCCTCCCGGGAACCAACCTGTACTCATCTGAAAGGAAAGGAGGCGACCATGGCCCGTCGCCCGCGCAAATCCGCGGCCCGTGCTGCTGAGGCGTCGGCCCCCGTGCCAGAAACGCCCCCGCAGGTCTGGCTGCCGCCCCTCGATGGCCTTTCTGGCGACCCCTGCCCCCAGGCAGCCGATCTGGCGCGCCTGGTGGCGGCCAGCGAGGTCGGCATCCTGGCGCTGGACCGTGAGTTCCGGCTGCGTCGGGCTTCGCCCGCGGCGGTCAGTATGCTGTGCCTCCAGGCCACCGATCTGGGCAGGCCCCTCGATGAGATTCCCTGCCCCCTTTCGCCCATCGATCTGGTCGGCGATGCCGTCCGGGTTCGCGACACGCTTGCCCCGGTTGAGCGCGAGGCCCGGCATCCCGATGGGCGCTGGTTTCTGGTCGCCTTTCGGCCCGTCTGCGCCGCCGACCACAGCTTCGACGGATTGGTGCTGAGCTGGGTGGACATCTCGCGCTTTCGGGCTGCCGAACCCCACGCCGGGCACCATCAGTTGCGCGCCCTCTCCCAGCGCCTGCTCGAAGCCCAGGAGGCCGAACGCCGCGCCCTTGCTGCTGAAATGCACGATGAGATCGGCCAGTTGCTCACCGGCCTCAACCTGCTGCTGCTCTCGATTGATCCTCACGGCGATGCCGCCGCCGTCGCCGCCTATCTGTCGCAGGCTCGCCGCACTGTCGGCGAACTGATCGCCCGGGTGCGTCACCTCTCCCTCGACTTGCGCCCGCCCATGCTTGATGACCTGGGCCTGCGCCCGACCCTTGACTGGCTCGCCGAACGCTATACGGCCCAGACCCGCGTCAGGGTCCACCTCAGCCAGATCGGGATTGACCGTCGCTTTTCCCCCATGCTCGAACTGGTTGTCTACCGCATCATCCAGGAGGCGCTGACCAACGTCGCCCGCCATGCCGAAACTACCGAGGTGACGGTGCGGGTCTGGACCGAAAACGACCAGTTGCACGTCCTGGTGGAGGATCAGGGCCGCGGCTTCGATCCCGCCGCGCTCGACCCCTACCGCTCCAGCGGGCTGTCGGGCATGTCCGAGCGGGTGGCGCTCCTCGGCGGCGCTTTGACGATCACCTCGGCGCCCGGCGTGGGCACCAGTATTCGCGCTGCGCTGCCCCTTAACCCGCCCGAGCAGATGCCCGGCCGTCCGGGGTAGCTACCGGACGATTGTGACCATGTCCCATAGCACTCCTGAGCGCGGCAAAGGGGGGCAAGCAAGATGCTTCGCCGCGTTCAGCATACCAGGCTGGCGGCATGCCTTTCGAGCCAGAGCGCACGCCCGTCCCAGCGCAGCAAGCCGCGATCCGAAACCCTCGCGCTCTCGTAGCACTACGGGGCCACATCCCGCAGAATTACGAGTAGACAGCGCGCCGGTTTGCGCTACAATAATGCCAGGTGCGAGCGTACTGCCTGGCGCCTTCTGGCCTTGTTCTGAACAGGTAGCAGGCTCGCAGGTGTACCATAGAAAGCCGCCGAGCACAGGGCCGTGCCGCGCTGGTGTTACACCGCCACTGTTCCCGCATTCCTGCCCGATGGGCCGGCCTTGCGCCGGCGGCTGGAAGGAGGGACGTAGCAATGATTGAGCGCTGGGATCCGTTCCGTGAGATGCGGGCGCTGCGCGACTCGTTTAACCGCTTCTTCGATGAGGCCCTCCTGCGCCCGAGCAGCGACTGGCTAGCTGGCTTCCGCGAGCAGCCGGCGATGAACGTCTACGAGACCGACACGGGGCTGAATATCGAAGTGCATCTCCCTGGCATCAAACGCGAGGAGATTGACATCACCCTCAGCGGCAACACCCTGACGATCAAGGGCGAGCGCCGTGCGAGTGAGGAGGTTAAGGAGGAGCACTATCTCCGCCGCGAGGTGCATTACGGCGCCTTCCTCCGCCGGGTCACGCTCCCCGAATATGTCGATCTGGAGAAGCCCGAGGCTACCTTTGTGGACGGCGTGTTGAAGATCGTCTTCCCCAAGATGGCCGCGCCGCAGCCGAAGAAGATCGAGCTGAAGGGGGAGGCCAGGCCCGAAGAGGTTCCGGCGTGATTGGCTGAAGGTTGGTTGACCCGAGCGCCACGGAGGCGGGAACGCATACCTTCCCGCCTCCTGGCGTTTCTGGTTGGGCGCGGCTCTCCCACACCCTCCCTGCCGGGGGAGCTGGTGGGGTCGGCTGACACCCGACAGGACAGGGGCGCGGGGAAACCGGGTTTCCCCGTACAGGCGCCGGGGTCGCCTGACATTCCAGTGGGTGAGTAGAGCAAACCTGGTTTCTTCCGGGTTCACGTCAGGCGCCATTCGCGGGGCGCACAACGCCCGAATGAACATATTCCTGGGAGGGCGCAGCCCTCCCAAACCCTCCCCGCAGGGAGAGGCACGGTTCGACAGGCTCACCGCAGGTGGGAAAACCCGCTCTCCCCTGAGTTCACATCAGAGCGATCGTTGCCATGCCCCTTCCCCCTGGATGGACCATCTGGCTGACCGGGTTGCCCGGGGCCGGCAAAACGACCCTTGCCCGCGCCGTGCAGGAGCGCCTGTGGCGCTCCGGGATCATGGCCGTGGTGCTGGACTCCGACGCGGTGCGCCCGGTGCTCGCACCCGAGGCCGGCTACAGCGCTGCGGCCCGCGACCGATTCTACGTGCAGCTTGTGGCCCTGGCGCGCCTGTTGAACCAGGAAGGCGCCAATGTGCTGGTCGCCGCCACTGCCCACCGGCAGGCGTATCGCGCCGCGGCGCGGGTTGCCCTGGCGCCCCGCTTCGCCGAGGTCTGGGTGCGCTGCTCGCTCGAGGTGTGCCGCGAGCGCGATCCGAAGGGTCTCTACGCTCGCGCTGCCGCCGGCGCTATCAGCGATCTCCCGGGCGTGCACCTCCCCTACGAACCCCCCGACGCGGCAGAGGTTGTCGTGGACAGTGACCGCGAGCCGGTCGAGGTTGCGGTGGAGCGCATACTGCGGCAGGTGCCGTTTCCTGGCGCCGGGTAGGCCAGGAAGGAAAAGCGATCCTCCTGGTAGGGCGCAGCCCTCCCAAATCCTCCCCGTGGGGAGGGCTTGTCACCCCTGTGGGGTTAGGGAAGCCCGGTTTCCCCTTACCCCGACTGCGGTTGGAGGTGCCTGGCGCCTCTACGGGTTGTTCCCCGGCGGTATCGGCTGGGGCAGGGTCGGTGGCAGCGGCAACCCTGGTTGTGGTTGAGCAGGTGTGGGATACTGCGGCATCGTCCCGTCGGTTGGTTGCGGCCCGGGGATGGTGGGTTGAGGGGCGGGCGCCGTCGGCTGGGGCGCCAGCGGCTCGGGGGTTGGCGACTCAACGCCCGGCGATGGCTCGCTCGATGGCTCCGGGGCGCGTACGCCGAGTACCACCGTGGTGCCGGGGAGGATCCAGTCGCCAGCGGCCGGCAATGTGCTTATTACCGCATAGGGCGGGTACTGATCAAACACGTCGGGAATCCTCGAACGTGTCTGGTAGTCAATGTAGATGCTGCCCGGATCGACCCCGAGGGCGGCGAGCAGTCCACGGGCCTGATTCTCACCCAGGCGCTTGAGGTCAGGCATCATAATCGCGCCGGCCACCGGCGGCACGGGCGCGGGAGGAGTAAACATCGCCGGGTCGCACGCCGGCAGCGCTTCGACGTTCAACGCCGCGACGCTGCCGCCCTGCCAGATGAAACGCTCGCGCATATCCGGATCGGGTGGCGGCAGTTTCCAGATTACCAGCGTGCGCATCAGTTCCGGGGGGTAGCTCTCGCCGTCCACCGGGCGGCAAAAACGCTCGGCTGCGGTGGTCGCTTCCTCTGCTTCCGCGCCTTCGGGCGGCGTCGCCCCGGACCCGATCAACTGGCCATCGCGGCTCCACTCGTCAGGGCTGGGAATACGCACGACCGTGACGCGCTGGAACGCGTCGCACGGCACCTTCAGAGTGGCGAGCAACGCATCGGACTCGGGGCTGGCAGACGGCGTGGCGCCGGGCGCGGTCGGGCCGGCGAACAGGCTCTGCGGTGTGGGCGTGATCATCGCTGTGAGCATGGAGCGCGTAAATAACTCCTCACTGTAGCCGCCGTAGGGGCCGGGCAGGGCGCAGATCGAGCGCCGCTGTACGCTGCCGTCCTCGGGCAGACGAAACTCGGTCGGGATCACGCCGTCGGGGAACGGAGCGGCAAACAGTGCCCGGTAACGCGGATTGTCGCGGATCCAGACAAAGAGTTCCTCCATGACGTTGCGCCAGATGATGCCGCCACCGGTCAGGCTTTCGACCCTGGCGGTCGGCTCGTTGTTGTTGTTACCGGTCCAGACGGCCACGGTTACGAAGGGGGTATAGCCGGCGGCCCAGGCGTCGCGCCAGTCGTTGGTGGTGCCGGTTTTCACCGCCGCGGGCAGCGAGAGCTTGAGCGGGCTGTTCAGGCCCCAGATGGCCTGCCGCGCCCGGTCATCGCTCAACATGTCGCTGATGATCGCCACCAGGGCGGAGTCAACCACCTGCTCGCCCCGGCGCGGGGTGAACTCGTCGATCACCCGGCCCTCGCCGTCGGTGATCTGTAGTACTGCCACCGGCGGATAGTAGCGCCCACCGCTGGCGAGGGTGTTGTAGGCCGTGGTCAACTCTAACGGGGTGACCTCGCCACCGCCGAGGGTCAACGCCAGCCCGTAAAAGTCCTTGCCTCGCTTCAATCCCTGCTTGATGCCCACGCGGTCGAGAAGGTCGAGCGTCTCTTGCACTCCGGCGTACTTGAGGGCCTTGACCGCGGGGATGTTCAGCGAATTGGCCAGGGCGGTGCGTATACGCACCGGACCGTTGAACCGACCGTTGTAGTTTTGCGGCGCGTACCATTCATCGAAGGCGAGATTGCCGGTGGGGAACTCGGTGGGCACGTCCCAGATCACCGTCGCGGGGGTCATGCCCCGCTCCATGGCCGCCAGGTAGGTGAAGGGCTTGAGGGCCGAACCGGGCTGCCGTTCACGGGTGGCCACGTTCACCTGCCCATCGAGGACATTGCCGCTTTCCCCCGGTGTGGAGGTTGGTTCGATGGCGTTGTAATCAACGCTGCCGACCATGGCCAGAATCTGGCCCGTATTGGGCTGCATGACCACCACAGCAGCATTGTGAATGTTGCGCGCCTGGAGTTCGCTGATCCGCTCGTAGGCCTTTTGCTGCACCATCCGTTGCAGATTCAGATCGAGGGTTGTGGTAATCCGCAGCCCTCCGCCGAAGAGCGTTTCCTGGCCGTAGCGCTCCTGGAGCAGATCGCGCACGTAGAAAACGAAGTGAGGCGCGTTGAGCGGCACCTCCTGCGGCGCAAAGCGGAGCGGCTCGGCCAGCGCCGCGCGGGCCTCAGCCTCGCTCACGTAGCCATCTTCGACCATACGCCGCAGGACGGCTATCTGCCGGCGTCGCGGCGCTGGCGTGCCTTCGGGTGGGGCGTAATCGGGATCGAGCCAGCCCCGGCCCACCTCCAGGCCAGGGAGATACCCACCCTGCGCGTCGCGCTCCAGGTAGTTGATCGGGTTGTACACGCTCGGCAACTGCGGTAATCCCGCCAGAAGCGAGGCCTGGTTCAGGTTGAGGTCGCGGGCGCTCACGCCGAAGTAGACTTCGCTGGCAGCCTCGATGCCATAGGCCAGATTGCCGTAGAAGTTCTCGTTCAGGTACAACTCGAGGATCTGGTCTTTGCTGTAGAGCTTATCCAGCTCCTGGGCCAGGATGATCTCCTTGAGCTTGCGCTCATAGCGCCGCTCGGGCGCGCGCTCTTCCTCGCTGAGCACGCTGTTCTTGATCACCTGCTGGGTGATCGTCGAGGCGCCGCCGGTTTCTTCACCGGCCTGCAGGCTACTGAGCAGGGTACGGAGGATGCCCCGGAGGTCAATGCCCGGGTTGGTGTAAAAGGTCTTATCCTCAATTGCGATCGTCGCCTGGATCAGCAGCGGCGAGATCTCCTCAATCGAGACCTTGGTGCGCTTGCCAGTGTCAAAAAACTCGTAGAGCAACTCGCCGTTGCGATCATAGATTCGCGACGACTGGAACAACTGGCGGTTCTCCAGCGCATCAAGCCGCAGCTTGAGGCTTGCCGCGGTGCTCGCATACGCCGAGTAGGCCACGCCACCGGCCCCCAGGATTATGGCCAGGGTGCCGATCAGCAGCGCGAGAACCAGGCGGGCGGCGATGCCGGTTCCCGTGCCGGAGGACCCCGGGCGGCGTCCGAGCAGCCGTGGGTAGGCCGGCCGCCGTGGAACGACATGGCCGCCGTAGGTGCGTCTGATCTTTCGTTCTCTAAACATGCTTCCCTGTCGCCAGCGGCGATCTGCGGGCGTCCCGGTGATCGCCCAGCGCCGACCGCGGGCCGTGCCTGACCCGGGGCGGGTGTCGCGCCGGGTCGAAACGGCCCAAGTATAGCACGGGTCGTCTGGCGCGGCGCTGACAGGATACTGATGCGAGGGAAGGTGGTGTCTTCCCGAGGGGGCGCAGCTCGCCCCACCCCGTCCCCGGGCAGGGGCGTGGGGAAACCGGGTTTCTCCTATGGTAGATCGCCAGGCTCGACCTCGAAGAGGGCTGCCACCTGGGTGTCAATGGCCCGTTCCAGGTCGGCCAGGCGGGCGGAGGCATCGGCGTGGGTGGCCCGTTCATCGGCGTGGATCTCGGCCCAGGTGGGGCGGTAGCGCTCGGGGATGTCGTTGTGGAGTTCCTCATTCACCGCTGCGTGCAACTCGTCGAAGCTCAGCTCCCACCAGCGGCGCAACCGCGGCCCTGGCTGAATGCCAGGCGGCCCGAAGTCGGCCACAAGCCGGCGTATAACCGCGCGCTCCAGTTCGTCCCGCCGGGCCGCCAGCGTGGCCGCGCTCAGGGCCAACCCCACCAGGTTGGCCCGCGCCGGCCCCGGGGCGTCGGGGATGGGCATATCTTCCACCGCGAGGCCCGTGGCCAGCAGCGCGCGCCCCACAACGGAGGCCAGCAGCGCCAGCCAGTACGGATCGGCCGCAGCGATCACCGTTGCCGAACCGCCGACCGGTCCCGTGGTATCGTCCCAGGCCACAAGCGTGCCACTGACGATGATCCGCGGCGCTTCCGGCGGCTGCTCCCGGTCTGCCGGCAGCACCCACCAGGGTTGAGCTGGCGCGGCAGCAGGTGGCGCGGGCAACGTGGCCAGGTACCCGGCGAGATGGGGGTGCCGCACGGGGAGATCGGCGGCGCGGGATGCTGGCACGGCAATCAGCCAGCGCCCTGCGGCGCCAACGTGCCAGCGGGCCAGATCCTGCGTGTCGCTCAGCGGGCGGATCAGCGGCGCGACCGTCGGGTCGAAGATCACCAGCCGGTCGCGCTCGGCGCGCGTGAGCCGTAGCGCGGCGGTCAACGCAGCCGGGAGCGCCGGGCTGATCCGTCGCGCGGCCAGCTCGCGCAGGGGCGGCCCGGCGCCCAGTATTCGTGCGCGTAACGTTCTATCCATAGAAAGATCATGCGACGTTGTCGCGTACCATGTACCATGGGCATGGTCTCGCGGGATGGGGAGGGCACAACCTGCCCCGACCCTCCCTGTGGGCAAGGGTATGACCTCATCCCAGGTTTACTGGCATGCTCCGCAGGTACCCCTGCGCCACGGCGCGTCTGGATGCCTCGCGCAACAATCTGCAATCCGAAATCTACAATCGTAAACAATGGTACAACCTTGCCTGAGATAAAGCGTGTGTTACAATAGCTCTAATGTGCCCGGATCAACAGGTCGCACATCACCCATGGACCGTTCCCTTATCCATCAGCGTCTCGGTCGTTATTATATCAAGGAGTTGCTTGGCCGGGGCGGGATGGCCGCGGTCTATCGCGCTGTAGATACGGTGTTGCAGCGCGATGTAGCCCTCAAGATCCTCCATCCTCACTTCAGCGATGACCCCGCCGTGGTGGAGCGTTTCAAACGCGAGGCCGTTACCGCGGCCTCGCTGGCGCATCCCCACATTGTGGCAGTCTACGACGTGGGCGAACACGAAGGCATGGTCTTTATCGCCATGCAGTTGCTGAGCGGTCGAACCCTGCACGATCGGCTCCAGGAAACGGGCACGCTCACCCTGGAGGCATTGCTCGAGGTACTCGAGCCGGTAGCAGAGGCGCTTGACTATGCCCATGCGCGCGGAGTGATCCACCGGGACGTCAAGCCGGGGAATATCTTTCTCAGCGATGCTGCCGAGGGGCCAGGCGTGCTGTTGACTGATTTTGGGATCGCCAAGCAGCTTGCCGCGCCCGGGCTGACGACGACTGGTGCGCTGATCGGCACACCCGAATACATGGCCCCCGAGCAGATCGCCGGAGGTCCGGTCGGCCCGCCGAGTGATGTCTACGCCCTGGGGATGCTGGCCTACCGTGCCCTGACCGGACGCCGGGCATTCGAGGGGAGTGTGCAGGAGGTGCTCCTTGGCCACCTCTACGGGCAGATTGTCCCCCCGTCGCGCCTGAACCCGGCCCTCTCTCCCGATCTCGATGCGGTGATTGTCCGCGCGACGGCGCGCGATCCGGCCGAGCGCTACCAGAGCGCCGGGGCCTTTGTGCGCGATCTGCGGCTGGCGGCGCAGGGCGCGGGCGCCGCGACCGTGCCAGGCCCCACGCCCGCCCTGGCGCTGGCCAGCGCCGTAGCCGCGCCGCCGCCCCGCCAGCCGCCCCTCCTCGCCTCCTCAGCGCCAGACACGGCGACCCTGGCTGCCCCGGGGCCGGCAATGCCGGCCTGGCGCGGGGTGTGGTCCGGCCCGTGGCTCGCGGTAATGGCCGCGGCGCTGGCGCTGGGTGGCCTGGCCCTGGCCGTGGTATGGATCGTGACCGGACGCGGCCCCACGGGCGATTTGATACCACCTCCGCCACCTTTCGCCACCACCGTTCCCCCTCCTTCGGTAACACCCACCGGGGCGCCCGATCCCACGACTGAGCCGCCCACGGCGACCCTGCCTGCCGTCGTTGAATCCACGGCAACACCGGGTGCAACCCCGACGCCGACGGCTACTCCAGCGCCTTCGGCAACCCCGGATGTGACACCTACCCGGGCGCCCACGGCCACTCCCAGCCCCACGCCGACACCCACGGCGACCGAGGCGCCCACGGCCACCCCCAGCCCCACGCCGACACCCACGGCGACCGAGGCGCCCACGGCCACCCCCAGCCCCACGCCGACACCCACGGCGACCGAGGCGCCCACGGCCACCCCCAGCCCCACGCC